>CAZRSG010000038.1:4293-14992 GCA_964602705.1 uncultured Oscillospiraceae bacterium
ATGTTTTACAAGATATTACAAAACTTTATAATAAAATAACTAAAACATATAAATAATATTATGTGTTTTTATAAGTTAAGCTTAATCACGATAAATTATAATTAAGTTTAACTTTTTTTATTTCTATTTACCTGTTAAATGTCTTGTTTCTTATCATATACTATAACTCTTGCTCCCCCCTTACTTTTAGCCCGATATAAGGCGGTATCTGCCTTTTTAAACATATCTTCATACGAATCATTTGTGGTAACAAAAGATATCCCTATACTTAATGATATATAAAAATCTTTATTTGTCTTTTGAATTAAATCTAATAATTCCTTGCATTTTATTTTAACAAACTTTTCTGAAGGTATATCATTCATATAGATACAAAATTCATCTCCCCCTATTCGCCCTACAATATCAGTACTTCTGAAAGAAGATTTTAAAGTTTTACTTATATCTTTTAAAACCTTATCTCCAGCTAAATGACCATAATCATCATTTATTTTTTTAAAGTTATCACAATCTATTATTATAAATGCATCTAACTTTTCTTTATCTTTATTTTTTATACTACTTATTATCAATTCCTTAGTTGTTATTGCATTATATAAGCCTGTTAATCCATCAATTTGTGACTTTTTAATAAGACGTTCTTTTTCTTTTATTTCTTCACTTATATCTATTAATTTACCAACAATAGAATGGACCTTACCCTTACTGTCATATACCCTTGAGCTAATTGTTTTAAATACACCCATTTGACCGTTAACAAGTGGGAGTTTAATCATTGCAACTTTATTATTTGCCTTCTTTTTTAATAAAAAATGTTTTAATCTAACCGCTGCCTCACTAAATTCTCCATTATCTCCAAATAATTGCATACATTTTTCAGATAACTCTAAATATTTTAGTTTTACATGGTATTCATACATGTACTCATTAGATATTTGTGATAATATCTCATTTTTCTTAATTTCCATTTTTAATTTATTATTTACACTAATACTATAAAAAACACTTAATAATAATATACTTATTAGAGCAAATGCTATCCTAAAAATTATTCCTCCATATACATCCGCCACCATAGAAAGGGTGATCTTTCTATCGACTTTTGATGTAACATCAAGAATTAATGTTTGCATTTGACTATCGTCAATTGCATCAAGGGATTTATTAAAAATAGATAATAACAAATCATTTCCGATAGGCACACCAATACAATATTCTCTATTCTCTATACCCTTTGGAATTGACATAATGTTTTTATAGCCATTTTGCAATGTATAAAATGATACAGAATATGCATTCCCATAACCATAATCAGCTTCACCTGATTCAACAGCATTTAAACTTGCTTCTCTTGTCTCATAATAAAGAACATTTTCTTCCTTTATTCCTTTAGGTAGTGCCGCCCCTTTTATAGCTGCATATCTTTTATTTTCTAATTTATTAGAGTCTAAGGATGCATTTATATATAGTATTGTTTCTGTTTTTAAAAAAGGTTTTGATAAAACAATACCTTCAGGAGCATATGTATCAGGAATTCCAAAAAGTATATCATAATCACTATTATAAATCTTTTCAATAGAATCATAAAGTTTGCATTCAAATATTAATCCCGTCATATTAGATATTTCCTCAAGCACTCTTTTTGTAATGCCTTGCACCTCACCCTTTAGATTGGTATACTGTATAGGGGCTACACCATCAGAAGATATTGCCTTGATTATATTTGCCTTTTCAATATATTCTCTTTCCTCTTCCGTTAAAGGTAAAAATGCATTTACAGGAATTGTTATCTTTAAAATGATAAAAAAACTAATAAATATAAATAATAGTTTCTTAAACATATCTTTCATCCCCTTGCATAATCTAAACTAGGTTTTATTGTTTCCCCCTACCCCTTAAAAACTAAAGACCTTCTTAAATTTACCCTTGTTTGATTATATATAAACAAAATTTTATTATATTAATAAATTAAAAATTACTTAAAGATAAAATAAAAGCCATTTATCCTAGTGTATATGATATATGGACTTTTATTATAAATAAACTACTTTAATTATTATATATTTTAATAGCTACAGTTATTATCTTTATTCTGCTTTTAATTTTTAAATATTGACATACTTATTATTATATTTTATAATACCAGCTTCAATTGTTGCTTCTGCTTCCTTACGACCACAAATTTCTTCAACAAAAGTTTCTTTATTTTCAAGGTATTTATATACTTCAAAAAAGTGTTTAGTCTCAAGAAATATGTGTTCCGGTAATTCATTTATATCATTATAGGTGTTATGGGAAGGATCTCCAAATGGGATTGCAATAATTTTTTCATCTGTTTTATTATTATCTATCATTTTTAACACACCTATTGGATAACATTCAACTATTGTCATTATGTCAAGGTTTTCCTGACATAATACCATCACGTCAAGGGGGTCCCCATCCTTTGATAATGTTCGTGGTATAAAGCCATAATTTGAAGGATAGTGTGTAGAAGTAAACAAAATACGATCTAATATTAACATTCCACTTCTTTTATCAAGCTCATATTTCTTTTTACCCCCCCTGGGTATTTCTATAACACTTAAGAATCTGTTTTTATTTATCCTTTCGGGTTCGAAATCATGCCATGGGTTAATATTACATCTTCTATGTTCAAAGTCCAAATTCTCACCAACCTTTCACTTTTAAAACATATCTTTAATAATATGTTTCATTACTTTAAAATCTTTATTATTTATATATAATTATAACATACCTTTGGATGTAATTCCACTTATTTTATTTTATAACAAGAAATACTAAGTACAGATTTTTTTAAAATTGCCTATGCTGAGCATAGAAATCTTTTGTTTTATATAATAGGACTTTAGTCCCACACGTTATAAAGTAATTATATCATATAATATAGTTTTTGTCTTCAAAATGTTAAATCTTTGTCGAATTTTAGCTAAAATAAAAACAAGGATAGTCCTAATAGACTTTCCCTGTTTTTATTTTAAATTATTTGTTACTAAAATTATTGTTAATTTTTTTCTTCTGTAAGTGTCACATTAAACTCCATTACCTTGCCTTCACGATTAACTGTTATAGTTACAACATCACCGGCTTTATGCTCATCCCTCATTTTATTCAGCTCATCTATATCTTTAACTGACTTTTTATTAAACATTAAAATAACATCACCCGGTTGAATGCCAGCTCTTTCTGCCCCACTATATGGTGCAGCTTCTACCACATAAATTCCTTCAGGTAAGTTATACATTTTTGAAATTTCAGGTGTTATTACCCGCCCACTTATACCAATCAAGGGTCTACCGGTAATATAACCATTAATTATAAGTTCATCAATTATAGGTTTAGCCTCGTCAATGGGTATAGCAAAACCTAAACCCTCTACCCCAGTTACAGAAATCTTGGCAGTATTTATACCTATTACCTCACCATAAGAATTAACTAAAGGTCCCCCTGAATTTCCGGGGTTTATTGCTGCATCAGTTTGAATTAAATTAAGCTGCCTATCCCCTATTGTCATAGATCTATTTAAAGCACTTATTACACCGGCAGTTACAGAACCTGCAAATTCCTGTCCTAATGGATTACCAATCGCTACGGCTAATTCCCCGACCTCAAGTGTTGATGATTTGCCAAACTCAGCATAATGTAAATCTTGTGCATCTATTTTAATAACAGCTAAGTCTGTTCTAGTGTCCCTACCTATTAATTTAGCTTCGTATACTTTGTTAGAAGCCCCACCATGAAATATAACGCTTATTTCCTCAGCACCTTCAATTACATGATTATTAGTAACAACATAACCATCCTGACTAACTATAATGCCGGATCCACTACCTTGCTGTATAGACTGCCTCATCATAAAAGGATTTGATTGTCCTTTATTTACAATCCCTACAACAGCAGGACCAACTTTTTTATTGATGTCTTTAACTGTTAATTCCTTCCTACTAGTATCATTTAATTCAATAGCTTTATTTTCAACTTCAAGATCTTCTTCTTGTGAATCATCGGCAGCTATTGCCATTTCTGCAGGCTTTGAATTATTATCTTTTATTATTGGATTAATAAAAGCTAGTGTACTACCAAATATAATAATACCTACAATTAAACTAATTATAGCTACTCGTTTCCGATTTAAAGTAACCTTTTTCCTCTTTTTTTTCTTTTCTATAATGCTCTCAGAATAAAAACATTCGGGATTATTATAATTGTTATCTTCCTTTTTTACTAATGTTTCTTGAAAATCATCCTTATACCATTGAAATTTATTATTTTCATTCATATTGTAATAACCTCCTTGTAAAATTTCTTTTATATATAATTATAATAAAACATATTTTTTAAAAAAGTATGAACATATTGTAAACTTTTAAGCTTTTTCAAGTGAAAATTTAAATATAGTATATTTACCCCCTTCACTTTCAACCCAAATATTTTGATCGTGCTGATTAATAATATTTTTAACAATAAACAGGCCAAGCCCAGTTCCAGTTTTATCTTCACTTCTTGATTTATCAGTTTTATAAAATCTATCCCATATATATTTTAATTCTTCTTTTTCAATTCCTACACCATTGTCTTTAACCGAAATATATATCTTATTAACTTTTATTTCAACTGATATATCTATTTCTCCCCCATAATTTGAAAACTTTATTGCATTTTCAAGTAAATTTTTTATAACTCTAAAAATACTATCCTTGTCTGCCTTAACATAGGAATGTCCCTCTTCAAAGCTTACATTTACATATATATCTTTTTTTGTAATGCTATTTTCAAATTGTATTATTGCTAATCTAATTAATTCATTTATATCAAACTTTTTATATTCTAACAGTGTCTCTCCAGCCTCCATTTTTGATAAATCTAAAAGATCATTAATCAACCTTGAAAGCCTTTTAGTTTCGTCTAATACTATATTCAAATATTGAAATTGTTGATTTTCCGGAATTGTCTTATCTATAATACCTTCTATAAAACCTTGTATTGTCGTCATAGGGGATCTTAATTCATGGGAAACATTTGCAACAAAACTTTTACGCATATCTTCGAGGTTTTGCAAGGATTCTGCCATACTATTAAATGATTTTGCAAGTTCACCAATTTCATCATTAGATGTAGAACAAACCCTATTTTCAAATTCTCCGTCAGATATGGTTCGTGCTACCCTGCTAATCTCCTTCAATGGTTTTGAAATCCTGTCAGATAAGAAAAATATTAATAAAAAAGCAATAATAATCGCAACAGATACTGCTATTAGGAAAAGTTTAAATACATCATATGTCACTTTATTTATCTCAGGTATAGGGGAGTTTAAAAATACCGTTCCAGCTATTTCTCCATTATAAAGTATTGGCATACCAATAGTTAATACAGTTTCATTAAAAAAGCCTTCAAAAGTTCCTATTTTTTTTGTTTGTTTCCCAAGCATAGTTTCTTTAAATTGCTCTTTGTTTTTTATATTCTCTCCTTCAATAATTCTATTTTGAGAACTTGATGTTGCAAATATTTTTCCTGATATATCTACCACTATTATAAAAGATTGAATATTAGCCCCATAGGACTCTATGTTTATTCTATATAAGCGTTCGGCAATAGGATTATTGTTTTCAAGAAAAACTGTTGTTATTTCGTTAATCTTTTCTGCTGCATATATTAATACCTCTTCTTTTTCTGAAGTTACATAATCCTCTAATAGACTAAATAACATTACTCCTACTATAGTAAATGTTATTATAATAATTAAAAAATATGCAAACAATAATTTACTAAATATGCTCTTAAACACTTATTTCACCTCAAATTTATATCCTACTCCCCAGACAGTTTTTAACTGCCATGAATTATGAATATTAGTAAGTTTCTCACGCAATCTTTTTATATGCACATCTACAGTTCGCGAATCTCCTAAATAATCAAAACCCCATACCTTTTGCAATAACTGCTCTCTAGTAAAAACTTGATTAGTATTTGATGCTAGGAAATATAAAAGTTCAAGTTCCTTAGGAGGTATATCAATTTCCTTTCCCTTTACTTTTAGTTGATATGTTGAAAGATTAATTACCAAGTTAGGAAATACTACTTCTTTAATCTCATTATCTAGTTTATTATTGTATCGTCTTAAAACTGCCTTTACTCGTGCAACTAATTCTTTAGTTTCAAACGGCTTAACCATATAATCATCTGCACCTAACTCAAGTCCTAATACTTTGTCAAATGTCTCTCCCTTTGCGGTTAACATAATTATTGGTATATTACTTACCCTTCTTATTTCTGTACATACTTGCCAGCCATCTATTTCAGGCAACATTATGTCCAAAATTACTAACGATGGAGGCTCGGATTTAAAGACTTCTAATGCCTTTGTGCCATTATGAGCTGTTATTACTTCAAAACCTTCCTTTTCCAAATATAATCTTATAAGCTCACAAATATTATAATCATCATCAACAACAAGAATATTTGTTTTAGACACTTAGCTTTCCCCCCTATAATTGTTAATTAATTAATTCAATTATTATTATACCAAATTATAAATCTGCTTGCACTAATATTTATCTTAATATATAATAAAATCTTAGAAAAACTTGCTGTTTTTCAATAAATAAAAAATATAAAATATATAGTAGCTATAAATTATAACTATTATCTATAATAAGTTATTAATTATGGTACTTGATAGGAGATAGATTTTAATGAAACTTGGCATAATTGGATTACCCAATGTAGGGAAAAGCACTTTATTTAATGCATTAACTCAGGCAGGTGCAGAATCTGCAAATTACCCTTTTTGTACTATTGAACCAAATATCGGGATAGTAGCAGTTCCTGATAAAAGGCTTGATAAAATCAATGAGATTTATAAATCGAAAAAGGTTACACCCGCCACTATAGAATTTGTAGATATTGCTGGTTTAGTAAAAGGTGCAAGTAAAGGAGAAGGCTTAGGAAATAAATTTCTTTCACATATAAGAGAAGTGGATGCTATAGTACATGTTGTTAGATGTTTTAATGATGATAATATTACCCATGTTGAAGGTTCAATAAATCCTTTAAAAGATATAGAAATTATAAACTTAGAGTTAATCTTTGCTGACTTAGAGATTATTGAAAAAAGAATAGAAAAGACCGAAAAGTTATTAAAAACAGGTGAAAAGAAATATAAATTAGAATTAGATTTATTAAAACAAATACAAAATACTCTGGAAAAAGGACAGCCAGCTCGAAGTATTAACTTTGATGTTGAGGAAACTAAAATAATAAAAAACCTCTCTCTATTAAGTTTAAAACCTGTATTATATGCAGCAAATGTTTCAGAAGAAGAATTTTCCAATAATATTAATGATAATAAAACAATAAATATATTGAAAAACTATGCCTTAAAGGAGCATTCTGAAGTTCTAACTATTTGTGCCCAAATTGAACAAGAGATTTCAGAGCTTGATGATAGTGAAAAAGATATATTTTTAAAAGATTTAAATATGGAAGAACTTGGTTTAGACAGGTTAATTAGGGCAAGCTACAAATTATTAGGATTAGTTAGTTATTTTACTGCAGGTGAACCTGAAGTAAGGGCATGGACTATTAAGCAAAACACCAAAGCTCCAAAGGCTGCCGGTAAAATTCATAGTGATTTTGAACGTGGCTTTATTCGTGCTGAAGTTATAAGTTTTGACGAATTAATGCAATACCGTTCAACACATGCAGCACGTGAAAAAGGATTAATTCGCTCTGAAGGGAAAGAATATATTGTTAAAGATGGAGATGTTATCTTATTCCGTTTTAATGTTTAAATTTACTATAAAGATATATCTAATTATTCATTATATCAAGATCATTCTCATCAGACCATTCCTTTAAAATTTGAATGTAAATATCTTCACAAACATCTGTAAAATCATCATATAAATTCAATTCGTGAAGCTTCTCTATATACGCATCTATATATTCATATCGTCTTAATATATCAAATAATTGTTTCCTGATTTCTTTATTTGGCACACATTCTCTAACATAAAATCTCATAATCTCTTTATGATTAATTTCACTATAAGATGGAAGCCTAATATTATCCGTGTCATTAATACTAATTAATTCATCAAAATCTATTTCTTCTCCTTCTATTTGAGTAAATGGAAAACGATCAAATCTTTTTGTATCTTTATGATAATAAATAGGTTGTTCCCTTCTGATTGCCAACATCAAATCTATAATTGTGCTCATTTTTTCCCCCCATGATTTACTTTAACTACTGTTATTTCTATTCGTAAATTAATATTTATCTTTAATAACTATTTTATCATATAAATTATTGATTTACATATCTTTATCTTTATAATTATCCACAGGCACTTTTACTACTTTAGCATTGATACCTATCATATTCGAGACTTTCTCCAATACATCTTCATCTATAATATCAGTATCAGAAGGAAGCATTATTTCGATAGTAGACTACCTTTTTGATGTAAATTCTAATATTCCTGTTGATATTATTTCATTTTCCTTACCAGCAAAAGGTGTCCAAAATACATCGCATTCAAATATTTCTGCTATAAGATTAGCTGGAAGTAGTGTCCTTCCATCAATTTCAATGACTGGCATATCTAATATGAAGTCCTTATCATTAAAATAGGCAATATCACTATCTATCACAAATTCTATTATATCATTCCCATACTTTATAGTAACTACTCCATTGTCATAACCAATATCATTACCATTTATATTTATAGAGTTTAAAAATGCTCTTAATGGTACAAGAACTTCATCATCTTGCATTATAGGTTCGACATCAAAATCAACCTTTTGATTATTAACTATAACATTAATATCATCCTCGTTAATTTCGAATGTTTGCTGATAAACATCATACATACCCTCAAGCATATTAATAGAGTTATCCTCTGTAAGTTCAGGCAATATAATATCTACTTCTTCATTTACATTACTGTAGTTCATATCCATTATAAAACTTATATCTATATCTGAATCTTCCTTTGGAATAATAAGACTGGGAGCATTAAACGCTTGCATAACTTTAGCTATATTTGTCTTGATATTAATTGTCATCTTTTGATTTTTAATTAAATTATCATCGTCAATTTCTACTTCTATTACAACTGCATCTTTATCAAATAACTGCACATTCTTTATTTTATCAAAAAAATCTATAATTGTTTGCTCAAAGTCTGTATTTGACAAGCCATTATTATTAGTTCCGGCATTAAATGTGATGGGATTGAATGTTTGAATATTAGAAAAAATATCACTCATAGAAAGTATTAGGTTTTTATATAAGTCTTTAATAGTATTTTCATCTAATACTACTTTATATCTCTTGTCTTTATAGTCTGTTATAATTTTAGACTTATCAATGTTATTAATAAATTCCTCATTAATTTGATTAATTTTGTCCATATCTAATATGTTTTCTATATTAGGTATAGATTCTGAATCCCCATTAGTATTTATATAATCCATGTACATATATCTATCATCTTCCGGAGTTTTCATTATCATTTTAAATACTGGTTCTGTTTCGTTAGAAAAGTCTAAATCTATCCAATATTTAATATCCATTGGGTCACTTTCCGGTATAATCATATTCATATCCATTTCTAATTCCATCTTCTTCTTATCTTCACTCATGTTAAACTTTATATCATACTTATATTTTAAGTTTGAAAGCATTTTAGTCTGCATACCATCATTATCAATAATTTTTGGTAATGGTGCATTAGCTTTTAACACCATTGTCGCATCTACTTGACCACTTAAATAATTTGAAGTAAATAGTATATCAAGTATTTCATCTTCAGAATTATTTGCCAATGTTATTACAGTTGAGAATACAAATATAAGTATAAGTAATATTGATATAAGCTTTTTCATAACATAACCCACTCCTTTAAATTAAGTAAATATAATTAACATCTTTTAACTATAATCTATCATTCATTAAATAATATTTCAACCCAGGATTAATAATTTTATAATTTTATTTATTCCCATTGTCCTCTCCAATCATCAAGAGAATCTGCAAAATTTGATTCTTTTAATCGTATTGTATTGTAGTAAAACGAATCATCTAATAGAATTCTGAGTGCAGTTAAAGCATTAGATTTTCCCAAGTCATTTTCTCCAATTATTGTATTAGTGCCTTTGTTAAAAGTAAATTTTATATTTTTCAAATTTTTATAATTTACTATTTGCAAATATTTTAGATACATAATATAATTCTTTTCAAATTATCATTAATTTAATATAATGAGATACTTGTTAACAAGACTTAACTATATAAGCTAGTTAGGATAAATAGTAATGAGGTGGCACAGTTGTTGCAAAATTTGCAACAACTGAATTTCATGTCAGTTCACCTTCGTTAAATATATTTTTTATCTGTCGTGAGATAGTAGGCTTATCTTGCTGGAATAATTCTGCCATTTGGCCAATAATAGCCATACTGTATCACCATCAAAAGTAGTTTCTAATTTAGTCAAAGCATCGTCTGTTTGATACATTATAATTTCAGAGTTCATATTCACACCCCTTACACACTTTGCTTTATTATACATGTTTCAACAAAATATTTCTGTTATATTACTTTTTCATAAGATTTATATTTTCAGCTTTTCTCGCTATTGTATCAATAGGAATCTGTCCTTCTTCATCACCAAAC
>CAZRSG010000039.1:0-3751 GCA_964602705.1 uncultured Oscillospiraceae bacterium
TTTTGTCTATCTATTTTTAAGTTGTCCAGCCTAAGCATCTGTATTATAAGAGATTCAGTATCGAGTCCAGATGCCATCCCGGTAATTCGAGTTTGACTGTTAATAATATTAGCTATATTATCAATCATAATATTGTCATCTCCTTTCGTCTACAATAATTCCTGTCATTTCCCATATCTTAGCCAATAGGTCTAATATTTTCTCCGGTGGAATTTCACGTATAACTTCATTCGTATCCCTATCCATCACTTTAACCATTATCTGTTTTGTCATTTCATGAATAGAAAACTCAAATGATGTATTAATACCTTGGGCTGCTTTGTTTGCTTGTTCTATTGCCCTTATAACTGCATTTTCTGAAACTGAAAGACTATCTGGTTTTAACCTTTTTTTCTCCATTAGTTTGTTTGCGTTTAAAATCTTCCCCGATTCTAATAATCCTGTTTTTTTAATAAAGTCTCCTGAGCTATGTGATATTTCAATATATGTGTTATCGACTTTCAATTTAACCCCCTCCTTGGAATTAATTTCTCCTATATTATTTATCGGATATTTTTTGAAAAAGATTAGTATAAGTATACAAAGTTTTTATTTTATAAACTTCAAATTAAGATACCCGATTTTTTATAGCTATATCATTGCATTTTTTCCTGCAATATAACCGGATGACCATGCCCATTGTAAGTTATAACCTCCACATAATCCGTCCACATCTATTATTTCACCTGCAAAAAATAGTCCCTTTGCTATTTTTGACTCCATACTTGTTTGATTAATTTCATTGGTATCTATACCGCCTGCTGTTACTTGGGAACTATTCCAACCTTTTGTTCCACTTATCTTGAAAGTCCAATTAATAAGTATATTTACAATTTGCTCTATTTCTTGTAATGAAATATTTGCAGCCGGTACCTTTAAGTCTTTAATTCCTGCTTCTTTTAATATAATTGGTATAAGTCTTTTGTTTATAAGGCCTACTAAGCTAAATTCTATTGTTTTGCCTGATGATTCTTTAAAACGTTGCTTTATTTTCTTTCTTAATTCTTCCTTAGTGAATGTATCCATAATACTTACTTTTAAGTTTGCCTCTTTATTTTTATTAAGTAATTCCCCTGCCATTCTGCTAATTTGGAGAATGGGTGGTCCTGATATACCATAGTTTGTAAAAAGTATATCACCCTTATCTTTTTTTAAGCTTTTATTTTTATATATTAGTTCTGCACTGGCATTTATTTTGACTCCTTGTATCCTATTAAAATAATCTCCTTCTAATTTTAATTGAACTAATGCCGGAAATATATCAGTAACTTTATGCCCCATTTTCCTTGCCAAATCGTAACCATTACCATCTGAACCGGATGATGGCATTGATTTACCACCGGTAGCAAGAATTATACTATCACTCTCATGGCTTTTATTGTCTGATAATTTTATATTGTATGTATTAACTCTTTTTGTTATATCTTTTACATATGTATTGCATATAATTTCTACATTTAACCTGCTTAATTCGTATAAAAGTACATCTAATATACTTGAAGCCTGGTCTGACATAGGAAATACTTTTCCAAGTTCCTCAACCTTATGTCCTATTCCAAGCCTTTCAAAAAATTTTATTGTATCTTTAACCTTAAATTGTGATAGGGCACTATATGCAAATTTAGGATTATGCCCATTATAATGGCATATATCTGTATTAATATTGGTAAAATTACATCTACCATTACCGGTTGCTAAAATTTTTTTCCCTATCCGTGAATTTCTTTCTAATATTGTTACCTTACCACCTTCTTGTGCAGCTGATATAGCAGCTATCATTCCGGAGGCACCACCACCAACAATAATAACATCTTTTTTCATCTTATATCTTGCCACTCTCCCTGTTTTTACTTATATTTTTGTAAGCATTTTAGCATGTTTTAAGTATAATTTTATTATTTCATCACTCCATTTGTCAATTGAATATTGTTCTATTACAAATTCTTTTTGTGTTAAAGTAATAGTATCTTTATCCCTAAGAGTTAATGCATATTTAAGTTTTTCTGCCAAATCCTTATAGTTTTCATTTTCAAATGTTATATCTTTATCAGTCATTTTATGTGCTAATATATTGCTGGCTACTGTCAAACATTCAAGGTATGCAGCTTCACGAATAGCATAACAAAAACTTTCTTTTCTGCTTGCTGATAAGAATATATCCGCCATTTTATAGTATGTCCCTATATCATTTCTTGGCGGTAATATGTTAATATAATTTGGTACTTCCCCTTCTTCTTCTATTATTCTATTTGAAATTTCCTTTTCATTTTTTGCTACTATTATTAATAACCTTATATTAAAATTTTGTTTTATAAGTTCTTTAACTGCCTTAATTGCTATATCTACACCTTTTACATAATAGTTATAAGCAAACATTAGGATTATCTTTTCTCGGCTGGATATAGCAAAGTCTTTTCTATCAATTTCTTTATACTTATCTAACCGTAAAAAGTCAATAGCATTAACTATAAGATATAAATTATTTATGTTAAAATTAGCATCCTTCATTGCCTTGTATGCAACCTGGCTACATGCAATTTCTATATCAGCATTTGAAACAAACCTTTTTATTTTCTCAAGTAGGAAGTTGTTTTTATTTTTGTAAACCATATGCATATGTCTAATATAAGTAGGTTTTTTTGATAATATTCGTGATATCTTTAATATTGCATCATACTTAAAAGTAGAAAAATGTGTATGTATTATTTTAATTTTATGGGTTTTCATTATTTTAATAATTAATAATATATCCTTTAAATAAGTTCCTGTTAAAAAGTATATTTTTTTTTGTTTTTTTATAAGTCCTTGTGCCCAAGCTTGTTCTTTTGTGGGCTTTGGAAATAGGTATACTAAATTAATATTTTTCTTTATTAGTTTTTCCTCTAAGTTTATTAAAGATTTTATAAAGTTTCCTTCATATGGGGCTGAATAGTCTGCAAAGTTTAGTATACTTATATTATACATCCTTTAATACACTCCTTTTTATTTTTGATATTGTAACATATAAGGGTCTAAGAAGTGCTTTAATTATATATCTTATCTTATACATATCCCATTTCTTTAAATATTGTAATATAAGGGTAGTTAGAAGATAATTATATTTATATTTTGTAAATAAACTTATTCCATAACCCGTAAGACTTTTACCTGATTTATAGTAATAATAGTATGGGTATGGTAGGTATAAAAAGTTTTTAGCATTGGTGAATACAGCCATATTAAATATTAAATCTTCTGCTGTAATCATGTCTTCATTGAATAATGTATCTTGTATTATTTCTTTCTTGTATAGGGTTTTACAAATAGAATTTATTTTAATCCCGGTTAAAACCTTATTATATATTAGTTTAGGAAAGTCTTTTTTTTCTATAACTCGTCCGCTTGGAAAATGATCTTTTTCTACCTTTTGCCTACCGTTTTTATATAGGTAAGTAAATTTAAACCGGGTAATATCAACATTATGTTTACGTGATTTTGATATTACTTCTTCTAAACATCTTTCTTTTAGGTAGTCATCTGAGTCAAGAAACATTATATAATCACCACTTGCTTTTTTTAAACCTTTATTCCTTGCATTTGCAACACCTAAATTTTCTTGGTGTATTATCTTAATTTGTTTTGTATTTTTATAATATCTATCTATTTTTTCACCCGAGCAATCAGTAGAACCGTCATTAATAATTATTATTTCTATATTTTTATATGTTTGAGA
>CAZRSG010000039.1:3761-14694 GCA_964602705.1 uncultured Oscillospiraceae bacterium
TGTTTGAGATAGTAGTGAGTTTATGCACCTTTCTATTGTCTCTTCTGCATTATATACTGCTACTATAATAGTAACTTTTTTTGTCAAAATGTAACACCTGCCTTTAAGTAGATTATCTTTTACTTAAGATTAGCATAATAAGTTCTTATTATAAATAATTTTATACGCATTGGCATTGATAAAAGTAAGAACATTAATATTTTATGATGAATTCTGTTCATCTTTATTAATGATAAGAATAAATATTTTCTTATATCTGGTCTCCTAAGTGTTTGTTTTGCCTTTTCCCGCCCTTTGTCAAAATCTATAATGTGTGATAATTTCAACATTATTATAAGGACAGCTATTTTAGAAACTTCATATTTAATTCCTTTTGCCCTTTTATAGAATATTTCAAATAGTTTACAAAGCTTATCTATCTTTTCTATAACTTTTGTTCGGGAATGGCTATCTTCATATTGATAATAATTGTATAGGGGGCTACTTATAAAGGTAATTGTATTGAGCTTTAAGGCTAAATCCAAGTTGAAAAGCAAGTCTTCTGCAAATACCTTTTTATTGTCTTCAAATTCAATATTATTTTCAATAAGAAAATCTCTTTTAATTAACTTGTTGCAGCATTCAAAACTATGCTTCGGTTTAAAAATATATTCGGCAAAGTACTTTTTTCTATTTGTAACTTTAATCGTTTCATTTATATTAGGAAGTTGAACCATAGTTCTTCCGTTAGGAAAGATATTATTAATATTACATTGAACAATATCAGCTTTTGTTTCTTTTGCCTTTGTTAGCATAATTTTATACATTTCTTTATTTATAGTATCATCAGCATCTACAAAACCAAGATATTCACCTTTTGCTTTTTTTATGCCTAATGTACGGGCAATACCTTGCCCTTCATTTTCTTTTTCTATTACGACTATTCTATTGTCCCTATTTGTCATGTCTTTTAATAGTTGACTGGTTTTATCTGTTGAACCATCATTAATTATTATTATTTCTATTTCTTTTAATGTTTGCTCTATTATGGATTTAATACACCTTATAATTGTTTTTTCTCCATTATATACAGATATAATTATTGATATTATTGGTTTCATTTTAACATCCTTCTTGTAAAAAAATCTTTTTATAGGTTTTGACATGTCCTTTTGCTGCTTCTATTATATCTTTATCTATTTTAAATGTTTTACTTTTATATAAAGTTTCTAATACTTCATCAATTTCAAAATTATCTATATTAAATCTTTTTTCTCTATAGTTTAAATCATCTAATAAATCATGTGTTTTCTTTGAATAAATAATTGGTATAAATGGTTTACCCATACGAATTGCTAACACACTACAATGTAACCTAATCCCTATTATTCGTTCGCATCGTGCCATATTTTTTATTATGTTATCGCCATTATCATTATGCAATATAATTTCTATCTTATCTTTATTTTTACATAAATCCTTAATAGTAAATGCTGCGGATATATCATTTTCATTTTCCATATCAAAAGCAAAAAGTAATACTTTTTTATTAGTTTTTTGAATATACCTGTCCGCTATTATTGCAAGTTTTTTATAAACCTTATAATTATTTGTTTTAGCTCTTCTATATGCAGATATTCCAAGGTGCCCTTCATCTTCCCTATGATTTGGTAACCATTCGTCCGGTAAGGCAAATACCAGGTCGGGATAATAATATACTTCCGGTTTTTTGGTATTTTTCTTAATAAATTCATAAGAAAATTTATCCCTAACAGTTATTAATTTATATTGCTCCATTTCTTTTATTGCTAAGTTTCTTGCCAAGGAATTGACAAATGGACCAACATTACATCCTATAACTGCCATTGGCACCTTTTTATTTTTTTTCTTTTGTAAGATCCTGACTAAGGAATAGTATATACCTGTCTTATTAAGTATCATAAAGTCTGAACCTGTAACTTTAAGAATTTTATTAGTTTGCTTGTTTGGATAATCATCTAAATCAAATATATTATTAATATTAGCAAAAGGTAATAATAGTTCTTTTTGCTCTTCTGCTATATAAAATTTATAGTCTTTTAATTGTTCAAGGACTATTCTTAACATAAGATCGTCCCCTAAATTTCTATCCAAATATCCTTTTATTAAAGTACTCATTCTACTAATTCCTTTTTTAATTTAATTACTATTTCAATTGTTATTGCCATAATAATCCCTAATAATGAACCTATAACCATAGCTAACAAGTAATATAAATTCTTTGCTATACCACTTATGATGTTTATTCCTGATAGTGATACAATATTGTTACTTGCATTTAGTTCATTATAATTTTTCATAGTGTTATGTGTTATAATATATAAATCGGAGAGTTTGGTTTTTATATATCTTATTGACTTATCTGCACTTTCTTTAGCTAAATTAAAATCTATACCTTCATCAACAGGGTTACTAAAGGCACTTATAACATTTTCACAATATACTGCATCTACCAACATATTTTCTGCATTAACACCAGCTTGAACATAATTGTCTACTAAGTTATCATATGTTGTTTTGGTCTTTCCAAACCTATCACTTATAATAATATCATGTGTATTAAAATCTTGTCCCGGCTCCTCTCTATTGTATGCATTAGGTACAGATTTACTACTATCTGCAAATGCTTCCATTAATGAAAGTGCTATATCAGATTCATTGATTTTATTTGTGTTTTGTAATATATATTGTTCTTTCCTATGAATATATTTTTTTAATAATACTTCTTTGTTTTGAGTTATTTGTGAATTTAAAATATTTTGAAACAAAGCCGGCAAATCAAATTCTTTTATAATATTATATTCAGTAATTATATCAGTAAATGATAAGCCTGTTAAGGCTGAACGAAAGTTTGGATTTATATTTTGGTAATTTTCTAAGTTGCTTATTGTATCTTTTGTAGTAGTTTCCATTATTTCAGCTATTTCTAAATAATCATGTATACCTACATTCGTATCAAAATCTACTTCAGGTATGTTGCCCATATTTAGGTATTGTCCACTATAATATATACTATAATTTTTTATAATTGCATCTAATATATCCCTTGCATGCTCACCATCCCTATTACTTCCTACTGTATATCTAACTGAATAATCAGTGGCAAAGTATTCATAATCTTCACCTGCCTTAGTTTTTGATTTTTGTATTTCAAGAACTTCTGTAGGAATTATTGGCGTAATTGTTACCCGTGAGCGTATAACCTCAACACTATCTTTTATATTTAAATCTTCAAGGGCACTTAATATAATAGTGGGAGATGTTATTTCATATACATCTAACTTTTCACCATTTGGCGTGTAACCGGATTTTGCATTATTATCAGTATATCTAATAATTATTTCTGCAGTATATGTTTGATTTCTATTAACATATACTCTTACAAATAATAAAGATATGATTACTATTAATAATATTCCGATTTTCCATTTATATATATATTTAAAAACTTCCCAAATCGTAATCTTCATAATATATTTCACCCCCGTAAATGTATTCTTTTAGGATAACTAAAAGTGAGGATAGTATAAAACCTAAAAATAAAGCCTTAATTATTAATCTTATTGAAATATTACCGGCTATAGTGTTTTCAGGTATACTAAATTTTATATAATCACGTGTTTTATACGATATATAATCATTATCTGTTTGTATAGCAATTGCTTCTATTTCCATAAGTTTATTTTGTAATGATTGTAAGATGCCGTTAGCAACTTGCTTTAACCTGTTTGTTTCTTCTTCATCTATAATTGTATTTGAAAATATATCTATTAAATAGTTATTTCGTGCAATTTCTTTAGTTATTTTCTCGGTAATAATCCCAACGTCATAAGCATTTTTTGTTAGATAATCTAAGCCTGTTTTAGTTCTATTCATATAAAATTCATCATCTTTATCTATTGAGGGTATAAAAGCAACACCCGTAATATTAGGGTCATATTTTTCAATTGCCAATTTTGTAAAGTTAACTTCATTAATAGCTTTGTTTCTATCTAATGTTAACCTGTCAACATTGTATGATAATTTCTTAATATAGGAATCTTTATCTTTAGCAAGTGCAGATGAGGTAACAAAAGCCTTATATTTTTCTATTTCTATATTTTTAAAATTTTGTATCATAAAAAGTATATCTGTAAATGTGTTACTTGTTTCTTTTGAACGATATGCACTATTTTCATTATTCCTGCTGCTGATATACCTTTCCATAGCCTCTACTTTATTGGTTAATAAGTCTGCAATTTCAATGTATTCATATTTATTATAATTTTCTATTACTTCTTCCCCTATTTCTAAAATATCATTCTTAGATGTATGATTTTTTTTAAATTCATCCTTGTAAACACTTGCAATTGCTTCTAAAATTTCAGTCGTATGATTTTTTTTAAACTTATCCTTTTGTGAATATGAAATAGAATATTCATTAGTTATATACTTAAAGTCTTTACCTGATATGTTAGCATCTCTAACTTTTTCTGATGTTTTAGCTATCACCTTTTCATATACATCTATCCTACTACGCAATTCATCAACTGTCATACCAGTAGTATTACATTTAGCAAGAACCTTATCAAGCACATTTTTTGATTTTATTTCAAAAACATTAAATCGTGTTCCGTCAGGGTTTAGACCTTTTTCAATATTAATATAGTTTAATGATAAAGTCATTGTGAGCTTATTATAATTTATAAGAAAATTATATGTGGATATAATTATTGCTACTATTATTGTTAATATTATTACAAATATTTTTTGTTCATATATCTTTTTTAACATAATCTATATCCCTCCTTTTTGGGGCTTTTAAAGCAAGATACATCGGAAAGTAGAGCCTATATTTGTATAGAATGTATATTATCTTTTGATTTTTGGCTAGGTTAAAAAAATTAACTTTTTTTAACCTTTTCCTGAAAAACTTATTATTTGCTTTTTTCCTAAAATTTATATAAGTTTTTTTATTATCTATTTCATTATACATTATTTCTATTAAAAATGTATAGCTTCTTGCAGCAAATTCTTCTTGTAAATTTAATCCTTTATAATATTTCTCTAATTCGCTGATAAAGTTAATACACCTTTCTATAAGATTAGTTTTATATGAATTTGATACGGAAGTCTTTCTTTGATAGTAGTTATACAATGGTTGGTCTATTATAGATATCTTTTTAATGTATTTTAATAGTTTAAAGTAAAAAAAGGCATCTTCTGCATATATCTTATCCCGTTCTTCGAATTTAAGCTTTGTTTCTCTTAAAAAATCAGTTTTGAAAAGTTTGTTCCATACGCAACCACCAAGGAATATCTTTTCTCCTATAACACCTGATACTAATTCAATGTTATTATCAATTATTATAGTCTTTTCTTTGGGCATTAATAGGAATGGTTCTTCTATATAATCATCAAATACCCTGTTAAAATTGCATACTGCCATATGGCTATCAGTTTTTATAATTTCATTATACATTAGTTCAATCATATCTAAATTTAGATAATCATCGGAGTCTATAAAAATTATACACTCACCTTTTGCATGTTTTATACCCAGGTTTCTTGCATGGGAAACACCTTGATTTTTAATATCAAAAACTCTTATTCTTTCATCATTTTTTTCATATTGTCTTATAATATCAATACTATTATCCGGTGATTGATCATTTACTATTATTATTTCAATGTCTTTAAGAGTCTGATTTATTATACTATCTAAGCACTTTTCTAAATACTTTTCTGTATCGTAGACGCTTATTAATAGTGTAACTTTTATTGACATTTAACTTTCCCCCCTATAATTTATGGCTGACATCATAAGCACATTCCAAAAGGGTTTATACGATGCATATAAGGTCAGGGACATTGATAATACAACCATTCCAAATAGACTTACTGTAATAATCTTGTTCTTACCATAGCTTCTAAGACCACCTACCATAATAATAATGATAAATAATATAAGTCCAATAAAACCTTGGTCGCACCATATTTGTAACCAATGGTTGTGTGCAACTGTACTTCCGGTAGCTGAATCTCTTAAAAAGTATTTTGTTGATCCTAAACCATAACCGAATATAAGTGATATTTCACTTTCAGTTATGGCATCATATACCACTGTCCATAATTCAAATCTACCACTCCCTCTATCTTCTCTTATACTTTCAATGCTCATTCTTTCCACAACACTTTCGGGTAATAAATGAAAAAACAGGGTGAAGAATATAAGGAATATAAGTGTTAGTGACAGAAGTATTTTAAATTTATTTTTTATGCCTTTTGCTGCAATAAAAATATATACTATAAGTGTTGCAAATATAGCTAATAATCCACCACGAGACCCCGTTGTAAAAGCAGCATAAATCATTAGAAAAACTAATGCCATATATGCAATCTTGTATTTATTTCTTGTAAGCATTTTTTCCATGCAGGCAAGCATAGGTAATAAAAAGTAACCACATAATTGATTGGGATCCTCACTACCACTTCCTATGCCTACAGTTAATCTTTCAGATGCCCCCAATTCTATGCTATTTATAAACATGGCTATAACAGTTATTAGACCTACTAGTATCCAAGAGTTAATTATTAATTCTTTTTCCCTTTGATTATAAATTCGTGTACTTATTAAATACAATATTATTGATGTTTCCAAAATACCCCGTAAGTTTACCCATGCATTTTCATCTCTTAATAAGAACATACTCCCTATACTGTAAACCACATATAAGGCTAAAAATAGGTGGATAATATTAAGCCTTAAATCACTTTCCCTAAAAAAAAGTGATATAATTAAAATTGGTCCGGCAACGTATGATATGGCTTTTAAGAGTGAAATCCCTCCCGGTAAGGGTACAATAGATAAAGGCATCCCTATAAAATATATACAAGCTAATATGGCTTCTATACTTATCTTTTCACCATTTTTATCTTTTTTAAATATATTAATCATCTTTTTCACCATATCTTATTTTATAAAGTTCCATATATTTTTGTGAAATGTTTTTTATATCATATTCTTTTGCCTTTTCCCTATTATTTTTACTTATCTTTTCTTTTAATTCTATCTCATTATATAACTTAATTATTAAATTTGCTATAGATTTTTTATCATCTGCCGAAACTAAAAAACCATTTTCACCATCCACTAAAATATCCGGAACACCACCAACATTTGTAGAAATTACAGGCAAGCCAGCAGCATAAGCTTCTATAATTGATAAAGGTAATCCCTCAAATTTTGAGCAAAGTACAAAGACATCCGATATATGCAGGAAATATTCTACCTTATCTGTTATGCCTATAAATATGACTTTGTCATCAATATCTAGTTCTTTTGATTTTGCTTCTATTCTTTTTCTTTCTGGTCCATCCCCAACAAAAATAAGTTCCATATCTTCTTTTTGTTTTATAGCTAATTTAAATGCTTCTAATAGACAAATTTGATTTTTCCATTTACTAAATGAAGCTACATTTATAATTCTAAAAACAGATTTCTCTATCTTTTCATTTGTTAATAAGGCATACTTTTTATAATCTATACCATTGGTAATAGTCTTTATCTTATCTTCCTGCAACTTATATTCTTTTATTATACTTTTCTTAACAGTTGTCCCAATAGCAACCGGTATCACCCCCAAAAACTTATATGCAAACTTTTGTATAAGTCTATGACTTTTGCCAAATTCCATCTTTGCCAAGGTATGAACTGTGTGAATTTTTACCACATTTTTATTTTTTACATACCATGGAATTAGATAAATAGCAGCATGTAAATGTGTATGCACTATATCCGGTTTAATTTTATCAAGTGTTTTATAAACTGCTTTTAAATTGTTATAATCATAACCTTTTTTCTTGTCTAAAAATATAGTTTTAATTCCTTCGCTTTCAAGGATATTTTCATATTGATAATTGCCCTTTTTATATTGGCTAATAACAAAGACTTCAAACTTATCTTTATAGTTAATGGATATATCCACTAATAGTTTTTCTGCACCACCGGTTTCTAAAGATTGAATAATATGGACTACTTTTAGTTTTGTCATCTTAATAACCTCACTATATTTTTAATGATTTAGGTAAAAATTTTGTAACCATAGTGCTTGTTCTTTTATATCATATCCTGCTATTTTAATTTTCTCTTCCATCTTGCATCTATCATAAATTTTATTACTTAATATTTCATTAGCCCATATAAGCGGGTTAGTATTTAAGCTTAAAAATTTACAATTACCACTTATATCTGCTTCTTTTGTTATTGTGTCAGCAAAAATACACTTTAATCCAGCCGCTTGTGCTTCAATTGATACAATGGGTAAGCCTTCATATAAAGATGGTAGTATAAATAAATCACTTGCTTGTAAAAGTTCGTTTATATCGTTTCTATTATTAAGAAATAGGACTGCATTTGAAAAGTTACTATCTTTTATAAGATCTTGTATTTCTGACATTAATGAACCATTTCCTACAAGCATTAATAGTATGTTTTTATCTTCTTTATAGGCACGTTTAAAAACCTCAATTAAAAACTTATGATTTTTTTCTTTTTCAAACCGTCCAATATGGGTAATAACAAATTCATCCTTTATGTCTAATTCTAATCTTTTTGCTTCCCTTGTTTTTTTATTATATAGAAATTTTTCTACTACAATACCATTTTTTATTAATTTATAATTTTCCTTCTTAAGTTTACTTTTACCATAACAATATTGCCCTGCCTTATTAGAGCAAGCAAAATAGAAGTCTGCAGAAAACCTAAGTGGTAGTATCATCAATCTTTCAAGTTTGCCTTTTAGAGTGTTTTGTGTTTGTGTGTAATGGGCATGTATTATTCTTGTTTTAACTCCGTAAATCTTTGCTATGATTAAATATATTATTCCTACACTTGTTAAATGACCATGAACAATATCATATTTCCCCTTATTTTCTTTGAAACACTGCCTTACTGCCTTTACGTATCTAAAAAGGTTTTTAATCTTTAAACGTGGCATTATAAAAATCTTAGATCCTAATGATAATATTTCTTTATCAAAGACACCTGATTTTTCGTAATTAAGCATAAAGTCAAAAGTAATCTTATCTTTATCAATATTTCGTATAAGGTTCATTATAAGGTTTTCTAAACCACCATAATGCATTCTCCCTGCCACTATCAAGACCCTTTTAGGCATTTTTTCACTCCCTATCTATCATTTCATAATTTTCTTTTTTATGAACACCAGCAGCACTCTCTTTTACAAAAATTATTTTTAAAGTTAATAAAATAATTTTAATATCTTGAAAAAAAGAATAATCGTTAATATAAATAAGATCATAAAGAATTTTATCTTTTACTGTTGTATCGTACCGTGCATAAACTTGTGCAAGTCCTGTTAAACCTGCCTTTACAAAAAATCGTTTGTCATAATCCTCTATTTCTTTTAAATATTCTTCTACAAATATAGGGCGTTCAGGGCGGGGACCAACTATAGACATATCGCCCATGAGGACATTAAAGAATTGTGGTATTTCATCTAATCTTGCACAACGAAGCATCCTGCCTACTTTAGTGACCCTTGGATCATTTTCCTGAGCAAAAACTGCACCTGTTGTTTTCTCAGCATCATTTTGCATTGTTCTGAATTTATATACATTAAATATTCTTTGGTCTTTTGTTACCCTTTCTTGTTTATATATTATTGGTCCCTTAGAATCCATCTTTATCATAATTGATATAGGTATGGTTACCGGTATTGTTATAATAATTCCTACAATTGAAACAAATATGTCAAGGGCTCTTTTTATAGAATATTGCATTTTACTTAAACCAAATTTTCTAATCCTAAATGCAGGTGTATCATCAAATTGTACTGTTTCACTTTTAATAACGCTAATATTATATAAGTCGGGTAATATATAAACTTCCTTATGTTGGCTGATTGCTCTTGAAATAAATAAATCACGTAATTTTATTGGTATACTTGATGAAATAAAAATGCTTTCATATTCTTTAAATGTATCATTAACTATAGTATCAATTTCTTCCTGATTATTAACATCAATTAGTAGATACCATGATTCGTAAAGGGTTAAATATGAATATTTTATCTTTCTGGCAAGATCATTTTCCACATCTTTAGATTCTATTACTAAAAGTTTTGGAATACCGCCTATTTTTTTTTCAAGGTATAAAAGTAATATCTTAAAAGTACCAATAAATAAAAATAAAAATACGGGCATGATTAAAAAGAAAATTAACGAACTGGCCTTGAACATATCAATAAAGATAAAAGATATTATTATATTAATAAAGGTTGACATTAAAACAGATATAGCTACAGATAAAAGGTTTTCATACCTACTTCTAATAGTTTTTGTATAAAATTCAAATGTATATAACATAAAGATTGTAGAAACAATATAGGTAAATGTAGATAATCTTATAAACATATTAATATTATCATAATTTATATATATTAATAGTAACTTTTTTGAGATTATCGCAGATAGCAAAACTAATATAGCATCTATTATTATAATAGTCACTTCAAAAATTTTTTCTTTGTGAAATTTAATATTCATCCTTGGCCACCTTTCATAATAGGTACCTTTAAATTAAAAATCATGATAAAGCATATTATTATCCTATATAGTCAAAAGAGCTATTTATAATTAAATAGCACCTTTGACTTATAGTTCTTATAAGATCCTTACTTTTAAAATGATCCTTAATTATAGTCTATTTTGTTCCTATCAAGTTTCCTGCTTTCATTTATATGGTACTTACCATCTTCTGACTTATCGTCATCATAGCCAAAAGAAGCAAGCATTAAATCTTTATAGTACCATACTTCTTCATTTACTAAGTCCCAATATGGATTCATTGAGTGTATTATTTCATATTCTTCTGTATTCCTACCAATTAATCTGTTCATCATTATAACAAATT
>CAZRSG010000040.1:0-8148 GCA_964602705.1 uncultured Oscillospiraceae bacterium
CCTTCGAGAACTGCTCATAAGCTGCGGCTACCTTGCCGCTTTTGTCGTAGGCAAAAATGCTCTTGCCCTCTGCGGTAGCTTCCACCGCACGGATGGAATGGGGTATCTCGGTATCAAAGACTTTGATTTTCTGTCCGTATGCACTTTTCACGGTTGCCGTGATTTCTTTGGAGATGTTCGTACGGGGCATTACCATCGTCATTAAGATACCGTCAATCCGCAGCTTTGGGTTTATCTGCCGCCTGACCATTGATACGGAGCGAAGCAACAGCTCTAAGCCTTTCGCAGAAAGATAGTGGGGCTGCGTCGGGATAACCACGCTGTCAGCCGCCGCCAGAGCGTTGATGGTTATCATCCCCAAGCTCGGCATACAGTCGATAAGCACATAGTCGTAATCCTTTTTGACCTCGTTCACATAGGTTTTCAGGACACGCTCTCGGCTCATGGCATTGATAAGCCTGACCTCGAAGCCCGACAGCTCGATGTTAGACGGTAACAAGTCAACGCCCTCGCCGTGGCATAAAATACCCTGCGAAACATCAAGAGGTTTGTCGTCTATGATGTTCTGCATCACGGTAGAGAGCGTGACGGGTAAATCGTCAGGTCTGCTATACCCAAGAGCCATTGTGAGGTTTGCCTGTGCGTCTGCGTCAATCAGAAGTACCTTGTTGCCCTGCCTTGCAAGCCCGACACCTAAGTTGACCGCCGTGGTGGTCTTGCCTACGCCGCCTTTCTGGTTGGTTAAAGCAATCACTTTGCAATTTGACATAGCTGCGTCCTCCTTTCTCATAGATTTAGCCACTTTGTCAGGGTGGCTATGTAACCGTACCAGAGAACGCAGAACGCAAAAAAGCCGCCTACTCTTAAAATCAATAAGAATAAGCGGCTCAATCTTGTATGCCTTAGATATATTCGATTTTCATTCTCTTTGCGGGGGCGTTCATCACTCGGAAGATGAGTTCGTCCACGGGGTCGGTATATCTGCCTTGTCGGATAAGCTGATTTTTCAGCCCCACAAGGCTATGTAACAATAAGCGTCTTTCCTCGCCGTCCAGATACAAATGGGTTTTCTTTTCTATCATATACAGCACCGTCATTTCCTGCTTTCATTATACATTATATAAGAAACAAAATGTCAGCTCAAAGGTACGAAGCAGGCAAAAAATAAGCGTACCACTATTTCTAATGATACGCTTATTGTAATTCAGTTTTTAATCAAGGTCGATAAGCACCCTTACGGTTGTATCTCTCCATTGATTTTTCCTTACATATTGACCGTTAGCCTTCCGATAAGCTGCTGCCTGCTCGAAAGAAAGCGGTAATTCAAAGGAAAGAGAACTCCTACCTATTTGCGATAGCTGCCTGGGCTGCTGCTAATTTTGCTATTGGAACCCTGTATGGTGAACATGATACATAATCTAAACCTATCTTATGACAAAATTCAACTGATGATGGATCGCCCCCATGTTCTCCACATATGCCTAAATGTATATCGGGTCTTGTTTTTCTGCTTAGTTCTACCGACATTTCAATTAATTTACCTACACCCTTTATATCAATACGTGCAAACGGGTCAAATTCAAATATGTCTTTTTCATAATAGTCCTCTAAAAATTTACTTGCATCGTCTCTTGAGAAACCAAATGCCATTTGTGTTAAGTCGTTAGTACCAAATGAAAAGAATTCTGCTTCTTTAGCAATTTCATCTGCTGTTAATGCTGCCCTTGGAACTTCTAACATTGTTCCTACAGTATATTTTAAATCAATATCTGATTCTTTAAGAATCTTTTCTGCTGTATTAACTACTACATCTTTAACATATTTTAGTTCTTTAACTTCGCCGACAAGTGGGATCATTATTTCCGGTATTACATTAATGCCTGCTTTTGTTAAATTGACTGCCGCCTCTATTATTGCTGTTGTTTGCATTTCAGCAATTTCCGGATAGGTTACTGCTAATCTACAACCTCTATGGCCTAACATAGGATTGAATTCTTGTAGGCTTGTTACTGTTTCTTTTAATTCTGTAAATTCTGCTCCCATTTCCTTGGCTAATTTTTCTATATCAGCATCTTCAGCCGGTAAAAATTCATGTAAGGGTGGGTCTAATAATCTAACTGTTACAGGCTTACCTTCCATGGCTTTAAAGATTTCTTCAAAGTCTTTTCTTTGTATTGGTAATAATTTATTAAGTGCCTTACGTCTTTGGTCTTCAGTTTTGGATAAAATCATTTCCCTAACTGCTGCAATCCTATCTTCTTCAAAAAACATATGTTCAGTTCTACATAAGCCAATACCTTCTGCCCCAAATCTTAATGCTGCTGCTGCATCTTTAGGGTTGTCGGCATTTGTTCTTATTTTCAAGCTTCTTATTTGGTCTGCCCAGTCCATAAATGTAGTAAAGTCATCTGTTAATTCTGCTTCTTGACTTTGTATTTCTCCTGAATAAACGTTACCGGTATTACCATCTAATGATATAAAATCTCCTTCTGAGTATTTGTCTCCGTTTTTGTCAATAAGGTATTTTTCTTTTTCATTTATACTTATATCTCCACATCCTGCAACACAACAAATTCCCATACCCCGTGCAACAACTGCCGCATGAGAAGTCATACCACCTCTCGCTGTAAGTATACCTTCAGCTACTGCCATCCCTTCTATATCTTCCGGGGATGTTTCTAATCTTACAAGCACAACTTTTTCTCCTGCTTTAGAGGCTTTTACAGCTCTTTCTGCTGTAAAATAGATTTTACCTGCTGCTGCTCCCGGTGAAGCCGGTAAACCTTTTGCAATAATGGTTGCATCTTGCATAGCTTTAGGGTCAAATGTTGGATGAAGTAAACTATCTAATTGCCTTGGGTCAACTTTTAACATTGCCTCTTCTTTCGTAATAGCTCCTTCATTAACTAAATCAACTGCAATTTTTAATGCTGCAGCAGCTGTCCTTTTACCGCTTCTGGTTTGCAGCATATATAATTTTCCCTTTTCAATGGTAAATTCTAAGTCTTGCATATCCTTATAGTGTTCTTCTAATTTATTTGCAAAGTCTATAAATTCATTATACACTGCCGGCATTTTTTCTTTTAAGTGGGATATTGGCTCAGGTGTTCTAATTCCTGCTACTACATCCTCACCTTGTGCATTAATTAAAAATTCACCATATAGTCGTTTTTCACCGGTTGATGGGTCTCTTGTAAATGCTACACCTGTACCACAGTCATCACCCATGTTTCCAAATACCATGGCTTGAACATTAACAGCTGTTCCCCATTCACTTGAAATGTCATGCATTCTTCTGTAAATAATGGCTCGTTCATTATTCCAGGATTCAAAAACAGCTTCAACAGATTTTATTAATTGAATTTTAGGATCCTGAGGAAATTCAAATCCTTTTTCGTCTTTAAATAAATCTTTATATTGATTAACTAATTTCTTTAAGTCATCAATTTCCAAATCTGTATCTAATTCAACATCTTTTTCTTTCTTCATTGCATTCGATAGGACATCAAATTTAGACTTTGGAATTCCCATTACTACATCTGAGAACATTTGTATAAATCTTCTGTAACTGTCATAGGCAAAAATTTCATTGTTTGCAAGTTTTGCAAAGCCTTCTACTACTTCATCATTGAGTCCAAGATTAAGAACTGTATCCATCATACCCGGCATTGATGCTCTTGCACCGGACCTAACTGATACCAACAATGGATTGTTCACATCTCCAAACTTTTTTCCCACTAATTTTTCTGTTTCAATAAGTTTTTCATCAATTTCTTTTAATATGTCTTCGTTAATAACTTGTTCATCTTTATAATAGCGTATACATGCATCTGTTGAAATTGTAAACCCTTGTGGTACGGGAAAGCCCATCCTTGTCATTTCGGATAAATTGGCACCCTTCCCCCCTAAAAGATTTCTCATACTTGCGTCGCCTTCACTAAAAAGATAAACATATTTTTTTGTCATTAATAATTCTACCTCCTATGTATTTTTATTTGTTTTATTGTCTATATTAAGTTGCATAACAACCTGTTTATTTTTGAACGGATACATTATACCATAATTTTAATATTTACACTATATATTATTATTTAATTTGTATCTTTAGTTATAACTTCCAAAAACTTTAATGATTTAAAGTCTGTTTCTGTATGGGTTACCAAAAAATCTTTTGCTATTGTATTTAATTCTTTTAAAACTTTATCTGTTACTTCAAAGGAAAAAATCTTATTTGCTTCGCTATAGACTATATGTCTCATTGCCTGCATTGTCCCCGGGCTTAGTTTATAAATACCGGTTGGTTTGTGTCTTCCAATACATTTGTTACAGGTTAAATCACCACGATTAATATTAAAATATATTTCATCTGAAGATTCTCCACAACTAATACAAGATATTAGGTTTGGTCTATAACCTGTAATACACATAATTCTTAATTCGTAAACTATTTTTAATATTTCAGGACGTTTTTCTCCTATAGTAAGTAAGTGTAATGCATTTAAAAGTAAACTCAGCAAATCGCTATTTGGATAGTTTTCTTGGGCAACAAACGAGGCTACTTCTGCAAAATATGTTGCATATGATAAACTTTCTAAACTTTCACGAATAGAATAAAAACTTTCAATTATTTCACTCTGATTTATATTATACATACTTTTACCTTTATATAATATAAGGTTACTATAACATAAAAATTGTGTTCCGGCAATTAAGTTACTTCTTGGTCTTTTAGAACCTCTTGCCGATGCTTGTATTTTACCCTTTGTATCGGTTAAGATTGTAACAATCCTATCTGCCTCACCAACATTTATTTCTTTTATTATAATGCCCTTTGTTTTTAAAAATTTCATATCTTATCATTCCTTAAATATAAGTCGGGACATACTAAATCCCGACTTATTTTTAAATTAATTTAGATATTTATTTGCTATCAAATGTTAAGGATAAATCCTGTTTATCTTCTTCAGCCGGGGTCGACTTACCTGAAATATTTACACGATTAATTTCCTTATATGATAAATAAGCATCAATATTGCCTGTCTTTTCAAAACTATTCCACATAAACTTTTCTAACATATCTCTAAGTCCCCCTCGAACTATTAATTTTATGTAATATTAGGGTGTCCTTAAAGATTTTGATTTATACAAGCAATAATTTCTAAACTTTTTTAAAAATTAATATACATCCTACTATTATTGCATTTATAGCTGCTATTAACACAGCCCCGGCAGCAACATCTTTAGCTATCTTTGCCAGAGGATGATATTGGGAGTTAGATGCCATATCTATAACTTGTTCTATTGCCGTGTTGATCATTTCTGTTATAATAACTATACTAATGGTAATTATAAGAATTAATATTTCTGTTTTTGTAAATTCTAAAAAATAAGATAATAATAAAACAAGTAAAGCCACTAAAAAATGGATCTTTATGTTTCTTTCTGATTTAAATGAATATAGTAAACCATTTATTGCGTATTTAAAACTTTTAAAAATTTTCCCGTTTTTCACTTTAAACCCCACCATTATCTTTTTAATTGTAAGATTTCTAAAATTCTTTCTTCTTTATCTCTCATGATAAGTCTATCATTATTTAAAATATGATCATAACCAAGTAAATGTAAGGTAGAATGGACTATTAAAAAAGCAAGTTCCCGTTCAAAGCTATGTCCATATTCTATACTTTGTTCTTTTGCCTTTTCCATTGATATAACAATATCACCAAGCAATAGGGTATTTAGATCATGATTATAATCAGTGATATCATATTTAATAATAGTGTCCGTATTGCCCGATTCAAGTTCCAACATTGGAAATGAAAGTACATCAGTAACCTGATTAATATTTCTTTCTTGCATATTTATTCTTTTTATAGTTTCATTATCTACTAATGTAACACCAATTTCAATACGTTTATCCAATGATTCATGTTTTAATGCTTGATTGATAGCTCTTTTTATTACTTCCTCTATACCTTTATTTATTTTTATTAATTTTTGTTCGTTTTCAATTATAATTTCATTCATATTTGTTTTCCTTTGATTTATAATATGAGTTTGTTTTTTTGTATCTTAACTATTTTATCTGTCGTTCTTCATATTTAGCATATGCCTTTATAATATCCTGAACTAATGGATGCCTAACAACATCCCGATCTGTAAGGTATGAAAAGTTAATACCTTCTATATTTTTTAAAATTTTAATGGCCTCTTTCAAGCCCGAACGCTTACCTTTTGGAAGGTCAATTTGGGTTATATCTCCTGTTATTATTGCCTTAGAACCAAAGCCTATCCTTGTTAAAAACATTTTCATTTGCTCCGGTGTAGTATTTTGTGCTTCATCTAATATTATAAATGAAGCATCCAATGTTCTTCCCCTCATATAAGCTAAAGGGGCTATTTCTATTGCACCACGTTCAACAAATTTATGGTATGTTTCAGCACCAAGAGTATCGTATAAAGCATCATGTAATGGACGTAAATAAGGGTTTACTTTATCTTGTAAGTCCCCGGGTAAAAAACCTAAATTCTCACCGGCTTCAACTGCAGGTCTTACTAATACAATTCTATTTACTTCTTTCTTTCTAAATGCTGTTACAGCCATTGCAACAGCTAAATATGTTTTACCTGTACCTGCCGGTCCAACGCTAAAGGTAATTACATTATCTTTTATTGCCTTAATATACTTTTTTTGCCCTAATGTTTTAGGTTTAATTGGTTTACCTAATGCCGTAATTCCTACATGTTCTTTTGTTAAGGTCTCTATATCTGTTGTTGCCCCTTCATTTACTAATGATATTATATATCGTACTTTTTGTTCATCAATAAAATTATCTACACTTAAAACTTTTAATAGTGCATCAAAAACTTTTACTGCCTTTAAGACACCTTCTTCATTACCCATAATCTTTAACTGGTTTTCCCTATTTACTACTACTACTTTAAATTCATTTTCTATAATCTTAATATTTTCATCAAATTGTCCAAACAAACTTGCTATTTGTTCTAATTTTTCAATTTTTATAACTTGTTGAACCTGCTCTGACAATAAAATTCCTCCTAATATTTTATAATTTCATCTTGAACACCTATTTCCTCAAGACATTCCATAATAACTGTTACATTTATGCCTTCTTCATTAAGTGTTCCATGTTTTGTATCTATCTTTATTATTTCTACCTCATCTGAAAAATTCCTTTTTATTTGATCTGTTAATTGCTTTTCAGCTTCTATAATAGCAGCTTCTAATTCTAAATTTATATTTTCCAATTTTACTTCTTCGTAAATATTCTTTTCTATTGCTATGGGAAATATGTAGTCATTCCCTATATGGAATCTTCTTTCATTTATAATTTTATCATAGTTTTCGTAAGAAATCCCTTTATTTAAAAATAAATTTATCTTTTTGTTTAAAATATCTAATTTATACCTTGTTTTTTTATTACCTGTTTTTATTCTTACCTCTTTACTTAATTTAGTATTTACCGTTTCTTCATACCACGTTCTTGCTTTTATTGAACCTACCGAATGAATATAACGTACTTCTTCGGTTTTACTATCTATTATACCACTAACTAATAATTGTCCTTTTTCTACTGTATCTCCTTCATTTACAATGGTCTCACCATCCTTTATAATCATTTGTTTTATAATTCCATCCTTTGCCGCAATCAAATTGCAAGGTTTATCTCTTTCAACTATCTTTGGTGGTAACCTTTTTTCTGTTATACTTATCCTTGCCTTAGTGCCTTTTATATCAATATTTATCCAAGATATTTCACCTATATTCAGCATCATATTATTCTCAATTTCATCAGTCTTAAGTCTCATTTTTAACCTTCCGACCTTAAGTCCTAATTCTTCAAGCTGTGATATTATTCTTTGCTTTTCAATAGTTTTTGTTTCTGATATTTCTATAAGCCAAACAAAGGATGACATATATGTTATTAGTCCAAAAAATAATAAACAACCTATAAAAAACATCTTTCTTTTTTTATACCTCCGTATTATAAATGGTAAACCTTTTTTAGCATCTATTTTTACCCTACAGTTGCTTTTTCGTACTACCGGCCTAACACTTTTATAGCCGGGAATACTTATCTTTAAGCTTGCACTATGGGAATTGACCTTTTTTATATCCCATAAATA
>CAZRSG010000040.1:8158-14258 GCA_964602705.1 uncultured Oscillospiraceae bacterium
ACCATCCACTTTTATAATTTTATTAATAACACTTTTACTCACCTCTAAGATAAAAATTCAATTGCACTTATATCTCCGTTTATAAAGATTTCTTCTTCTGTAATAGATTTAATTTCAAGTTTTAAACCATTAATTTTAAGCATCTGTTTTTTAGTATTTATTCTAATTATTTCATCAGTATATTCTATAATGCCTTTATGGTTTTCGATAGTAAGATTTTTATTACCTACCAAAGTTAGTTTAGGTAGGTCTAAGATAATCTCGCCAGGTAAGTCTAATACAGAATTTATTTTTTCTTTTAAGTGAGATTTTTCTTTTTCTCTCAAAATTTCAGCCTCCTTTTGCATGCACCTATCAATAATAAATTTTCATTATATTATTATTGACTATATGTATTTCTATTACATAAATTTATGCAAAAAAAAGCCTTAAATACCTAATAGTATTTATTTGAGGTTTTTTATATTCTTTTGGTATTCTTTAATTTGCTTTTCAAGTTTATTCTCACCGGCTATATAATATTTTGAGTCTTTTATATTATCCGGAAGGTATTGTTGGGAAACATAGTTATTAAAGTGGTCATGGGGATTTATATAATCTAAGCCTCGTGATAGGTTTTTGGCACCGCTATAATGAGAATCTTTTAGGTGGATAGGTACATCTCCTGTTGTTTTAGTCTCTATATCTTTTATAGCACTATCTATAGCTTTTATACTTGAATTTGATTTAGGTGAGCTTGCAAGTAATATTGTTGCTTGAGCTAAATTAATCCGTGCTTCAGGTAAACCAACTTGAAGGGCAGCATCTACACAGCTTTTTACTATACTTATTGCAGACGGGTATGCAAGTCCTATATCTTCAGAAGCAATAACTAATAATCTCCTACATATTGCTAACAAATCTCCTACAATAATAAGTCTTGCAAGATAATGAATTGCTGCATCAGCATCACTACCTCTAATTGATTTTTGAAATGCACTTAATATATCATAATAAGTGTCACCTGATTTATTGTAATTTATATTTTTTCCTTGGCTACATTCTTTAGCATCTTCTATATCTATATGTATATTTCCATCATTTTTAATATTTGAAGTATATATTGCTAATTCTAATGAGTTAATAGCCTTTCTTAAGTCGCCATTACTTATGTCAGCTATATAATCTAATATCTTCTCTTGATATATTATCTTAGCATCTACGAAATCTTTTTCTGCAATTTTAATTGCTCTTTTTAATCCTTTTATGATGTTTGATTTTTTTAATGGCTTAAATTCTAATATTGTTGATCTGCTTAAAATTGCATTATATATAGAGAAATATGGGTTTTCAGTAGTGCTCGCAATTAGGGTTATTTGCCCAGTTTCAATAAATTCTAATAATGATTGTTGTTGTTTTTTATTAAAATTTTGAATTTCGTCTAAATATAAAAGTACACCATCCATAGCTATAAAAGTATCTAAGCTATCTATGATTTCTTTTATGTCTTTAATTGATGCATTTGTCGCATTTAATTTATGCAAGGCCTTATTGGACGTTTCAGCAATTATATTGGCAAGTGTAGTTTTACCGGTTCCGGGTGGCCCATAGAATATCATATTTGTTATATGACCTGACCCTAATGCCCTATCTAATATTTTACCTTTAGCCAATATATGTTCTTGCCCTACAACGTCTTTTATGGTTTTCGGTCTAATTCTATCTGCCAAAGGTCTATTCATATCTTTTATTTTCCCCTTTTTCATATACTTATTTATTGGTAAGGGATTAAGTTGCCTATATTTTAATTTTAACTTTTATATTTATATTTAAATAGGCAAAATAAGTGCCCCTACCCTATGTCATAGATCTTTCTCTATCTTAGACCTTTAAACTTTCAATTTTCATGAGTATAGTGGATATTTCTCGCTTAATTTATCAACCCTACTAATAATATCATTTTTACTATTATCAAAATCAGTAAGCGTCAACTTAATTAATTTTGCAATTTCAACCATATCTTCTTCTTTCATTCCCCTTGATGTTACAGCCGGTGTACCTATTCTAATACCACTTGTTATAAAGGGGCTTTGATTATCAAAAGGAACTGTATTTTTATTTACTGTAATTCCTACTTCTTCTAATGTTGTTTCAGCAACTTTACCGGTTATATTAATATTTCTTAGGTCTATCAAAATTAAATGATTGTCAGTTCCACCGGAAACTAAGTTAAAGCCCTCATCAAGCAGTGTCTTTGCCAATTGTGATGCATTTTTAATTATTTGCTTTTGATATGTTTTAAAGTCATCTTCTAAAGCTTCCTTAAAACATACTGCCTTTGCAGCTATAATATGCATTAATGGTCCACCTTGAGTTCCGGGAAATACAGCCTTATTTATCTCTTTTGCAAATTCTTTTTTACATAAAATCATACCACCACGTGGTCCCCTTAACGTTTTATGGGTAGTAGTTGTTACAAAATCTGCATAGGGTACAGGATTAGGATGTAAACCTGCAGCTATTAAGCCTGCTATATGTGCAATATCTACCATTAAATATGCACCAACTTCTTTTGCTATATCTGCAAACTTTTCAAAGTCTATTATCCTTGAATATGCACTTGCACCTGCAACTATTATTTTAGGCTTGTTTGCTATAGCAATTTCCCTAAGTTCTGCATAATCTATTTTTTGGTCTTTTTCATTTACACCATAAGGTACAACATTATAGTATGTGCCTGAAATATTAACCGGGCTGCCATGGCTTAAATGACCACCATGTGAAAGGTTCATGCCCAAAATTGTATCTCCCGGCTTTAAAAAGGCAAAATAAACAGCACTATTTGCCTGTGCCCCGGAATGTGGCTGGACATTCGCATGATCCGCACCAAAAAGTTCTTTTGCTCTTTCAATAGCTAAATTTTCAGCTACATCTACATATTCACAACCACCATAATATCTTCGTCCCGGATAGCCTTCAGCATATTTGTTTGTTAATGGGGTTCCCATTGCCTCCATAACTGCAGGGCTTACAAAGTTTTCTGAAGCGATAAGTTCTATAGTATGCCTTTGCCTTTCCACCTCATTATTAATTGCCTGAGCAATTTCAGGGTCTATCTTTTGTATTTCTTTTGTACTATACATTTTTAAAATTGCCTCCTATATGTCTTTGTATTATTACTTAACGACACGACATTGAATTTACATAGTATATATTATACTTTTTAAAGTTTGACTTTACAAGGCTTTTAATATATTTTACTATATAAACCTATATTGTAATATTAACTGACGGATATTTTTGAAATATACTATACAAGATAATTTTGCTTAACTGTGTACTTGCAGCTATAAAAATATTTGTCGAGGATGGTTTTTTCCTTTACTAATATTTTTACTTAGTTGCTATAATTTTATGCTGCTAATATTATGATACATTTTTTCAGTTATATTAGCCGGAAGATCTAAAGTAACCAGTATTGGTATTTTATCCCCTACTGTTTATCTAAGGATTTTAAGTAATTTATCTTCTCCATCCGGATCCTCGGTAAGTACCATAACCCCATGCAGGGATAGTTGTCGCTCCCTTATTAAATGCGTTAGTTTCATGTTTAAACTCAGCTATTAGAATCTTATACCTTTTCACAAAATACCCCCTATTATTAAAACATATTTAATATATATAAATTCTTTCAACTCTTTTATTAATTCTACAAACAATTTCATAACTTATCGTTTTACATAAGTCGCCCAATATATCTACAGTAATCTCCTTTTCCTTATCTTTCCCTAATAAAGTGACCTCTTGTCCCTCATAAACATCCTTATATATATCTGTAATATCAACCATAAAATAATCCATACATATCTGTCCTACTATTGGAGCAACTTCCCCATTTATTAATACATAACCCTTGTTTGATAGCTCTCTTCCATATCCGTCCGCATAGCCTGTAGATACAACACCTATTACAGATTGTCTACTGGTTTTATATGTCCTGTTGTAACTAATTGGGTAGTTAGGAGGAAATTCTTTTATGTATGTCAGTTTAGATTTTAATGTCATAATAGGCTTAAGATTAATCGTGGAATTTTCCTTTGTAGTCTTAGGATATATGCCATAAATTAATAAGCCCGGTCTTATCATATCCAAATGCATTTCTTTGTATTTTAATGTTACTGCACTATTTGCAACATGGCGTATTTTAAAGTCAATATTTTTTTCTTTAAGTGTTTTACATATATCATTAAAAAGTTTAAATTGATATGATGAATATTCTTCGCTTTCACTATCCGCTGATGAAAGGTGGGTCATAATTCCTTCAAGTTCTATTTTAGGTAAAGACGCAACCTTTACTATTTGATTAATCCCATCTATATTTGGGAAAAATCCAAGCCTTCCCATGCCTGTATCTATTTTTATATGTGCATTTATACTTTTACCATACTGTACTCCTAAAGATGAGAATAGTTCTGCCTGGGCAATATTAGGTATTATAGGCATTAAATCATAATGGAGAATCTTAGATGCATCTTCCTTATGTATATAACCCAAAACTAATATTGGTACATTTATTCCACTTTCCCTTAGTATTATTGCCTCATCTATTGTTGCTACTGCAAGCCTATCAACACCATTTTCAGTAAGAACCTTTGACACTTCTATTGCTCCATGCCCATATGCATCTGCCTTAACCACACCCATTATAAGGGTATTCTTGTTTATAATTTTCCTTATTTCTAAAATATTATGTTTTAAATTCGGCATATTTAGCTCAGAATATATTCTTTTTGGAATATCCAATATGGGTCCACCTTCTTTTGTAATCATTTTATATATTTAATATATATTTGTAAATACAAAATGTCAATATTATATTCACATAAACTGAATCCTTCAATCCTATCTACAATTTAACAGTGCTTGTGAAACGTATTTTCAGTAGCCCCCTTTTCTTGTAAAAACTATCACCATTTTTAAATGTCTTATACGAAAGTCAGGTTATATAAAGTAATAATAAAACTTATTTTATGATAAGTTCCTGTATTTTTTATATTTTTTCTATTATTGTTTTCAAAAAAACTGGTAAGTCCTTTGGTGTTCGTGATGTAATTAAATGTCCATCTACTACAACCTCTTCATCTAAGTATATTGCACCCGCATTTATCATATCATCTTTTATTGAGAAAAAACAAGTAACTTTCTTATTTTTTAAATTGCAAGCTGATGCCATCATCCATGGTCCATGGCAAATTGCTGCAATAATTTTCTTAGACTTATCCATATCTTTAACAAAATCAACTGTTGCTTTAGTTCTCCTCATATTATCCGGAGAAAAACCACCCGGAATTATTACAGCATCATAATCTTGTACAGAAACTTCCTTAGAAGCATGTGTACTTTTTTCCGTGAGACCATGTTTAGAGGCATAAATATCACCCTTTTCTGCCCCTATTAAATCAACCTCAAATCCCTCTTCCAAAAGCCTATAATATGGATAAATTAGCTCCCTTTCATCAAAAAGATTTTCAATTAATATAGCAATTTTTTTCATTCTATTTCCTCCTTTTATTTTCCCTTTTAGATGCATCTATTTCTACATTATCTAAGCCTAAGTTTTCTTTATAATAATTCCATATTGATTGACGCATTATAGAATTTATAGATAAATTTGTACATTCTATTTGATTATCGTTAATTATGTGTTTTAATTCACTGTTTTTCTTAAATAGCAAGTCAGAGCAGTTCTTATTAGTGGGATGATATGCTTTAATCCAAACCTTCTCACTTCCTCCATTCATATACTTTTTAGAAATCTCTAATCTACCCTGAGAATTTAATAAATACTCCTTTTCTAAGGTAGTCTCTACATTTGAGTCAAGTATAATCTTATCTGGTAAATCTTCAAATATAACTGATATTATTGTTTCATTATCCCCATTTTCTTTACAATAAATATTAACATCTTCTTTATCAATTTTAACTGGTCCTTTTCCTTCATTAAAAAATATATCTAAAGCCTCATCTCCATAGCTAGCTGTTGATATTGCTTTTTCAAAATCACCTTCAAGTATATCTATATCATTACTATTTAAATATCTGCTGATATCGTACAATAAAA
>CAZRSG010000041.1:0-5582 GCA_964602705.1 uncultured Oscillospiraceae bacterium
TTATTAGTTTCTTTTCTGGTAAAATACCTATCTTTTCTACAAAGTAACGGTCAATTTTTATAATATCAATATTTAAATCACGTAAACCTGCAAATGATGAATAGCCTGTACCAAAATCATCTAATGATATTTTAATTCCAAGGTTTTTAATCTCGGCTAATTTACTATTTATTAAATCAAAGTTATCGGCAAATACTGATTCTGTTATTTCAAATTCAAGTTGTTTATATTGAATTTCTGAAGATGCTAATATTGTTTTTAAGGTGTCTATAAAACCTTCCCTTAATAATTGTGCTTTTGATATATTGACCGAGACACTCATCTTTGTATCTCCTGCCCTTTTTAAAAAGTTTAAAAAATCACATGCTTCTTTTAATATTATATTGCCTAATGGAAATATAAGGTTTCGTCGTTCAGCTAAATTTATAAATTCTAATGGTGATATTACTCCTAAGCCCTTTATATTCATTCTGGATAAGGCTTCAAATCCAATAACCTTATTTGTTTTCATATGTAATTTTGGTTGAAAAACCATATAAAAACTGTTGCTTTTCTCCCCTTCTATAAATGAAATAAGTTCTTTTTCTATAATTTCTTCACGTTTTTGATTATCTTTTATTTCTTCATTGTAAAATATTACATCTTCATTTTGTCTTTTCTTTAGTATACCAAGACCAAGGGAAGTATCATGCAATATTTTTTCTACTGTTATTTCTTCCTGCAACTCATATATAACAGCCTTAAAATTTAAATATTTATACTTGTGCATATCATATATAGGATTGTCAAATTCATCATTAAGTTGTTGACAAAGTTTTTTTAAATCATTTATGTCTCTATAATCATCAATAACCAAAATAAATTTATCAGTGGTAAACCTAAACCACATTTCTCTATATGATGTAACCTTATGGAAGGCATTTGCCATTTGTTGAAGTATATTGTTACCATATTCAAAACTATAAGTCATATTAATAATTTCAAGGTTAGTACATGTTACCATTATAATTATCAGACTTTCTTCTTTTCCTTTTTTACTTCTTTTATTCAAATACTCCTTAAGATATTCTGTATTTGGTAATCCTGTAATTTTGTCATAATATGCAATTCTTATATTTGACTTATTTTTGCAATATGCATAATATAAAACACCTATTAAGATAAAGGCTATAAAAGTGAATATAGCTAAATTGGTTAAAAAGTTACTTTTAATTTCTTTAGTCATTATCTCAATTGGCCATATAACAATTAAATTTCCCATACCCTTATCTTTATAATAAATAGGTGTTGATGTATATAAAACTTTTCTTTTACTGAAAATAGTTAAGAAAATACTTGTTTCATCATTTTGTATGTATTTATTTATAAAATTTTGATCAAATGTCTTCCCTATAGTTTCTTTTGTATTACTATCTATTATTTCGTTATTAGCATTAGTAAAAAAGGCATATTTTACATCTTCATTAGTTATTATATCGTTAAGTAAAAGTTTAATTTCAAATCTTTGGAGAAATTCATTTACATTCTCCGCCAGAATCCCTATTTGATAAAATACATCATCGTTATCTTTTATATATGAATATTTATAGAATATTCCTGTTTCCTCATTAGCTCTTATATCTTCTATCATATATTCTTGTCCACTTATTATAAAATTGTTAATAGGGTGACCCTGAGGTGCTTTCCAATCCTTCAATTCATCTGTAGTTGTGTTAATAATCTCACCTGATTTATTATATAAATTAATTTCATCTACATAGAAGTCATCTGCAAAGTTAATTAAGTCTTGCCTACTTTCTTTAACTTCTGATACCCTTATGGTTTTACATATGACTTGTAACTTTTCATCCAGTAAACCTGCAATTATTTCTTTTGCTATATGCGAATCAATTACCCTTTTAGCATAACTTTTAGTAATGCATGATGAATGATGCTCATAAGTACTATAAATGTTTTTAAATCGCATGTTAACACTTATATATACTAATGAAGAAAACAGTATAAATAGTAAGATAAATGGAATTATAAAAAAACTAATATTAATATCCTTTATATTCTTTTTTCTTTTCATCTCTGTTTTCACTCTTTCTACTTTCAAAAGTATTAATTGTTGCCATCAATACAGAAAAGTTCTGTTATAATATCCTTTAAAACCTCTTTTTGCTTTTTTATTAGTTTACTTGTCCCTAATTCTCCTAATAAGATTAGTTGCTTAAATTCATCTTTTGAAAAAGGAGCCTGTTCACCTGTACCTTGTATTTCTATAAATTGATTTTGATCATTCATTATAATATTCATATCTACCTTAGCCCTTGAATCTTCCATATAAGATAAGTCTAACATTGGTTTACCATTAACAATACCAACACTAACTGCAGATATAAAACTATTTATAGGAAATGTTTCTATTATCCCTTTTTTATATATTTTATATAAGGCATCAATTACTGCTACAAAAGCACCTGTTATTGCTGCAGTTCTTGTTCCGCCATCTGCTTGTATTACATCACAATCTATAATTAGTGTACGTTCACCTAATGCCGATAAGTTTATTGCTGAACGCATAGACCTCCCAATTAAACGTTGAATTTCACTTGTTCTGCCATCTAATCTTAAGCGATTTATACTCCTTATATTTCTATTTTGTGTAGCCCGTGGTAACATAGAATATTCTGCCGTTATCCAGCCCTCACCGGTACCTTTTTTAAAGTTTGGTAGTTTTTCATCTATTGTCGCTGTGCATATAACTTTTGTATCCCCCACTTCGATAAGGACAGAGCCTTCTGCATATTTTGTATAATCCCTAATAATCTTTATTGGCCTTAATTCGTCTAATTTTCTTCCATCTACTCTTTCCAAACCTTTCACCTCTTTTAAGAATTTTATTTAATAAAACCATTAGGATTATTTTTATGCCAATCCCATGCAGTTTGTATTATATTTGTTAAATCACTATATTTAGGATTCCATTTTAATTCTTTTTTTATCTTTTCTGATGATGCTATTAAAATTGCCGGATCCCCTTGCCTTCGTTCTGATACAGTAGATTTAATGTTATAACCGGTAACCTGCCTGGCTACTTCAATTACTTCTTTAACTGAAAAGCCTTGCCCGTTTCCAAGGTTATAAATGCTGCTATCTCCATTTTCTCTTAACCTTTTTAAGGCTAATATATGTGCTTGTGCAAGGTCGGTAACATGTATATAATCTCGTATACAACTTCCATCAGGTGTAGCATAATTATCTCCAAATATCTTTATTTCTTCCCTTTGCCCCAAGGCTGTTTGTAAAATGATGGGTATTAGGTGACTTTCCGGATTATGGTCTTCACCTATTTTTGAACTTATATGTGCTCCGGCTGCATTAAAGTATCGTAAAGATACATATTTAATACCATATGCCTTATCTGCCCATTTTAATGCTTTTTCTACTGCTAATTTTGTTTCTCCATATGGATTCGTTGGTTGTGTTTTATCTAATTCTAAAATAGGAATATTGTCAGGTTCACCATATGTTGCTGCCGTCGAAGAAAATACAATTTTCTTAATTCCGTAATATTTCATTTTAGATAATAAGTTTAATGTTGATACTACATTATTATTATAATATTTTAATGGTTTTGTTACACTTTCACCTACAAGAGAATATGCAGCAAAATGTATAACTGAATCTATTTCATAGGATGTAAAAACTTTATCCAAAAATTCACTATCTCTTAAATCACCCTTATGAAATTGCCCCCCTAATATTGCTTGGCTATGACCTTTTTCTAAATTATCAACCACTACAACTTCTTCATTTATCTCTAACAAATCTGCCACTGTATGGCTACCAATATATCCTGCCCCACCTGTTACTAAAATTGCCATTTGCACCACCCTTTTTTATTTAAAATATTTAATTCCTGCTTCAAATATCTTGTTTTGCTTATGAGTAGGGATATTCTTTATTATCTCATCCCCCATACGTTCAGGGTGAGTCATTGTACCTAATATCCTACCGTCCGTGTTTGTAATGGATTCGATTGCATTTATTGAACCATTGGGGTTAAAGTTTATATCATATGTTGGCTTGTTTTGAAAATCAACATATTGTGTAGCTATTTGTCCATTAGTATCCATCTCTTTAATTACATCTTGGGATGCTATAAACCTACCCTTCCCATGTGAAATTGGTAATGTGAAAACATCACCCACTTTTGCATTAGTAAACCAGGGTGAAAGATTAGAAACTATTTTAGTCCTTACCATGGTTGATACATGGCGTCCTGTAATATTATATGTTAATACAGGTAAGGTATCTTCTGAGTTTATAATTTTACCGTATGGCAATAAGCCCAATTTAAGTAAGGCTTGGAAACCACTTCCCACCCCTAATATTAAACCCTGCCGTTTATTTAATAAATTCATAGTTGCTTCTATTAGTATAGGATTTCTAAAAGCTGCAACTGCATATAAACCTGATCCTTCCGGTCCTTCACCGCCACTAAAACCTCCCGGCAATACAAGAATTTGTGACCTATCAATCATTTTTGCCATCTCTTCTACTGATTGTCTTATATCACTTGGGTTAAGGTTTTTAAAAATTAAAGTATCTACAATTCCACCGGATTTTTCAAATGCTTTTATTATGTCATATTCTGTATTTGTATCAGGAAATACCGGGATAAAAACTTTCGGTTTCCCTATAGAGGGTAGACTCTTTATTGATTTTTGGCTTGTATATTTATATTCTTCTATCTTTGTATTAAGTTTAATTAGTGGTTTCTTTAAGAAAACATTTTCTAAGGGTTCTTCCCATCTTCTTATAGCTTCTTGTAAAGATATTTTAGTCTTGTTTAAGGAAATAACTTCTTCATTATGTGTCTTGCCTAAAATTATATAATCTATCCCTTTAAAAAGCTTTTCGGCTTCTTCATTAGAGGGTATTTCAATTATAATAGACCCATATTGAGGTGAAAATAGGTCTATATTATTAATTTCTTCTTTAAATCTAAATCCAATTTTATTTCCAAAAGACATTTTACTTATAGCCTCAGATAATCCCCCTTGTTTAACAGTAGATGCCGCTAATATCTTTTTATCTTGTATTAGTTTATAAATAATATTGTAGTTTTTGTCCAGTTCTTCTAAATCTGGTAGCATATATTCATCTTGTTTTAAAGGTATGAATACAATTTCACTATCTGTTTCTTTAAATTCAGATGATATTATTTTATCAGCTTCTGCCATACTTACTGCAAATGCAACAAGTGTTGGGGGTACATTTATATCATTAAAAGTTCCCGACATACTATCTTTACCACCTATTGCAGGTAAACCAAGTTTTGTCTGTATATAATATGCCCCTAATAAGGCAGTAAATGGTTTACCCCATTTTTCAGGAGATTTATCCAGCCGTTCAAAATATTCCTGTAATGATAATCTTATCTTCTTATAATCTCCGCCCATAGCTGTTATCTTTGCAATAGCCTCTATCATGGCATAGACTCCACCATGGAAAGGACTCCAGCTTGATAGTTCCGGGTTATATCCGTATGTCATAAGTGTAGCTGTATTTGTTTCTCCTTTTAGAATAGGTAT
>CAZRSG010000041.1:5592-13232 GCA_964602705.1 uncultured Oscillospiraceae bacterium
AGGTATCTTTGCTGCCATTCCTTCTGCTGGTGTAAGTTGATATTTTCCCCCTATAGGTGCAATAATTGTTCCACCACCTACTGTACTATCAAAGACTTCTATAAGATTCTTTTGGCTGGATATATTTAGCTGATCTAAGTTTGCTAACCATGCCTCTTTTATATCAGGTAGCTTTTCTTTTACCTTATCGGGTATTTTAACAAAATAATTTTCTTTTTCTTTCGGTGATTTTACATATACTTGTGTAGTTTTTGGTGCACCGTTTGAATCCAAGAATTCCCTACATATATCTACTATTTTACTGTTTCGCCAAAATATTTTTAGTCTTGCTTCTTCTGTAACAAGAGCTACAATTGTTGCTTCAAGGTTTTGTTCCCTTGCTAATTCTATAAATAAATCAGCGTTAGTTTCTGACACTACTACTGCCATTCTTTCCTGGGATTCTGATATGGCAAGTTCTGTTCCATCAAGTCCTTCATATTTAACAGGTATTTTATCTAAGTTTATTTCTAAACCATCAGCTAATTCACCTATTGCTACTGATACACCACCTGCACCAAAGTCATTACATTTTTTTATCATCCTTGTAACTTTTGCATCCCTAAAAAACCTTTGGATTTTTCTTTCTTCAGGCGGATTTCCTTTTTGAACTTCAGCACCGCCTTCTTCAAGTGATTCTTCAGTATGTGCCTTTGATGAACCTGTAGCCCCACCACAACCATCACGACCTGTTTTCCCGCCTAAAAGTATAATAAGGTCACCGGGAAGAGGTTTTTCTCTTTTTACATTTATTTTTGGTGCTGCAGCTAGTACTGCACCTAATTCCATCCTTTTGGCTATATAACCCGGATGATAAATTTCTGAAGCCTGCCCACAAGGAATACCTATTTGGTTACCATATGAGCTATATCCTTCTGCAGCTATACTTGTTATTTTCCTTTGTGGCAATTTCCCCATAATTGTATCTTTAACATCATGGGTAGGGTCTGCTGAGCCAGTAACACGCATTGCTTGATAAACGTAAGAACGACCGGAAAGGGGATCCCTTATAGCACCACCAAGACATGTTGACGCTCCACCAAAGGGTTCAATTTCTGTAGGATGGTTATGTGTTTCATTTTTAAACATAATTAACCATTCTTCATCTTGCCCATTTATATTTACATTTGCAAGAATACTGCATGCATTTATTTCATCTGATTCATCCAAGTCATCTAATTTACCCTTCTTTTTTAATTCTTTCATTCCTATAGTTGCTATATCCATTAAGGAAATCTTTTTTGACTTTTCTACATATACATAGTCTCTTGTATCAAGATATAATTTATAGGCTTGCTGAACAGGTTTATTTAAATGGGTATCTTCTATGTCTATTTTATTTATTTCAGTTAGAAATGTAGTATGTCGACAATGATCAGACCAATAAGTATCTATCATTCTTAATTCTGTAATTGTAATATCCCTTTGTTCTTTATCGCAAAAATATTGCTGACAAAATTTTAAATCTTCTAAATCCATTGCTAATCCAAATTCTTCTATTAAATTCTCTAATTCTTTTAAATTATAATTTATAAATCCTTTTATTCTTTTAATATCTTCAACTTGTTTTTTATTGTTTAAAAATGATTTTTCTTTATCATATTCAATCTCACGTGATTCTACAGAATTTATATAATATTCTTTTATTTGTGATATCTGCTTTTTGGGTAAATCCCCTTCTATAATTATTAGACGTGCAACCTTAACTTTAATATCTTTTTTATAAGTTAAGATTGTTAAAAGTTGTTCAGCTGTGTCAGCCCTTTGATCAAATTGGCCCGGTAAATATTCTACTTCAAATAAATATGTATTATGATTTACTTTCGGTATTTCTTCATATACATCGTCAGTAATAGAATCCATAAAGACTGTGGTTAAACTTTTTTTATATTCTTGATCCGTAAGACCCAATATGTCATATCTTAATAAAATTCTTACTTGACTTATTTGTTTGATAGCTAAATTTTCCTTTAAATCATACATTATTTTTTTTGATTCTATATCATATCCTGGTTTTTTTTCTATATATATCTTTTTTACTTCTTCTTTCAAAGTATGTAGCCTCCTTAAAATAACAAAAATAGGAAAGGTAGAAACCTTTATAAGACCTATTATACCATAAATTTTTAAAAATCACATGCATTTTTTTAGGATATAATTAATTAATTTTTAATAATATACCAATTGCTTTTATTATAAGTATACTTAAGGTTTTTATTACTAATGGAATCTTCTTATTATAATCCCATCAGTAATAAAAACCCTTGGCTTAAAAAATTTTTTGATTTATATATTAGTTTAATAGGCTTTATTTTAACTGTTTACATTTATTTATATGTTTAGGCTTTTCTTATTTTGTTAATAACGTTTACTGTTTTTGTTATTTCCTTTTTTTTATTATATAGGCCTATACTAAACCTTATTGTTCCTTTTCTTAATGTCCCTATTGTTTTATGTGTTAAATAGGCACAATGAAGTCCCCCTCGTGCTGCAATATTATATATCTTATCTAATTCATTGCAAACCTCAATGCTGTCTTTTCCTTTTATATTTATAGATATAAGACCTATTTGTTTATTATTATCTAAACTACCATAAACCTGTATATCTTTCATATTGCAAAATGATTCCAACATATATTTGGTAAGTTTCTGTTTATGATAGACAATTTCATCAATTCCTACTTTCAAAATATGTTTTATTCCTTCATTTAAGCCAACAATTCCCGGTGTATTAAGTGTTCCGCTTTCATATCTGTCGGGTACAAACTCCGGCTGATATAAGTTTTCTGAAGCACTTCCGGTACCTCCTTCCTTAAGTGTTTTTAATTTTATACCTTTTCTTACATATAAACAACCCGTTCCTTGTGGACCAAGTAAGCCTTTATGTCCAGGAAAGGCTAGAATATCTATATTTATTTCATTTAAGTTTATAGGGTATAAACCTGAAGTTTGTGCAGCATCTACCATATAATATAAATTCTTTTCTTTTGCCATATCTGCAATTTCTTTTATTGGAACAAGTGTCCCTGTAACATTAGATGCATGTGTTGTTATAATTAAATTAGTCTTTTTATTTATTTCTTTCGAAATATCCTTTACTTTTATATTACCTTGCTTATCAGCTCTTACAATGGATAGCTTTATTAATCCGTCTTTTTCTAATTCCTTTAAGGGTCTTATAACAGAGTTATGTTCAATACTTGTTGTAATTACATGACTTCCCTTTTCTAATAAACCTTTTATACCGATATTTAAACTCTCCGTTGCATTACTTGTAAATGATATTTCTTCAGGGTTTGTTAAAGAAAATAATTTACAGATATTTTCCCTGCATTCATAAACTTTTTCACTTGATTTTATGGACATTTTATGCCCACTTCTTCCGGGATTGGCACAATATCTTTTTATGCATTTTGCCATTTGATGATAAACAGCACGAGGTTTAGGCCATGATGTCGCTGCATTATCAAGATATATCAATATTATCCACCCCTTTTACTTTTAGATATGCTTTTCCACCATCATAGCTTGTTTCTATATATATCCTTTTTATATTTATACCTAAGATCATAGATAAATCTTTAATTTTATCTAATAAATTCTTTTTAAATCTAAGTGCATAGCTGCACCCTCCTTGGGATATCAAACTTGGTGTTCGAATAACAGATAGGTGTCTTCCTGTATTACCCAACTCCTTTTTTACCCTATTTGCTAATGTTATAGATGAGTATATAGCTAAATAATATTCCATATAATTGCACCACCATAATTAAAAATATTTATAATTTATTTTTTATTATATCTGTTATATATTATGTTAATAAGATAATTTAGGTGATTATGTAAAAATAAAAACCAATTAGATTCATTTATAAAAAAATCTAATTGGTTTTTAGTCTTAATTATTTTTCTATTTACCTACATACATTTGCACAAAAATTTTACCATACTTTTTGCTATCAACTATTCCTATTCCTATATAGTTATAACTATTATTTAATATATTTTTTCGGTGTCCCTCACTGTTCATCAATGATGTGTGTGCTCTTTCAACTGTTGAATTGCCTGCAATATTTTCACCTGCACTCCTATAGCTAATACCAAAATTCTTTAACATTTCAAACGGTGAACCATATGTTGGTGAATCATGTGAGAAATAATCTTTGCTGACCATTTCTTGTGCCTTTATCCTCGCCACTCTTGCAATTTCTGCATCCATCTTAAGGGGAGATACTCCTGCATTTGCCCTTTCTACATTAATAAGCTCAAGCATTTTTTGTTCTTCTTGACTTACCTGCATATCCGGACGTTCAGTAGTCGGTGCAGGTGTTGATGGGTTAGGTGATGGTGGATAGTATGGTTTTAAGTAGGTTCCTGACGCAAGCCCTACAACATCATTGTCTAAATGTACTATATACCAAGTCCCAAGCTTACCTATGCAATCAATTATTTGCCCATTGTATACTACTTCCACTATCCTAAACTGTGTTCCCGGTCCTGAACGAACATTTAATGCAACTGCTGCTGTAACCTGAACCTTGCCTGGCATATTTGTACGGTCAAAAGGCGTTTTTGCCCTTGCAGTTTTAAGGCTGATACCACCTATTGTAATTGCAAATAATATTATTAGTACACTTGCCAAGCAAATTATCTTATTAAATAAAGCTTTTTTCATAACTTATCACTCCCGAATATCTTAAATTAAATCCATCTTTAGTTTAAACATATTTGGGCTTTTTTATTATTGTTAAGTTCTTACAATAATAAAAAGTAAATAAATCAAGAAAGACGAACATTATCGTCCGCCTTTAATTAACTTAAAAATATGAAAATTCTTTTTTAAATTATCGAGCTATTATCTTTTATTATACTAATTACATCATTTATAGCCTGTTCTACAGTTTTTTCTTTAGAATCTTTTTCTTTTCTTAATTTAAACTCAATTACTCCTTCTTCTGCCTTACGTCCTACTGTAATTCTAATCGGATATCCAATTAAGTCGGCATCCTTGAATTTAACTCCGGGTCTTTCATTTCTATCGTCAAGCACTACTTCTATACCTGCCAATTTTAGTTTCTTATATATTTCCTCTGATAACTTCATTTGGGCTTGGTTATTTGTTTTTACAGGTACAATAATTACATGATAAGGTGCTACTGATATTGGCCAAATAATCCCATCTTCATCATTGTTTTGTTCAATTATTGCTGCCATACTTCTATTTACACCAATACCATAACAACCCATAACTATAAGCTGTTCTTTCCCATTATCATCTAAATATATACATTTAAGAGCCTCACTATACTTAGTAGCAAGTTTAAATATATGACCTACTTCTATACCATTTATTGTTTTTATTGTAGCATTACATTTAGGGCATTTATCGCCATCTACAATAGTTCTAATATCTTTAACTTGTCTTGCTTTAAAGTCCCTATTAATATTAACATTTTTATAATGGTAGTCTGTTTCATTTGCACCGGTAATAAAATTTTTCATATTAGCTACTTCTAAATCTGCAACAATGTCTATTTTTAAGCCAACAGGACCGGCATAACCTACATTGGCTCCTGTAACTTTCTTTATTGTTTCTGTATCTGCCATTTCTAACTCCGTACATTTTAAAATGTTTTGCAGTTTAGTTTCATTTAGTTCTCTATCTCCCCTAATCATTACAGCTATAATTTCTTCATCAGCCTTATATATTAATGTTTTTACTAATATTTCTGGTTGACAATCAAAAAATTCTGTTATTTCTTCTATAGTACCTACATTTGGTGTAGATACCCTTTCTAAGGGTTTTTCTTTATCTTCATTATTAGGACTTATAGCCGGTAAACACTCCGCTTTTTCAATATTAGCTGCATAAGTGCATTTTTCACAATATGCAACTATATCTTCACCTACTTCTGATTTCACCATAAATTCTTGTGAACCTGATCCTCCCATTGCACCTGTATCTGCATCAACAACAATATAATCAAGTCCCATTCTATTAAAAGCCTTACAATAAGCATTATACATTTTTTTATAAGACTTATCTAAGCCTTCTGAGTTTATATCAAAACTATAAGCATCTTTCATTATAAATTCACGACTTCTCATCACACCAAATCTTGGTCTTCTTTCATCCCTATATTTTGTTTGAATTTGATATAAGCATAGGGGTAATTGCCGATATGATTTTACTTCATTACTTACTATATCGGTAAATACCTCTTCATGGGTTGGACCTAAACAAAAGTCCCTTTGATGCCTATCTTTTAATCGAAACATTTCAGGACCAAACACATCCCATCTCCCTGTTTCTTGATAAACTTCTGCCGGTAGCAGGGCTGACATTAAAAGTTCTTGTCCACCTTCATTATCCATTTCCTCACGTATTATTTGCTCAACTTTTCTTAAAACCCTATACCCTAATGGTAAAAAGGAATATATGCCTGCTGCAAGTTTACGCATCAAACCTGCCCTTAACATAAGTTTATGGCTTGCAATTTCTGCCTCAGCGGGTGTTTCCCTCAAGGTTGGTATAAACATTTGTGATAATTTCATTTGTAACCTCCATCTTATTTAAATATGTCTTAAAACATTTTTTTAGATTTTATCCTTTATTGTACATACAGCATATGCGGTAACACCAAGCCCTTGACCCACAAAGCCTAAGCCTTCAGTACTTGTTGCTTTTACGTTGATAAAATTTTTATCTATATCTAATGTTTTTGCTATATTAACAATCATTTCATCTATATATCTTCCAATTTTAGGTCTTTCAATTGCAATAGTTGCATCAATGTTATTTATTATGTAGCCATTATTATATAAAATGTCTTTTGTTTCTTGTAATAATAATAAGCTTGAAATATTTTTATACTTATTATCTTTATCAGGAAAATGTGTCCCTATATCCCTTAATGCAGCTGCTCCTAATAAAGCATCTATTATAGAATGAGTTAAAACATCTGCATCAGAATGTCCCATTAAGCCTTTTGTAAAAGGTATTTTAATCCCAGCAAGTATTAAACTTCTATTTTCCGCAAATTCATGTACATCATAACCGCAGCCTATACGCATTAGTATTTATCCCTTCCCTTCTTTGCCACTATTCTATTATACTTATTTATTTTTTAAAATTCAAGCAAATAAGTAATCTTTATATAAGTCTGCTTAAAATTAAAAATTTTATTAAGAAATTTGGTAAGTATTTTGTGAATTTAAAGAAATATTATATTGCGACCCGGTCCTATTTATGTTATCATTTCAATAAACTGAAGTATGTAAATTTTCTAACAATAAATTAAAAATATGTGGGGGTAAAAATGAATATATTTGATATAATCGGTCCTATAATGATAGGCCCATCATCGTCACATACAGCCGGTGCTGTTCGACTTGGAAATATGGCATTGGCATTGCTTGGTGAAGAACCTAAAAAAGCTATAATTACATTGTATTCATCATTTGCTAAAACAGGTAAGGGTCATGGTACAGACAAAGCAATTATTGGTGGTTTGTTAGGTTATGACATTGATGACGAAAGAATTCTAACATCTCTAACAACAGAAACTTTTGACTATAAATTTGTTTATGCTGATAATA
>CAZRSG010000041.1:13242-13835 GCA_964602705.1 uncultured Oscillospiraceae bacterium
AGAAATAGACTTGTTTGGTACAAACAATAATGTACATATGAGAGGTGCTTCAATAGGTGGTGGACGTGTTGAGGTTCAAGCTATAGATGGAATGAAAGTTTCTTTTAATGGTGATCTTAATACCCTGATAATATTTCATATAGATCAAAAAGGTATAATTGCAGATATTTCAGGTTTGCTTAGTAAAAATAACATAAATATTGCCTTTATGAAATTATATAGAATTGAAAAAGGTAGCAATGTAATAACGGTTATTGAAACAGATGAAAAGGTAGGTATTAAATCTAAACTTAAAAAGATAAAAGGAGTAAAAAGAATTGCATACTATGAAAAATCAAATGCTTAAAAATCTTAAAGTAATGTATGAATCAATTAAAACCGGGCTTAATCCAAATATGCGTTCATAAAGTAATCTTGCCGGCGGAGATGCCTATCTTATGTTGCAAGGATTACAAAAGAATACTATAGAAGATAATATATATACACGGGCAGCGGCATACGCATTGGCTGTTACGGAAACAAATGCATGTATGGGTAAGATTCTAGCTGCCCCAACAGCTGGGGCAAGTGGAATTCTCCCCGGTGTCTTAATA
>CAZRSG010000042.1:0-13391 GCA_964602705.1 uncultured Oscillospiraceae bacterium
CAAAAAAACCGCCTGCACCAATTGCAAATAATGATTGGGTGATTTGGTAGCCCCTGCCGGCAATATCCTGCCATGGGTTTAACCATGCAAATACCCTAACTCTAATATGATACAAGGACATATAACCAAGTATTCCCCCAACAGTTGCTGTAATTATGTTTAAAATTAGGATTTTTTTATTTTCCATAAATGTGTATAGCATAGTAATATAAATCAAGAAGAATAAGAGGGAAACTCCCCATTCTCGTTGTAATATTAAAAAGGCAATATTTAAAAAGGAATATAGGATAAATATATGTTCGCTTTTTATGGGTAGCTTTGTAAGGGGTAGTTTAAGTTTAATAGTTTTAAGTTTGTCCGGGTATTTACAATATGATGCTATAAAAAATATAAAGGCTAATCTAATAATTTCTGATGGTTGAAAGCTATGCCCTGCTATAAAAACCCAGTTTTTTGACCCTTTAATGCTTGTACTAAATATTAATGTAAGTAAAAATAGGGTGTATGAAAAAAACAAGTATAAATAAATAAGTTTATCCCATATTTTTATCTTGGTGTATGTGTAATATGTCAAGATAAATAAGAATAAGCCCAAACCAAGCCACCCTATTTGTTTTAGCCCTAAATTTTTGTCAAGTCTGTAGAGCATCATAAGGCCAATACTTATCAACATTGATACAATTATAAACAGGTATTCATCTCCATCCGTCTTTTTTAAAAATAAAAAATATATTATTGATATTGAGCTTATTAGAAATCCTCCAGCATATAGTATATGTTTATCAATTGGTTCTTTGAAGGCAAATAGGAATGTGAATATCAGTATATTAATAAACACCAACAATTTGATTGGTGTTGAGGGTTGGGGGTTTTTTATCCTATTGGGTTTGTATTCTTCGCCCCTATTCTCTACATATAAAAAGTCTATTTGTCCTAAGCTTATTCTGTCACCGTTTTTTAATTTAAGTGGTTCACCTTTTAAGCGGTCATCATTGACGAATGTTCCGTTAGTGCTGTCTAAGTCACTAATAAAGTATCTCCCTTCTTGCATAGTAAATTCTGCATGTTGTACTGATAAGAAAGGATCTTCTATTGAGATATGGTTTTTCTTTGAACGTCCCAATATCATATCACCGTTTAGCATATAGCTTTCATGTATTTTAAAATTAAATTCGCTTCGTTGATTAATTAATTTAAGGTAGGGTTGCCCTAACCCAACAAGTATCTTGTTGCGTTTCATGGGTTTTATGTCAAGGTATATTAAACGTATTATAGAAAATATAAACATGTATATTACTATAATAAAGACATATTTTAGTATTGTAGAAATTAATTCAAACATTTATTTACCTCCATTTCATATACGGAGTATTAAGTTTTATTATTAATTATACACCAAAACTTTTATTTATCATACTATAAATAAATAATTTTTGTATTTAGATAATTTTTAAAATAGTCAATTTCTCTTTGTTGACAAGTAAATAAGAGTACTTGTCCTGTTTTAGAATACTTAAATAAGTAGTCTAATACAGGGTTTAACCGTGAATTATCATATTGGACAAATGCATCATCCAATATTAGGGGTGGGTTTCCTATTTGTTCGAAAATTAATTCTATTATAGCTAAGCGTAATGCAAAATAAATCTGATCTAAGGTAGCATTGCTAAAATAATCAAGTTCTTTAATTTGTGTGCTTTCATTTAATAGGATTTTAATTTCGTAGTCTTCTGAAATTTTTATGTTTTTGTATTTGTCAAATGTAATATTTTTTACTATTTGTCCTACTTTTGCATTAAGTTTATCGCCAAAGTTCTCTTGTAGTTCTTTAAAAGCTTCCTTTAAAACCCGGATAGCAATATCAATATTTTCTAATTTTTGTCTGAGCCTTTTTAAGTTTATATTTGTGTTTTTTATTTCTTCTTCTATTACTATAGGATTTCTTTTTTGATTAAATGAGTTTTTTATTAGGTTTTCTATATATATTATATCTTTTTCTATCTCTATTAAGTTTTGATTTTTAGCTTTTAATTTATTATATAAATTTTCTTCTTCTATATTACCGCTTGTATTATATTTTCTGCTTTTTATTTCTATATCATATATACCCATTTCCTGTAGCTGATCTGTTATATGTCTTTTTCGATTTTGCACTTCTACCATTGAATCATCTATTGGGTTTTTTTCATTAGCTATCTTCATTGCTTCAATAGTTTCTCCAATATTATCTGTATTTATATTTATATTTTTTAATTTGCTAATCATAAATATATTTATTATCAAGCCTAAAAATGATAGTATAAACCATAACTTATTTATGGATAGTCCACAAATTAAGCCGGTTATCAGAATTGTTATTGATATAATATTTAAAATAGTATTGTTTCTTTTTTGACTATTTAGGATAGATTTTTTTAAATTTAATGCTTCAATGGTTACATGATTGTTTGCTTCTTTTTTGCTTAATAGGGCGTTTAAATTTTCTATATATTCATATAGGGCTATATATTCATTTAATAATTTGTTTATTGTGTTTTCTTGGTCCTTTGTTTCTATAACTTTAATGTCCTTTTCTATATCTTTTTTTTCTTTATATAGTTTGTTTAATTCAATCCTGCATTTTATGGATTCTTTGTATATTTCCTTAGATTGTCTTATTTCTTCTGATAGGCTTATTAGTCTCTTTTCTAATTTATCTATTTCACCATTTTTTCGTATATTGCTTAGTGTCTTTTTTGCCTCTTGTAGACGGTCTATAGCCTTATGGTATGATATATCTTCATCGGCACTTTCTTGTAGGTTTATCAATCGGGTCATTATTTCATCGTTTTTATGGTGGGAAATTTTACTGGATAGTTGGCGAAATAAAATTGTTTTTTCAAAGCTTTCTTCTTTTATTCCAAAAATATCTTCTCCCGGTGCATCTGTATTAATATTATCTACTTCTTTGCCGGTTAATTCGTCAATTATTTGACTATAATCATCTTTCTTTGATTTACCAAAGGTACGGTTTATAATATATGAGTCTTGATTATTAGACTTAATATATAAGTGTCCGAATGCATTTTCCCCCGACCATGGTAAGTATCGCTTTCTATCGTTTTCCCTTATTGATTTTTTTTGTGAGTTCATACCATATAGAAATGCCTTAATAAAAGATTGTATGGTGCTTTTACCGGATTCGTTTTTTCCGTATATTATATTTAAACCTTTATCAAATTTTATCTTAGTATTTTTTATTTTTCCAAAACTTCCTATATTAAGCTCCTTTATAATCAATTTATTATCAGCTCCTTATTATTCAGAGCTTTAATACCTATATCTAATGCTTTTTGATAGCTTTCTTTTTTTAATTCATCATAGGTATTTTCAGTTTTTTCTAACATCTTTCTGACAAATATACCCTTTAATGATTTTTCATTTTTTAAAGTTTGATAGTCTATTTTGATTTTTGTTTTGTCTATTATTTCAAGATAATAAAAATTATCTATTATTTTATCTTTTATAATATCAGTATGTAAAATAAAATCTTCCTGTATATTCCCAGTTAATATAAACCTATATAAATTTTTATCATTTAAGTCTTCTTTAATGGTAGCCATAACTTTTTCTGTAATTTGTTCATATGTATTGATGTTTTCAATATTTATCTCTTGTTCAATATAGTCCCTTTTATTAATTTTTTTAAATTTTAAATCAATATAGTTTTTATTAATTTCACCTATTATTATACCCTTAGCACCCATTTCATCAAAAGCTCTTCCCTCGGGATTACCACTATATGCCCAATATGTACGTCCTTCTAATTTAATAGTGGAATATTGGTGTTGGTGACCTAAGGCTAAATAATCTAACTTGCTTTCCTTAATATTGTTTAAGTTAATTGGATTATAATTACTTTCACCTCCATATGATACAAGGTCTCCATGTAATACCATAATGTTTATTCTTGTGTTATCTTCTATTTTAAAATTAGAAATAAGGTTTTCTTTTTCATGTCTTTTTGAAAATCCTAAACCATAAATAGATACATTTAATTCATCTATGTCTATTCTTTTTAGATTGTTTTTAAATATAAGTACATTATTAGGCCATTCTATTGTTTTGTAAATAGATTTTGTATCATATGGGTCATGATTACCTGGTGAAATAAAAATCTTTATATTGGGAATTTCATTAAATTTATTTATTAAAAAATCAATAGTTGTCTGGGTAACTTTTTGCCCATCAAATAAATCACCACTTATTAATATAAGGTCTATATTTTGCTTTTTTGCTATTGAAATCATATGACTAAAAGTTTCACGTAAATCTTCCCTTCTTCTTTCTGATTCACAAGTTGGAAAATTAGTAAATGGGCTATCAAAATGAAAGTCAGCACAATGGATTATTTTTACTCCCATATATAGGCTCCTCCCTCTATTAAACAAATATTTGCTTGTATTCCTTGTTATTTCTTCCTTTATATTATATGTGACTTTCACTAAAATTTCAATACTTCAAGCTATTTCGGTAAATTCTTATGGGATATACCGTTACGATTTTATTAGATTTAATTATAGGTTTGAACTTTTACTTGTTTTGAAGTATACTTTATTTAACACATTAAGGTAACCCTTATTGGGTTACCTTTGCCCATGGTGAATAGGTCACATATTGCCTCTGTAATTTCTTTAGCGTTAATAGTCCTCATTTGCTGCACCCTTATTGGTTAACAAGTCTGTTCCTGAAATGCCGGGTTCTGTCATAGAAATTGGGTCTAATATTGTTTCAATATCTGTTTCTGTTAATAGACCATCCCGAATAAGTAGTTCTCGAATAGGTTTATTGGGTTCTAAAGCTTATTTTGCAATTTTTGCACCTGCTTGGTAACCTATATGCGGTGTTACTGCAGTAATAATGCCCACACTATTTTCGACTATAGATTTGCAGTGTTTATCATTTGCTGTAATACCAACTATACAATTATCTACAAGAGTTTTTGTTGCATTAGTTATCATTTCAATAGATTGAAATAAATTATAAAATATTACAGGTTCAAATGCATTAAGTTCTAATTGTCCCGCTTCGGCTGCCATGGTTATTGTAAGATCATTCCCTATTATGTTATATGCAACTTGGTTTACAACCTCCGGTATAACCGGGTTTATCTTTCCCGGCATAATACTTGAACCGTTTTGTCTTGCCGGTAAATTTATTTCACCCAAACCAGCTCTTGGTCCCGATGACATTAGTCTTAAATCATTGCAAATCTTAGATAAATTTATAGCACAGGATTTACTTATATTAGAGACTGCAACATATCCGTCAAGGTTTTGTGTTGCATCGATTAAATCACTTGCCTGGAATAAGTTTAAATTTGTAATTTTAGCAAGTTCTTTTACAACTTGTGAAAAATAACCCTTATCTGCATTTAAGCCTGTTCCAATTGCCGTACCACCAAGATTTATACTTTGCATGTCTTTTTTAACCTCTTCAAATCTTTTTATGTCTCGTTTAATTACTGATGCATAAGCCTTAAATTCTTGCCCTAAACGTATGGGGATTGCATCTTGTAATTGGGTTCTTCCCATTTTTATAATATGATTAAATTCTTTAGATTTCATAATAAGGGCTTCATAAAGACGATATAATTGGCTTTGTGCCTGTTCTATCAGCCTTAATATAGCAATCTTGCCACTTGAAGGGTAAGCATCATTTGTTGATTGTCCATAATTTACATGATCATTTGGACTTATTATAGAATAATTGCCTTTTTCCCCTCCCATAATTTCTATTGCACGATTAGCTATTAGCTCATTAGCATTCATGTTAAAGCTTGTTCCTGCCCCACCTTGTATTGGATCAACAATAAATTGGTTATGTAACTTGCCTGAAATAATTTCCTCACAAGCTTTTATAATAGCCTGGGCTCGATTTCTACTTAATCTTTTAACCTTATAATTTGTAACTGCCGCAGCTTTCTTTACTTCTGCAATCGCCCTTATAAGTTCGGAGTGTGCCTTATGACCTGTTATCGGAAAGTTCTCCACCGCACGTAATGTTTGTATGCCATAATATGCTGCATCTGGCACACTTTTCCCTCCTATTGAATCATGCTCTATCCGGGTTTTTATATTTTTATTTTTAATATCCAACAATCAAATACCCCTTTCATTTTCTTAATGTTACTAAATTCTTTATTATCTTTATTATAACATTAGTCTACCTTTATATCTAATACATATATGTATATATGTATTAGATATATAAATAAATAAACGCGTGTCAGAGAGACACCCGTTCATGTCAGGGGAGGCAAGGATTTGACATTCATACTAATAATTTATATTATTATTAATGTTAATGTTAATTTAAAATTTCTTTTTGGATTTTGAGAACTTCATTTTTAGGCAACTTTGTTACCTCCAATAAAAAGCTTATATATGCATCTTTATTATTTACTTTTATCTTATAAATTAAATCCGAAAAGTTTTCACGGAGTTCTTTATTTATAAAAGTATCTTTTTGTAATTCTAAGCTTTCTATATCTACTATTGCTAAGGCTTCTTTTGGTATATTATTTATTATAAAATCTTTTGCTATTCTTTTTTGACTAAATACTTCCTTAAATGAAGCATCGTGTATATTGGTTATCTCATTTTTCAAATCATCACCAACTTTTTGCTTTCTTAAGTTTATTATAACATTTATTTATGACTTTTGCCAATTAAAATTATACTCTAACTTATACTTTAACCATAAATACAACTGGGCAATTTTATTTATTTTATTTATTATATTTATATATGATTTATAATCTGGTGCTGTATGTAAATATAGTTTTAAAATTATTTTCAATTTAATCTTGTTATATGGTCCTTATATCTTGATATCATTGGGTCTTTCAGGTTTAAAATAGTTTATAAAAAGGCTTAACACGTATCATTACACATAACCATCATCCCTATCTTAATCACCTTAGCCATTAAAACTCATCTTAACAAACTCATCATAAGCATCACCTAAAACATCCTTAAACTCCCTCGATTATGGTTTTAAACATTGTCAATAAAAAATCCATGTCGGTGGGATATTGTTTCAATTCTTCTCTCCAAACACTCTCCCACTCCAAAGAAAGGAAACCACCATAATTATAACTTCTGAGTAATTCTAAAATTGATTCTATCGGAAGATCTCCCTGCCCAAGTAGGGTATATTCATAATCGTGCCATAATGGATCATTTCGTTTTTTTCCGTCCTTTATGTGCAGATGAGAGATATCTTTGCCGATATAATTCCATGTTTTCTTTATATCTTCCCCGTCCTCAATTGGATGGATTATATCCCATATAAATTTTAAGTTTTCTCTGTTAACATCCTTTTTTAAGTCTGATAATACCCTACCTATTGCATATTCATTATGTGTTTCAACCATAATCTCAAAGGCATCATCAATATCGCATATTTCCCGTAGCGATTGTACAATTCCTCCATGGTCCAAATCATCAATCTTAGTATCAAACCTGCGTGCAAAGTTTCCAAGAAAGACACGAATTCCCCTTGCACCAATATTTTTGCCCCTCTCAATCAGTTCAGCCGCTCCCTTTATTTTTGTCGGCTCATAAGCTTTAAAACAAATGCTTGTTGCTATACATAAAATTTCAATATTTGCTTTTGCAAACTGTTCGCCAAACAAGGATAACTTATTTTCTCCTTTTTCACCTAATATACTATTTTCTGCCCCCGACCTTATTTCAAGACCCTTAATCCCATATTTGTCGCAATAGTATATTAACTCTTCCACACCGTGATCCATGCATGGCAGTGTACTAAAAGCCAACTTCATATAACCACCTCCTATATTTATTTAGGAATTCCTTAGTTCAATGGCAGACCTTGCCAATGATACATCGTCGGTTATAATTGTATCTACGCCAATTCCCAGCATATTCATAATATCATCGTGTTGATTTACCGTCCACACATTAACAGCTATTCCGTTATTATGGCATTTATCCACAAAATCTTTATCTACATCCGTAAAATGTGGATGAACAGCGTCAATATTATTTTTAATACAATAGTCAACCACATCAAACTTATTTCTATGCCAATAAAGGGCACCAACCTTAAATTCGGGATGATTTTGCTTTATTTTTATCAGTGTATGGTGACGAAAACAGGAAACAATGCAGTTGTTTTGTAGGCTATATTTTTTCAAAATTCTAATCACTTTTTCCCCTATATCTGTCAAAAATCCGCTTTCATCTTTTATTTCAATATTCAAAAACTGCCCACTTTTGGCACAAAATTCAGCAACTTCTTCAAAGCACGGCATTTGCACAACTTTCTCTTGCAAAGCCTCCCTATTAAATCTATATATACTTTCCTTCGTATCGGAAATCTTATTATCATGATAAATAATCAAGCTACCATCATAAAGCAGGTGTACATCTGCCTCAATACCATATGAGCCAAGCTCTGCCGACCGCCTAAATGCTAACATAGTGTTTTCGGGACATTCGCTTCTCGCCCCTCTGTGTCCTAATATTTTTGTCATATCAATTCCTCCATAATAATTTCATTTACTGGTTTTCCGTCAGCATTCGGTAAATCTAATCCTAAAATTTTTGCAAAGGTAGGTGCCTCATCTACGAGTAATCCCTTATCCAAAATAATATTTTCCTTAAAATCCGGACCCTTTGCCGCAAATATGGGCTGAGGCCCTTTATCGGGATGGTATCCATGGGTACCTTTTCCAAACCTATAGTCTGAATGATCATAACCGGTAACCAATTTCCCAATAACGTTATCACCAAATGAAGTGTATCCATCTGTTTCAATCACGAACGAAAATTCCCCACTCAATTGCTCTTTTTCATTTATCTCATCAAGGGTGTAAATCTCACTTATTCCATAAATGCCATCATTACACATCTTTTTTAAAAGTGAATATGTTTTTTCGTATGTTTTCTTATCGTTTCTATCTTTTAGATAAATTAATGCAGATGCACCCCCGGAGATAGACATAGCCTTCCAATCGTGTATTTCTCCGTTTTCGGTTGGGGAAATGAGTCCATTTTCCGCAAAAACAATATTTGGGTGTATGGTCCTTTTAATATTTATCTGCCCGTGGTCGCTAAGCAGTACAAAGTTTGTTTCCTCGTAAATTCCTGCAATCTTTGTCGCATTGATAATCTGACCAATATATTGGTCAGTTTCAATAACCCCATCTTTTACATGCTCATTGAAAACCCCTTTTTGATGACGATATGCATCTATATTGGCGGGATGTATCATTAGTAAATCTGGTTTAAACCGAGTTATCATATCACAGGCACATGCAACAACAAACTCGTCGCACATGGGATGCTTGCGTTCAACAAGTAGTGGAGCATTTTTCTCTATGATTTCCAATACTGTATCGTTTGACCCCGTTCTTTTAAAGGCGTCATAAAAGCTATCGTTTTCCCCTTGTGTCCAATATTCATCAATTAAGTAATCAATATTGGGATGATTACCGGTTACCGGCCAAAATACTGCGGCAGTTGTCAGCCCTTTCTTTTTTGCAGCGGTGAATATATCGTCTGTCTTTACCGCATCATGAAACCATTGCCAAGGCCTTTTGTTTTTAGTTGAAAAAGTGAAGTTCCCAATAATTCCATGCTTATTGGGATATGCCCCGGTAGCAATTGTAGTATGTGCTGGATATGTGATAGTCGGATATATGCTCCTTACATTTTTTATAATCGAGCAATTTTTCATAAGCCGTTTAAAATTTGGAAGCCCCTGCATATATTCCAAATCTTCGTAAACCATTGCATCTGCAGATAATACCACTAACTTCCCCAATTTACGCACCTCCGATTTTAACCATATAAGGTCTTCTTCTTTTAAAAAATGTATTATGTGTAAATCCACATTTTAAAAGGTATTCCATACCCTCTTTAATATTATTCCCCACAGTTTCTTCTTTGTGAGCATCTGAACCGAGTGCCACCATGTTTCCTCCCATTTCCTTGTACCTTCTTAATATATCCTCGTTTGGGACATATTCACCCCAACTGCCACCCACATTTGAAACATTTAACTCCAAGGCAATGTTTCTATCGATTATAGTCGTTAGCACCTCGCCAATAATCTTATTACATTGGCTTATGTCATAATTAAAATTATATTTTCCATTAATATATTGTAGAGGGAATGTTAAATGTGCCAAAACATCAAAATCAGCATTTTTTGATATTTCTAAAATGTCCTCAAAATATTCTTGCATATAGCTATTAAGCTGTGAATAAGAAAATACCGAAAAGTCTGTACGGGCATGACTTTTTTCTTGCGATTTTAAAATATGAACCGCCCCGATAATTACATCAAACTCTGTAAGGTCTGCCAAGTGTGCGGCTGCCTCATAATTACATGAGGGCTCACCCATTTCAACCCCGATACCTACAAAAAGGTCTTTTTCAAATTTTTTCTTAGCCCTTTTTGTGTCTTCTGTCGAGGTGCGTATATTCTCTAAAATATCCGTTTTAAAAACATTTGCCCCTTGATAATGGTCGGTAATCGCAATTCCTTTTATATTTCTTTCAATAGCCGTTTTGCATATTGCATCTATGTCGCTATTGCTATCGTGTGAATGTTTGCTATGAATATGTCCGTCATATACCTCCATAAGTAACCTCCTGTATTTTCTATAAATAAGCTATCCTCCACAATCCCAGGGTGGATATTAACATATATTTTCATTTTCTGTTACCTCTTAAATTATTAATTAAATAGTGTTGCATCATTAAATATAATTACTTCCTTTAAAGCAGATGACCTATATCTTAACAAAACCCTTGAATAATTCTGCTTATCACTTTTAAAGTCGACTATATCATCTAATGTACCTGTTCTTACCTTTTCTTTCGGTGAATCTGGATTGTAAACTACTATTGGAACATCCGACGGAATTGAAGACTTATATAAGTCTGCATTAATAAAATCGTTATTTACAAACCTTTGTGTAAGTGTTGTTGATATAGGCAGATATGCAATCGTCAAAAGATTACTATCCTTCTCATACACATATCCGTTTATAAGTGCCACACTTGACGGGCCTGCCGCTCCCCTTATATTCGCAAGGGACGTAGGTCCGCTTCCTATGTTATTTATAGTAACGCTTCCGTTATTATACTTTATTGCCGCAAGTGGCCCTGAACTGCTTGATGGATTCTCAATATATGCCAGTTCTCCGTTACTATTAAGTTTAATTCTAAATACATCCCCTGTTCGTATATTTAAACTTTCAAAGGTTTCTATATAGTCATCTGACACAAGCATTGACACTCTTCGTCCTTCTGTAATACACCGCATTGTGTATGTAGAGTTATCGGTACGGCTGTTTATTGAGCGGGTCACATTTTCTACTATCATAAAGAAATCATTATGTGAATTTGAATAGCTTGAATATAGAATTACAAAATCAGCATAACTTGAGTCCTCTGTCGTTTTATATGCCACTGCAGTATATCTGTTTCCTACACTAAACGCCTTAGAGTTTGTAAATAAATAACTTGAACTATCATTCCAGCTTTCTATATCCTCAATATTATTGGAAGTTAATTTCAAAACAGTAGTTGATGAATTTAATGCAATTTCTCCACCAAGAACAACACCCGTAAAAGCATTGTATCTACCGTTACTTATTAGTGTTAGTGAATTATTGCTTTCATCTTCGTTTGTTTCCGGCGTGTCAATCTCTGATATCAATCCCATTGGGTTAAGCTTTATTCGAAGTGGGAAAACACCTACCGGAAGGGTGTATGAAGATATTGATACACGACTAACATTATCAAGTGCAAGCTTCATATCAAGAGAATTTTCATAGGGTATACCATCTATTATAACCTTTTCGGCAAGGGTAAATGTTTGTATTTTACCTGCCTGGGTATATGCCTTGAGCATAACCTTTTTATCAAGGGACTTAGCTAATGTGCAATCAATTGCAATACCATATCTATATTCTCCGATATTTGAAAAATCAAAAAGTACAATATTCCCAAAGGTGTCGATAAAGGCAGTAATACCTATACCCGGTGAAACAGATTCTTTGTTTGCAGAAGGTATAACATAATAATTTTGAACATTATCAATTGTAATATGAAAATCTTGACCACCTTCTACCGTTGTTACTATTCCACTTACCTTTTGTTCAGATATAATTACTTCTAATATTCTTTTATAAGCATCATCAGGAGATATAAGTACAGAAACTACAGAATTATTTTTTAAGTCTTGGAATATTGCTTTAGCTCCGTCTGCAAATTTAAAATCTATATTTTCATATTCATTTTCATCTACAGCGATAAATTTGTCAGGATTATTTTTTTCGGAGAAACCATTTTCATATATATTTCCAACAACAAAAGATTCATATGCTTTTACTAATAAGCACTCATATTTACCATCACCGTTATTATCAATAGCAGTCATAGTACCTATTAAGTCTCCAAATGCACTTATATCAAGTGGCTCATGATAGTATACACCGTTATATATTATTGATACATTCTCAGTATAATTTAATCTATTTGTTTTATTTTCTTTTTCATATCTTATCTCAGTTTTAGATATTCTTTCTATATCACGAAGATCTATTTCTACAAGCCTGTTTTTCTTGTTTTGGGAATAGTTTATACATACATAATCATTATCAGATGTTTTCCTGCAAAAAATATCAAGGTACATTCCAAGGCAATCAGCTATGTTTGTATTGCCAACCAAAATTCGATAAACATTATCCCCCTGTATTTCAACATATCCATAGCCCAAGTCGGTATTTCCTGTGTCAAGTGCTGTTAAGTAATTTGACGTAACAATTCCACTTATGCGATAAGTGTCAAATACTAGCTCCATAACAGTTCTTGCTTCTTTTAAATTAACTACAATACTATCTCTTCCAATAGCCGAAATTTCATACCACGACAAGTCAAGAAAATTATATAATAGATTTACCATTTCATCAGCATTTAGTTGACTTGAAGTAGAAACAGAAGAAATAAGCTTTTCTGTATGTGCAATTTTTATATATCCCATAGGGTATCCGCCATTAACCATAGCCAAAGAGTTATAGCCTGCAATACCAAGCAAAATCTTAACAGCCTCGTATAATGAAATTACCTGTGACGGATAAAACTCCCCTCCACCTATACCTGATATAATCCCAAGATTGACAAATGTTTCGATTATCTGTGCATACTGATTAGTTTCAGGTACATCCTCAAAATATCCCATATATTGCATTGTGCTTATTCCACCGGGAATAAACTTTGATGCAATACCAATAAACTCTTGCCTTGTAATGTTTGCCGTCTCGTCAAATTTTGAAGATTTCATAACCCCAAGAGCGTCTAATAAGTCAA
>CAZRSG010000043.1:0-13206 GCA_964602705.1 uncultured Oscillospiraceae bacterium
TGCTCGTCCACTTAGACGTACCATACAAACAATGGTTGAAGATAAGTTATCCGAGGAAATGTTAGAAGGTAATATAAAATCAGGAGATAAGATAATTATAGATAGTGAAAAAGACAATATAGTATTTAAGCATAAGGAATAACATTTAATAGTTTATAGGGGGAATTTCATTCCCCTTATATAAACTTTTTATTTTTACAAAGATCACAAATATTAGAATAAATATGAATAATATCTTCCTCTATTGTAGTATTAGTAGCCTTATTGATGGGACTTTGATTAGTCTTATTTAAGTAAAGGACCTTTCGTAACCTATCACATTCTTCAATCCTTGCACGTATACTAAGAAGCATTTCCTGAAGTTCTGCAACCTTTATGGAATTATGATTATACATTTTTATATTCCTCCAATATATTCATTATATTAAAATAAACCAATAACTTATCTTTTAAGGTCATTAATCATAGAAAAAGTTTATAAAAACTTAGGATTTTTATAATATAGTTATTAAAAGATATTTGGATGTCATGGTAGCATTGACCATATGTTTCAAATATATGTAAATATTATAATACAAATGTAATAATAATGCAATAAGTATTTATTTTAACGAAATTGCTAAAAATTTATGAATCTTGTAAGTGGTAAATAAAAGAAGTAAAATTATTTTGTTATCATTGTTCCTATACCAGTATGTGTAAATATCTCTAAAAGAATACAGTGGGGTATTCTGCCGTCAATTATATGCACCCTATTTACACCTGAATCTAAGGCTTCTATGCATCCTAATACTTTTGGAATCATACCACCGTTTATAATACCTTTTTCAGTAAGGTCATATATTTCTTTTTTGCTAATCTCATAAATTATATCTTCCTTACCGGACTTTGTAGGATACTTGATACCCTCTACATCGGTAAGCAACATTAACTTTTCTGCTTCAAGTGCAGTAGCAACAGAACCGGCTACCGTGTCAGCATTAATATTATAACTCTGTCCTTGCTTATCAATACCTATAGGGGCTACAACCGGAATATATTCATCGTTAGATAATAATTTTAATAGATTAGTATTTATATTAACTATTTTACCTACATAACCTATATCCTTTTCTTGATCCTTAATAATAGGCTTATATTGTTCACATTCTATAAGATTGCCATCTATCCCGCAAATTCCTACAGCCTTACCACCTAATTCATTAATTTTAGAAACAATCTCCTTATTGGTTTTGCCCACCAAGACCATTTGAGCAATCTTCATAGTTTCAGCATCAGTTACCCTTAAACCATTTATAAACTCACTTTCTATATTATATTGTTTTAGTGCTTCACTTATGTCAGGACCTCCACCATGAATAATAATTGGATTTAAGCCAATATATTTTAGTAGGGTAATATCTTGCATAACAGAATTTTTTAAAGAAGGGTTTATCATTGCATTGCCGCCATATTTAATAACTACAGTCTTACCATTAAATTTCTGTATATATGGTAATGCCTCAATAAGTATGCCCGCCTTTTTTATTATTTCTTTCATAATTATATCCACTCCATTTATTAGTAGTGCAAGAAATTTTATCAGGTCTTATTTCTTCTTGCCATTAATATTATTTATTCATGCCCATATGAAACTTTAAATTGGCTAAGTTCAAACACATCTAAATATAAAGCCCCGGTGATGTTAGTCCACTTGCTTCATTTAAATTAAACATTATATTCATATTCTGTACTGCTTGACCTGCCGCCCCTTTTATAAGATTATCCAAGGCAGAAACAACAACAAGCCTATTTAGGCGACTATCAACCGATAATCCAATATCTATAAAATTAGAGCCGGTAACGTTTTTTGTTTCCGGTAATGTTCCCTTATCATATATCCTTACAAAAAAGTCATCCTTATAAAAATCTTTAAATAAATCGATTAATTCATTAGCAGAATAAGTATTATTTAAGTTTGCATAAGCTGTACTTAAAATACCCCTTTTCATCGGTACTAAGTGGGGGGTAAAAGAGATTAAAATATCCTCGTTTGCTATTATGCTAAGTTCCTGTTCAATCTCAGAAGTATGCCTGTGAGTACCTATACTATATGCCTTTGTATTTTCAGTAGCCTCACAAAAATGACTATTAAGACTTAATTTTCTACCTGCACCTGATACCCCTGATTTAGCATCAATTAAAATATTATCAGTAGAAATTATATTATTAGCAAGTAGGGGAGCCAAGGCAAGTATGGCACATGTAGTATAACAACCGGGATTACCCACAAGTGATGTTTGTGATATTTCTTTACGATGAAGCTCGGGTAATCCATATACAGACGATTCCAATAGGTCAAGATGCTCGTGTTTAGTCTGGTACCATTTTTCGTAAACCTTGACATCCTTATATCTAAAATCACCACTTAAGTCGATAACCTTTAAATTATTATTTATTAGTTTAGGAACTATTGTTTTAGAAACACCATGTGGCAGTGCTGTAAAAACAAGATCACAATCCCTAACAATATAATCAATATTCATTTCTTGACAGACCTCATCAAGCACACATTTAAGGTTTGGATAAATATTAGAAATTTTTTGACCCGAAAAAGTTTTAGAAATTAAATATTTAATTTCTACATTATTATGCTGTGATAGGAGGCGAACTAATTCAATACCGGAATAACCGGTTGCCCCCATTATTGCAACCTTTATCATTCTTTACAATCTCCTTTTTTTAATTATAAAAATAAGTTAATAATAATTATACACTTTGGTGCATAAAAATGCAAGGAGATAATTTCAAATATAGGGTGGTTTATAAATTATAAGTTTAAATGTTCATTTTTTATATTTTTTAAAAATAAATCTTGGAATACTTTTTTAATTTATTGATAAGCTATATAAGGGGGTTGTTGAAAAGGGAGGAATTTTTAAATATGCAAAAAAGAATAAATTTTAAGGCTTTAGAAGATGTTTTTAATCAGTATGTTTCAGATTGGCAAATTTCTCAGCTAATAGATGAACATCCAAAGGTTAAGGAGCAATATGAAAAGACAAGATTTAAAAAGGTGGATTGTGGTAACTTAGTTTCAAAGCTTAGGTAACTTTCTTGTATAAACATAAGGACTTACTTTATAATAAAGTAAGTCCTTATGCAATAAATTATGTTGTTTCAATATTAATTTCTTCTTGCAGCTGTAAAGTTTTAATTGCTAATTCTTTTAATTTAAACTTTTGGATTTTACCACTTGCTGTCATAGGGTATTTATCTATAAATTCAATATATTTTGGAACCTTATGACGTGCCATATTATTTAATACAAATTCTTTTACTTCTTCCTTTGTAAGTGTAAACTTATCTTTAATAATAATATAAGCCATAAGTTCCTCTCCCATATTTTTATCCGGAACACCAATAACTTGTACATCTTGAATAGATGAATGGGTATATAACAATTCTTCAATTTCTCTTGGATAAATATTTTCTCCTCCACGTATAATCATATCTTTAATACGGCCACATATTTTATAGTAACCATTTTCATCAACACTTGCTAAATCACCTGTATGTAACCATCCTTCCTCATCTATTACCTGACGAGTCGCCTCTTCCATATTATAATAACCCTTCATTACATGATAACCTTTAGTACATAATTCACCTGTCTCATTAGGGGCTAATTCTTTACCGGTGTCGGGATTAACAATCTTTGCTTGTATATGTGGTAAAACAGTTCCTACAGTACTAACTCTTAATTCCATTGGAACATCAACCCTTGTCTGTGTAATTACGGGGGAACATTCTGTTTGCCCATATGCAATAGTAATTTCTTTTGCACCCATAATATTAATCACTTGTTCCATAACATTTACAGGACATGGAGAACCAGCCATAATCCCGGTTCTTAAAGAAGACAGATCGTATTTACTAAAATCCGGGTATTGAAGCATAAATATAAACATAGTTGGCACACCATGAACAGCTGTACATTTTTCTTCTTCAATAGATTTTAACACATCAGCCGGCCGGAAATATTCTACAGGAACCATTGTTGAGCCATGAGTTACACAAGCAAGTACAGCTAAGACACAACCAAAACAATGAAAAAATGGTACCGGTATGCATAATCTATCTTTATGTGTAAAATGCATACATTCACCAATATAATAGCCATTATTAAGAATATTATGATGTGTCAGCATAACACCTTTTGGGAAGCCTGTAGTCCCTGATGTATATTGCATATTAATAACATCATGAGGGCTAAGTGTTCTTTGTCTTTGGTAAAGTATATCATCTGTAATATTTTCCCCAAGTTTCATAATATCGTTCCAATTAAACATACCCGGTATATTATCACTGCCTATATATATAAGATTTTTTAGATATGGTAGTTTTTCATTAGATAAGTTACCCGGTTGAGAGTTTTTTATTTCCGGGCATAGAGTATTAATAATTTCAAGATAATTAGAATCTTTAAATTCATCGATTAATATTAGTGTTGTGGAATCGGATTGTTTTAATAGATATTCCAATTCAAAAATTTTATAATTGGTATTTACCGTAACAAGTACCGCCCCAATTTTTGCAGTGGCAAATTGACTTATAAGCCATTCAGGATAATTAGTGGCCCATATGGCAACATGATCTCCTTTTTTTATACCTAACTCCATAAGACCCTTTGCAGCTTGTTTACAAACATTATTAAATTCTTCATATGTATAGCGTAAATTCCTGTCTACATATACGACAGCATCATTATCCTTATATTTTATTGCTATATCATCTAAAAAGTCAGCAATAGTAGAATTAATAAAATCTCCCATTATAGATTAACCCCCTATAAAAAAATATTTAATTCTTTAATTTCGAATGTTTTTCCTTTCAAATAGTTTAACACTTTTGCATCAGTAAAATCAAATATAATTTTATAAGAATATAAGGCTTGATATTTAAAATTATTATTTGTTTTTCCAAGTCCATATTTAATATCTCCTAAAATAGGATGACCAATATGGGCTAAATGTGCACGTATTTGATGTGTTCGACCGGTAATAAGTTCAATTTCAAGTAAACTTGTATCATCATTATTTTCATTTAAAACTTTATAATTAGTTATAATTTGTTTAGAATTAATTTTTGGGCTATCAGTAATATCAACCATATTTAAAAGTTGATTTTTAGTAATATATCCAGTTAGTTGTCCTTGCTTATTTATAAGCCTACCACGAACTAAACAAAGGTAAAACCGTCTGATTTTTTTGTTTCTGATTTGCTCATTAATTATTCGTAAGGCGGGGGCATTCTTAGCAGCTATAACAATTCCGCCGGTATTTCGGTCTAATCTGTTACATACTGCAGGTGCAAAAGTATTTTCTTGGGAAGGTATATATTCACCCTTTTTATACAAATAACTTTTAAGATGACTTGTTAAGTCATCTTTACTATTAGGCTTTGCAGAATGTACCAATATGCCCGGTTCTTTATCTATTAACAATATATTATTATCTTCATATATAATCTTGATATTATGTTTTAATATCATTAAGTTTTCAAGTTCATTCTTATCATTTGATTTAGGAAAAAATTCGTCATTTATATAAAAATAAATTATATCCCCTTCTTTTAAATTATAATTAATGTTAACTCTTTTTTTATTTACATTAATTCTTTTTTTACGGATATATTTATATAATAAATTCTTAGGCATATTTATAAGGTATTTATCCAAAAATTTATCTATACGTTGATTGGAATCATTGCCATTTACCATAATAGATCTCATATTATAAAAAATTCTCCTTTATATTATTAAAATTAATATTGATACATATATTGTATAGGAGATGTCATTATCTTTCAATTTATTTTTATTAATAATTTAATATTATAATTAAAATTAAAAGCCCCTAAAATTTTTTATAGGGTTTTTAAAAAAATGCTTGCAAATTTATAAGACTTCATGTATTATATAGTGGTTGTGGCATGGCATACTATGAAACAGAAGGTTGCTGATGAAAATTAGGGAATTTCTGTGGAGAATGTCCGATTCATGAAACCGGGCGACAGAGTCACTATACACTTTAATATGTATGTAAAATTTAATTGTATTATATGAAGTTTTATAATGCATAATATGCATAATAATAGTAGATAATGCTCAGGTTATATGTAATAGGCTTTAACATTCTGAGCTTAATTTTAAAAACAAATATGAAACACCCGGCATAGTGTATGGAATTATAATACTGTCGTAGGAACAACAAAGTACACATATGGAAGAAGGAGGGAAGTATAAATGGCAGGAAAGGAAAAAATAAGAATAAGGTTGAAGGCATATGACCACGCCTTATTAGATCAATCGGCAGAAAAGATTGTTGAAACTGCAAAGCGTACAGGGGCAGAAGTTTCAGGTCCTATACCGTTACCAACGAAGAAAGAGATATTTACAATATTAAGAGCGGTTCATAAGTATAAGGATTCACGGGAACAGTTTGAAATGAGAACACATAAAAGATTGATAGATATTTTATTTCCAACACCTAAAACTGTTGATTCTCTTATGAGACTTGATTTACCTGCAGGTGTAGATATAGAAATAAAATTATAAAACAGTAAAGAAAGCGTAAAGACGGTCAAGTTCGTATATACGAACCAATAACCGATTAGGAGGTGCGATTATGAAAAAAGCAATATTAGGTAAAAAGATTGGAATGACACAAGTGTTTGCAGAAGATGATAGCATAATCCCTGTAACAGTTATAGAAGCAGGTCCATGTATAGTTGTTCAAAAGAAAACAATAGAAAATGATGGTTATCAAGCAGTACAAGTTGGTTTTCAAGATAGAAAAGATAAACATACAAATAAGCCCTTAAAAGGACACTTTGATAAGGTAAACCTTAAATACAAAAGGTATTTAAAAGAATTTCCATTAGAAGATATATCAACTTTAAATGTGGGAGATGAAATTAAAGTTGATACTTTTAAAAAAGGTGAAAAAGTGGATATAACAGGAATTAGTAAAGGAAAGGGTTTTCAAGGAACCATTAAAAGATGGGGAATGAGTATGGGTAGGGCAAGCCACGGGTCACATTACCATAGAGGCGTAGGTGCTATGGCAGGTGCTGCAGATCCTGGTAAGGTATTTAAAGGGAAAAAATTACCCGGTCATATGGGTAGTGATAAAACAACTATTCAGAATTTAGAAGTAGTAAAGATAGATTCCGAAAGAAACCTTATTTTAATTAAAGGGGCGGTACCGGGAGCAAAAGGTGGATTACTTATTATAAAAAATACGGTAAAGGCATAAAAAGTATTTACAGGAAGGAGGAGATATCATGCCGGAAGTTGCGTTATATAATACAAAAGGGGAAGAGCTTGGTCAAGTTCAACTAAATGATAATATTTTTGGTGTTAAAGTTAATAAAGTTGTACTTCATCAAGCAGTTGTAAATTATTTAGCAAACCAAAGACAAGGAACCCAAAGTACTAAAACAAGAGCAGAAGTAAGGGGTGGAGGTGCCAAACCATGGAAGCAAAAGGGTACAGGAAGAGCAAGACATGGTAGCATAAGATCACCACAATGGATTAAAGGTGGTATAGCCTTAGGACCAAAACCAAGAAGTTACAGATATTCATTAAATAAAAAGGTTAAGAAGATAGCCATAAAATCAGCCCTTAGTTCAAAGGTTGAAAATAATAACATTATAGTTTTAGATGAACTAAAGATGGAAACAATCAAAACTAAAGAAATAGTTAATATATTAAAAAACTTGCAAGTAGCATCCAAGACCTTAATAGTACTACCGGAAAAGGATGATATAATAATCAAATCCGCAAGAAATATACCCGGAGTTGCTACAACACTAACTAACACATTAAATGTATATGATATTTTAAAATATGATAAATTTATCATAACAAAAGAAGCTGTTGATAAAATTGAGGAGGTGTATGCATAATGACAAACGCACATGATATTATAATCAGACCTATTATATCAGAGCATAGCATGGATCAAATGACTGATAGGAAATACACCTTCGTTGTTGCAATAAGTGCAAATAAGGTTCAGATTAGAAAGGCAGTAGAAGAGATATTTGATGTAAAAGTTGAAAAGGTTACTACTTTGAGAATGCAAGGTAAAATTAAAAGAATGGGAATGAATTCCGGAAGAAGACCAAGCTGGAAGAAGGCTATTGTAAAACTAACGGAAGACAGTAAAGAAATAGAGTTTTTTGAAGGAATGGTTTAAGATAAAGAAATAAAGAATGGGAGTGAAATAAATGCCAGTAAAGAAGTATAATGCTACCTCCCCGGCGAGAAGATATATGACAGTTTCTACTTTTGAAGGATTATCCAAGGTAGAACCGGAAAAATCATTACTTGAGCCTCTACCAAAAAAGGCCGGTAGGAATGTGTATGGTAGAATTACCGTACGACATAGGGGCGGCGGTGCTAAAAGAAAATACAGAATTATAGACTTTAAAAGAAATAAAGATGGTATACCTGCAAAGGTACTAACATTGGAATATGATCCTAATAGAACATCTAATATTGCTTTAGTTGAATATGAAGATGGAGAAAAAAGATATGTTATCGCACCATTGGGAATAAAAGTCGGTGATATTATAGAATCAGGTGATAAGGCAGCTATAAAACCCGGTAATACCTTACCATTACAACTTATACCTGTTGGAACTATGGTTCACAACATAGAAATGAATGCCGGTGCCGGTGCTAAATTAGTAAGATCAGCAGGTAATTCTGCACAATTAATGGCAAAGGAGCATGGTTTTGCACAAGTTCGCCTTCCATCTGGGGAAGTACGGTTAATAAGATTAGAATGTAGGGCTACAATAGGTCAGGTAGGTAATGCAGATCATGAAAACATTACAGTAGGAAAGGCAGGAAGAAAAAGACACATGGGCTGGAGACCATCAGTACGTGGTGTTGTTATGAATCCTGTAGATCATCCACATGGTGGTGGGGAAGGTAAATCTCCTATAGGCAGGGCCACACCGGTAACTCCATGGGGTCAACCAACACTTGGCTATAAGACCAGGAAACAGAAGAATAAATCAAATCAACTTATTGTTAAAAGAAGAAAAGGATAGGAATAATATAAGCATTAGTTTGATTTTAATATTTGAAAGGAGGCTTATTAGTGGGTAGATCATTAAAAAAAGGACCTTTTGTACAAGAAGTACTTTTAAAACGGATACAAGAAATGAATAAATCAGGTAAGAAAAAAGTATTAAAGACATGGTCAAGAGGCTCTACTATTTTCCCGGATATGGTAGGTCATACAATTGCAGTTCATGATGGAAGAAAGCATGTTCCTATATATATAACAGAGGATATGGTTGGACATAAATTAGGCGAATTTGCACCAACAAGGACATATAGGGGACATTCAGGGGAAAAAACTACGACAGTAAAATAGCAGTAAAGCAATAAGAGCTTAAGGAAGGAGGATGTATCGGTGGAAGCAAGGGCAGTACTCAAATATGAACGTATATCACCAAGAAAAGTAAAACTCGTATTAGACTTAATTAGAAGCAAACCTGTTGGGGAGGCTATAGGTATTTTAAAACATACACCTAAAGCAGCTTCACCAATACTTGAAAAGTTGTTACATTCTGCAATAGCAAATGCGGAAAACAATTTTGGTTTAGATATAGAGAAATTATATGTGTCAGAAGCATATGCAAATCAAGGACCTACCCTTAAAAGAATTAGGCCGAGGGCACAGGGTAGGGCTCATAGAATAAGAAAAAGAACGAGCCATATTACATTAGTAGTAAAAGAACAAGATAAATAAATATAGAAGGAGGTTAATAATGGGCCAGAAAGTACATCCACATGGGTTAAGAGTAGGAATTATTAAAGACTGGGAATCAAAATGGTATGCAAATGACAAAAAATTTGCTGATTATCTTATAGAAGACAATGATATTAGGAAATTTATAAAAAAGAAATTGTTTATGGCAGGCGTATCAAAGATTGAGATAGAAAGAGCAGCGAATAGAATTAAGGTTAATATTCATGGAGCTAAACCGGGAATTATTATAGGTAGAGGCGGAACGGAAATTGATAAGCTTAAAAATGAATTAGAAAATAAATTCAATAAGAAAATTGCTATAAACATTATTGAGATTAAGGTCCCTGAAATAAATGCACAATTAGTTGCAGAAAGTATTGCAGCTCAGTTGGAAAAAAGGATTTCATATAGACGTGCTATGAAACAATCAATGTCAAGAGCATTAAAAATGGGTGCAAAAGGCATTAAGACATCTGTTTCAGGTCGATTAAATGGGGCAGAAATAGCTCGAACCGAACATTATCATGAAGGAACAATACCTTTGCAGACTCTAAGGGCAGACATTGACTATGGTTTTTGGGAAGCTGATACAACATATGGGAAATTAGGAGTAAAAGTCTGGATATATAAGGGGGAAATCCTTCCGGAAGCTAAAAAAACAGAGGGAGGGGGAAAATAATATGTTAATGCCTAAAAGAAGTAAATATCGTAAAGTTATGCGTGGCCGTATGAAGGGTAAAGCATCAAGGGGTACGGAAATTACCTATGGTGATTACGCTTTGCAGGCAGTAGAACCGGCATGGATTACAAGTAATCAGATAGAAGCAGCACGTGTAGCTATGACTCGTTCCATTAAAAGAGGCGGCAAGGTTTGGATTAAGATTTTTCCGGACAAAGTAGTTACAAAAAAGCCTGCTGAAACAAGAATGGGTAGTGGTAAGGGTGCACCAGATCATTGGGTTGCAGTTGTCAAACCCGGTAGGGTGATGTTTGAAATAGGAGGAGTTTCTGAAAATGATGCCAGGGAAGCTATGCGGTTAGCGGCATATAAACTCCCTATAAAAACAAAATTCATTGTACGTTATAGGGAAGAATTAGGTGGTGAAGAAAATGAAGGTTAGTGAAATGCGTGATATGACAACAGCTGAATTAGAGCAAGAACTTAAAGAACTAAAGGTGGAATTATTTAATTTAAGATTTCAACATGCAACTAATATGCTGGACAATCCTATGAGGATTAAAAATGTAAGGAAAGCTATTGCCAGGGTAAAGACTATCCTTCGTGAAAGAGAATTAGAGCAAATAAGCAATTGATGTATGATGTTGACAAATAAAGGATAGGATATTTATTCTAAGCAAGAAGGAGGTAAGTAGATGCTCGAACGAAACAACAGAAAGTCAAGGGTAGGTAAGGTTGTTAGTGATAAAATGGATAAAACTATAGTTGTAGCCATAGAGGATAGTGTAAGACATCCATTGTATGGAAAGACCATAAAAAGAACATCAAAATTTAAGGCCCATGATGAAAAAAATGAATGTGCAATAGGTGATATAGTAAGAATAATGGAAACAAGGCCATTAAGCAAACAAAAAAATTGGAGATTAATACAAATAGTTGAAAAAGCTAAATAGTTTTAATGGCAACTATTTTCAAAAAGGAGGTTACACTGATGATTCAGCAAGAGTCAGTCTTAAAAGTAGCAGATAATACAGGTGCAAGAGAAATTATGTGCATAAGAGTATTAGGTGGTTCGGGGAAAAAATATGCACGAATAGGCGATGTAATAGTTGCCAGTGTTAAAAAGGCAACACCAGGTGGTGTTGTTAAAAAAGGAGAAATTGTTAAGGCTGTAATTGTAAGAACAGCACAAAGCTATAGAAGGAAAGATGGTTCATATATAAAGTTTGATGAAAATGCAGCAGTAATTATTAAGGAAGATAATAACCCAAGTGGTACTCGTATTTTTGGACCTGTTGCAAGGGAACTGAGAGATAAAGAGTATATGAAAATATTATCATTAGCTCCGGAAACACTGTAGTTAAGGAGGTGGCATAAGTGACTAAAAATAAGGTACATGTAAAAAAAGGTGATACAGTTCAGGTGCTTTCAGGTAAGAATAAAGGTAAAAGAGGAAAAGTATTGACTGTTATTCCATCAACTAATAAAGTAATAATAGAAAATGTTAATATGCTAACAAAACATACTAAGCCGAGAAGTCAAGGAGAAGTAGGCGGAATTATAAAACAAGAAGGTGCTATTAATGCATCAAAGGTATTAAAAGTATGTGAAAAGTGTGAAAGACCTACAAGGATAGGAAGAAAGATATTAGAAGACGGAAGTAAAGTGCGATTTTGTAAAAAATGCGGAGAAGTTTTTAATAATTAGATTTTTTCGGAAGGAGGTAATTTGAATGATAAGATTAAAAGAAAAATATTTAGACGATGTGGCACCTGCACTTATGAAAAAGTTTAATTATAAAAGTCCAATGCAAATCCCAAAGTTAGAGAAAGTTGTACTTAACATGGGTGTGGGTGACGCAAAAGAGAATTCTAAGTTTTTAGATTCAGCAGTTGATGAATTATCATTAATAAGTGGCCAGAAGCCTGTTATAACCAAGGCAAAGAAATCAATAGCAGCTTTTAAATTAAGAGAAGGAATGAGTATAGGCTGTAAGGTTACACTTAGGGGATCACGAATGTATGAATTTGTAGATAAATTATTTAATATAGCCTTACCAAGAGTTAGGGACTTTAGGGGAATATCAGCAAATGCCTTTGATGGGAGAGGCAATTATGCCTTAGGAATTAAAGAACAACTTATTTTCCCGGAAATTAACTATGATAAGGTTGAAAAAGTGCGCGGTATGGATATCGCATTTGTAACTACTGCCCAAACTGATGAAGAAGCCAAAGAGTTACTTACTCTAATGGGAGCGCCATTTAAACAAAACTGAGAGGAGGAATGTAAATGGCAAAAAAGTCAATGGTTGTAAAACAACAAAGAGAACCTAAATTTAGCACAAGACGATACAACAGGTGCAGAATTTGCGGAAGACCTCATGCTTATCTCAGGAAGTTTGGATTATGTCGTATTTGTTTTAGGGAATTAGCTTATAAAGGACAAATACCCGGAGTTAAAAAAGCAAGCTGGTAATAGGGATATTATGGAAGGAGGTAAGACATATGAATGTAACTGACCCAATTGCAGATATGCTAACACGGATAAGAAATGCAAATTCTTCAAAACATAAATCAGTTGATATTCCTGCTTCTAATGTAAAAAGGTCTATCGCAGATATATTGGTTAGAGAAGGGTATATAAAAGATTATGAATTAATTGAGGATGCCAAACAAGGTGTTATAAGAATTAATTTGAAATATGGAACAAATAAAG
>CAZRSG010000044.1:0-12554 GCA_964602705.1 uncultured Oscillospiraceae bacterium
GTTTAGGTAAAACAAGGATATCCTTGCCGGGTGGTTGTGCAATTGGAACAAGGCCTGTGGATTTACATTTAAAAGGTTTTGCAGCTATGGGTGCAAAGATTACTCAAGGTCATGGTTATGTTGAAGCCAAAGCTAAAAAATTACAGGGTGCAAAGATATATTTAGACTTCCCAAGTGTCGGAGCTACTGAAAACATCTTAATGGCAGCATGTTTAGCTGAGGGACAGACAATTATTGAAAATGCTGCAGTTGAACCTGAAATTGTGGATTTGGCAAACTTTTTAATTAAAATGGGTGCAGACATAAAATGGGCAGGAACCGATACAATAAAAGTAAATGGTGTAGATAAATTAAAAGGATGCAGCCATACCATTATTCCCGATAGAATTGAAGCAGGCACATTTATGGTATTGGCGGCAATAACAAAAGGTAATATAGATATTGAAAATATTATACCTAACCATTTAAAACCTATTAGTGCAAAATTACGTGAAATAGGGGTAGATATAAAAGAGAATGATACATCTATAAATGTTATTGGTAACGACAAATATAAGGCTGCTGATGTTAAGACACTTCCTTTTCCCGGTTTTCCTACAGATATGCAATCTCAATTTATGGCACTTATGAGCTTGGTTAATGGTACAAGTATAATAACAGAGACTATATTTGAAAATAGATTTATGCATATAAGTGAATTGAAAAGAATGGGTGCTAATATAAAGATTGAAGGACGTACAGCAGTTATAGAAGGTGTAAAGAAGATAACAGGAGCCCAAGTAAAAGCTACTGATTTAAGGGCGGGTGCTGCCTTAGTCTTAGCGGGATTAGCAGCTGAGGGTCAGACTGAGATAAGTGAAGTCGAACATATAGATAGGGGTTATTATAAGTTTATTGAAAGTTTAATATCATTAGGGGCAAATATTAAAAGAATTTAATAAGTATAAATTGTAAAAGAAAAGATATTCTAAAAGAATTATTAAAGGCATATATATGTAAATATGAATAAAAACTGGAGGAAATAAGATGAAGCATATTGCATATATAGTGCTGTTTTTATTTATAATAATAATAGTAATTCCCCTTATATTTGTAAAAGGTTGCAAAAGTAACTATAAACATAATCAAGAGCCAATAAAACAAGATGATGGGTTAACAAATGAGATTAGTCTTTACATAACAGGAGAAGATAAAGTTATAGGAATAAATTTTGATGAATACTTAAAGGGTGTAGTAGCTGCAGAAATGCCGGCAAGTTTTCATATAGAAGCACTAAGGGCACAAGCTGTTGCTGCAAGGACGTATACTTATTATAGAATACAAAATAAAAAAAATTCAAACCAAGAAGTTCCTGAACATCAAGGAGCTTTTGTATGTGATAACCCATCACATTGTAAGGCTTGGATATCTAAAGATATTGCCTTTGAACGTTGGGGAAAACAAGATGCAAAAAAATATTGGGATAAAGTCAGCGATGCTGTTGTAAGTACTGAAGATTTTATTATAACCTATGATAACGAACCTATTGATGCAGTTTTCCATTCAACAAGTAGCGGGAAAACAGAAAATTCTGAGGATGTGTGGATAAGTACAATTCCATATCTTAGAGCAACAGAAAGTGTAGGGGATGAACAATCTCCTAAATACACATCAAAGATAGAAATTTCAACAGAAGAATTTAAAATGAAGTTAAAAGAGTATAAGCCGGAAATTCAAATCGATAAAATGGACAACTTATCTATAGACTCTGCAATTAACCACATAGAAAGAACCGAAGGTGGGAGTGTAAAGATGATAAATATAGGTGATTGCAATTTAAAGGGGACAGAAATAAGAAAGATATTTGGATTAAATTCATCGAATTTTAGTTTACAAATTCATGATGATAAACTTGTGTTTGATGTTAAAGGCAATGGACATGGTGTAGGTATGAGTCAATATGGTGCAAATTATTTTGCAAATGAAGGTATGACCTATGAGGAAATATTGAAGCATTATTATAAGGACGTAGACTTAATTCATATAAAAGATTAAAGAAAATTAAATATATATTAAATAAACACCCTTGTATAGGATTGAAAAAAAAGGCAATAATACTATATGGAGGTGTTTTTATATGAAAAAATATGTAAATGATGAGAGCCTTACCGAAAATAAGGGCAGGTTTATAAAGTTTTTTAGGCGAAATGGGTTTTATTTAGTCTTATTGTCATGTATTATCATTGTAACAGTTACAGCATTTTTAGTAACCAGATATAATTTGAATTATTATTCAAAAATAGAGGAAATAGATGATAATATTCCGGCAGAAATAGTTGGGAAAGAAGAAACAATTCAAGTGGGGTCGGTGCCTGAAACAAGCATAGATACGTTAGATGATCAGGGGGTAGCTGTAATTGAACATATGGACAAAAGTCATCAGGAGAACATAGCTTATACCAATAAAGACCAAGATTATAATACCGAACCCAAAATTCCAAATCATATTGAAAGTCAAGAAGGTAAAAAAGAAGCTCCGAAAGAAATAGTAGGGGAAACTATAAAATTCATGTGGCCGGTAAATGGAGAAATAATTCTTGATTTTGCAAATAATAGGCTTATATATTCTAAAACTTTGAAGGATTGGCGAACACATATGGGTATAGATATAAAAGGTGATATGGGTACACAGGTTAAGGCAGCAGCAGATGGGGTGATAGAAAGGGTGTATACTGATGAAGGTTTGGGGATTAGTATTATTATAGATCATAATAATGGAATAAAAACAAAGTACAGTAATCTATCTACAGATAGTATGGTTAAAGCTAAACAAAATATTAAACAAGGTGATGTAATTAGTGGTATAGGTGAAAGTGCTCTTTTTGAAATAGGAGAACAAGCCCATTTGCATTTTGAAATTATTGAAAATGATATTAATGTTGACCCTAAGGTTTTCTTACCAAAATAATAAGAGTGGTTTCATCCACTCTTATTATTTTCTTTTAGACAAATTTTATACTTTTCTTTAGTCGCAAGGCCTCCCCTGATATGACGTTCTGCCTTATTTTCTTCCAAGACCAGCTTAGTAAGTTCAGCTAATTTAGGATTTATCTTTAGAAGTCGCTCTGTTACATCTTTGTGTACCGTTGATTTTGAGATACCAAATTCTTTTGCGGTTTTTCTAACGGTTGATTTATTTGTAATTATATAATTTGCCAATGCAATTGTTCTTTCTTCTATGTATGCTTTCAATTGAGCGGCCTCCTTTACCGTCTATAGATATTACTTTTTTTATATATATATATGCCATATTATTAAGTTATATTACTTTGTAGGGGAAGTTTTATATTTAAAAAGTTTTATAAGCCCTATTATTTATTTGAAAAGTATATTATAATTAAAGTAAATCTTTAAAAATGCCGATAATAAATTAAGTAGTAGTTTTCTACATTGAAAGGAAGATGTATTTTGTGGTTTAGATTTGGACAGGACATAGGGATAGATTTAGGAACAGCAACTATATTAGTTTATGTCCGTGGTAAGGGGATTGTACTTAAGGAACCTTCGGTTGTAGCCATTGATAAACATACTAATAAAGTTTTAACTGTCGGTGAGCAAGCACGTCAAATGTTGGGACGAACACCCGGAAATATTGTAGCTATTCGCCCATTAAAAGATGGGGTAATATCAGACTATGATATTACTGAAAAATTACTAAAATATTTTATTAAAAAGGTATGTGGACATATGATCTTTAAACCACGTATTATAGTCTGTGTACCAAGTGGTGTAACAGAGGTAGAAGAACGTGCTGTAATAGACGCTTCATTGCATGCCGGTGCAAGAAAAACATACCTAATTGAAGAACCTATAGCAGCAGCAATAGGTGCCGGGATTGATATTTCTAAAGCATATGGTAATATGGTTATAGATATTGGGGGTGGAACAACTGATATAGCTATTATTTCATTGGGATCATTAGTAGAAAATAGTTCAATTAAAATAGCAGGAGATAAATTTGATGAGGCAATAGTCCGTTATATGCGTAAAAAACATAACATTATGATTGGGGAAAGAACAGCAGAAGATATGAAGGTTAATATAGGTTCCGCATATCCAAGGGAAGTAGATGTTAATATGGATGTAAGAGGTAGAAACCTTATATCAGGTCTACCTAAAACAATATCAGTTTCATCGTCAGAGATGTTGGAGGCTCTTAGGGAACCCATAGCAAATATTATAGAAACTATACATACAGTATTAGAACGAACGCCACCGGAATTAGTCGGTGATATCAGTGATAGGGGGATAGTTTTAACGGGTGGTGGAAGTCTGATATATGGATTAGATAAACTTATCCGTGAAAGACTAAGAATAAATGTAATTATAGCACATGATCCATTATCATGTGTGGCAATAGGAACAGGCAAGGCACTTGATAATATTGCTGTCTTAAATAATAAAAGCACAAAAGATAGGAGGGGTTAAATGGTAAGGGGATTATATACTTCTGCAGTAAGTATGGCTAAGATTCAAAAAAAGATGGATGTTACTTCAAATAACTTAGCTAATATTTCAACAATTGGCTATAAAAAAGATGTTACTATATCACAATCTTTTCCGGAGATACTTACAAAAAGAATTAATGACAAGGCTACAGGGACTTCAGGCAGCGACAATATAGGAACAATGAGTTTGGGATCTGATATTGCTGAGGTATTCACACAGTATACATTAGGAAATATAATTGAAACAAAAAGACCAACCGACATTGCTATAAATGATGATAGTACAGGGTTTTTTGTTATAGATGTAAATGGCACACAAATGTATACCAGAAATGGTTCTTTGACAATAGATTCTAATGGGTATTTAATTACAACAACAGGGTATCCAATATTAGGGCAGGCTGGTCAGATACAAGTTAATAATGATAATTTCCACCTGGAAGCTGATGGTAGAATATATGCAGATGGCAGGTATATTGACACATTACAAATTATGAGTTTTGCTGATACCGGACAATTAGAAAAGTATGGTGACAATATAGTCCGGGCACAAGGGGAGCCTGTAACGATAGAATTTAATGGTCAATTAAAGCAGGGATTTATAGAAGATTCAAATGTAAACCCTATTCAGGAAATGGTTGAGATTATAAATGTTATGAGAAGCTATGAAGCAAACCAAAAAGTTATAAAAGCTTATGACGATAGTTTAGATAGGCTTATAAATGAAGTTGGAAAGGCTTAAAGACAAAGTATTTCATTATTTACAATATAATTTATTAAGTAAGACTTGAATTTGTTTAGAATGATTTAAAAAATTTATCAATATGATTAAGGGGGAATTTAATATGATGAGAGCTTTATGGACAGCTGCATCGGGAATGACAGCTCAACAGCTAAATATTGATGTGATATCAAACAACCTTGCTAATGTAAATACTACTGCCTATAAGAAACAAAGGGCAGAATTTCAGGATTTATTATATGAAACACTATCACAGGCAAGTATACTTGAAGGAGAAGGTGCACCTGTTAACTTACAAGTAGGACATGGTACAGCACCAACAGCAACAGCAACTACATATACCACAGGAAATTTAGATAAGACAGATAATTTATTAGATTTTGCAATTGACGGACCCGGTTTTTTTGCAGTCAGGAATGCCAATGATGAGATAGTTTATACAAGGGATGGGAGTTTCAAATTAAGTATAGACTTTAATGATGAAGTACGATTAACAACCGCCGGGGGGTTTCCTGTTTTGGACGAGGATGGGAATGACATTTATTTAACCGGTGTAGACATTAATACTTTATCAATAACTGCTTTAGGTGAATTATCCTATGTAGATGAAGATAATGAAGTTCAACCTCTTGGTCATCTTATACAGGTTGTGCAATTTAATAACAGAGATGGTTTATTAAAAATAGGCTCAAATTTCGTAAAACCATCACCTGCATCAGGCGAGCCAATTCCGGAAAATGAATTAGAAAAAAGAAGTTCTATTATGCAAGGGTTTTTAGAATCATCAAATGTTCAAGTAGTAGATGAGATGGTAAAATTAATTATAGCACAGCGAGCATATGAAATTAATTCAAAGGCCATACAGACATCTGATGAAATGTTAGGAATAGCAAATAATTTAAGAAGATAACAATAATTATTCTTGTTATTTTTATTATTATAGTGGTGGTGATAAGATGAAGATAGATAATAATAATATTGATCAATCATTAGATACTACAAGTTATAAATTTAAAGAGGACCTTGGTAAGATAGAGGAATTTAAATTACAACTTGAAAAAGCATTTGAAAAGCAAGATAAAGAAGACTTAAAAAAAGTATGTAGTGATTTTGAAACAATATTTATGAAAATGCTATATAAAGAAATGAAGGCAACGATACCGGAGTCAGACTTTATGCCCAAAACATTTGCACGTGAAGTTTTTGAAGAAATGCATGAGGAAGAGATTATATCAAAGGTTGCCAATGGTAAGGGGATGGGTTTAGGCGATATGCTCTTTAAGCAATTATCACTTGAGATGGAGAATACATATAAACCATCAAATAATACCTATTAGGCCATTTTAGACTTTAAAGCAATGGTTTTTAATCATTGCTTTTATAATACTTATAGTTTGGAGAATATATGATGCTTAATAATATTGAAATTCAAAAGATATTACCACACAGGTATCCTTTTTTATTAGTTGATAAAATAGAACTTTTAGAAAAAGGGACTAAGGCTATAGGGGTAAAAAATGTTACCATAAATGAACCTTTCTTTCAAGGTCATTTTCCGGAAAATCCAATAATGCCGGGAGTTTTAATTATCGAGGCCTTAGCACAAGTTGGTGCTATTGCTATTCTTTCGATGGAAGATAATAAAGATAAACTTGCAGTATTTACAGGAATAGATAAAGTTAGATTTAGAAAGCAAGTAGTGCCTGGGGATGTACTTAAGATGGAGGCAGACTTAATTGCATTTAAGAGAAATATTGGCAAGGCTAAAGTAATTGCTCATGTAGGTACTGATATAGCAGCTTCCGGGGAATTAATGTTTGCTTTACTAGAAAAGAAATAAAGATATTAGCTATTATTCATTGTTATAATTAGGAGTTGAGAACATGCAATATTTTAAAAGAATTACATCATTCATACTGATATTATTTTTTATAATAGTTTTATTGGATTTAAATATAAATATATATAGCCAGGAAGATGCTTACAATATCAATTTAAGGGTTAAAAAACCTTCAGATACACAAGGTTTGCTCATTACTGAAAGTAGCCTTGTATTACAGTGGAATCCTGTGCCGGAAGCACAATATTATATAATCAAATATTGGCACCCTGAGGATACTAATAATCCCAATAATAGTTTAAATTATAAAGAGATAACAAGCCAATCTTCGGATGGGACAGAAAAGGAAATAAGAGGTTTAAAGGCTAATTTTATTTATAACTTTGAAATTGAGGCATGGAAGAATGACCATAATCAAATAGACTTAAACTTTGAAAATAATAATGTTAGGGTTTTAACAAAACTTAATTTTATAGCTTCTCGTCCACATTTAGAAATAAACCCGGATATAAATATTGATGAGATTGGAAATGAACCTGAATTACTTATGGAATTAAATATTCCACGTCAATGGGATAATGACGTAGAAGAAATTAAAACTTTATATGGACAAAATTATAATTACAGAATAGATATAGGAAATAATAAGGAAGCTACTAATTTAGGCGCTTTTTATATAGAATATGACATAAATGAATCAACTTATAAGTTTATTAAAGATGAATATGATGATGAAACAAAGACAACCATAAAAAAAGATATTACTTCAGAAAGTGAATTTACTGTTGAAGATAATAAGTTTAAATTTATCTTAAATGAAGATTCATTACCTCAAATATCTCCCGGTACAATATATTATGCTACAGTTATCCCCCAATTTGTAAAGGCAGATGATGGTAAAAAATATACAGATGAAAGATTTAAATATGGACTTAATTCAGTTGCAGATAAAAAACAAAACAAGCCATATACATATACACACCTATATGTGAAATTAAGCACAGGTAATAATGAAACAATCTTAATTGAGGTGGATCAAGTTAATAAGCAAGTATCTGAACAAGGAAATGTTGGAGATTTTAATTATATAGTTAAGTCAGCCAAAACATCAAATGTTGAAGATTATGGGATTATAGAAGGGTCAACAGATGGTAAATATGTTGATAAGGAAGATCCTATTGCTTTTATAATAGTAAAAAAAGAATTTCAAACAACGTATTACTATTGGGTAAAGGCACAATCAGCACAGGAAGATATTATTTTAGACTCGCCTACAATTGTATATAATATTAGTAGGGGTAAAGAACGGTCACCATTACCTGAGAATGTTACAGTTTCCCAAGTAACTACAGTTGAAGCAAGTGAAGGTAATGAAGATACAGCAAATATCACAATCCGTTGGAAGAAGCCGGAACGATATGATAATATAAAAAGTCAATTAAATTATGAAATTGAACTAAATGTTACAGAGCAAGATAGCCAAGAAAATCATAGTAAAAAGTACAGGAAAGTTTATGAATTTAATGCTTTAGAAATGGAATCTACAGATAAGTATAATATAGTAGGAGATTATATAGAACTGACAATCTTGGGGCATGAAATTAAAGATATGGAACCACCTGATGGACTTCCGCACCCTAATTATGATCCATTAAAATTAAATGAAATTTACTTTTTAAGAATGCGAAGTTTTATTAATGATATAGGAACAGCATCAGACTATTCAATTCCAATAAGCTTTACCAGTGGAATAATTCAAGATATAGAGCTTCCTATACCTATAGGTTTAACAACCTATACCCAAGGAGTCGATAAGGATTGTATAACACTATCATGGCAGGTATTAGATATAGATTGGCATAAATATCACCATAGCCCTGATAATATAGAGAAAAAGGTTTATTATGAACTATCTGTAAGTACAGATAGTGAACGGGAAGATTATATATTAAATTCCGGTGAAGAAAGGTATGGTAACTTTAAAACCGTAATTCAAGCAGCCTATGGTAATGAAAATGAAAGTTTTCCTCTTTATGAAGATAGTAATATAGCATTTGCAAAACTTGCAAGTCAAAATCTTATTACCGCAGAAGTCACCAATTTACTTCCGGATAAAACTTATTATTTCATAATAAGGACTATTTTAGAAATAGGAGATAAAACTTATTATTCATATTATTCTAATATTCATGCAGAACAAACTATGAGGGGAGACGAGGAATTTCCACCGGATGATGAAAGAAAACTTGTAACACCAGATCCGGATACTTTTAAAGTATCAGAAGATGCAGAAGGTAATTTATTAATAACGAGCTATACAGTACAAGTTGAATGGGAGAAGGCTAATAAAGATGATTATTATAGCTTGATATGGACACAAAATCCGGTACAGGCCAATGAAACAATTGAACAAATAGAACTAAACAATATAATTTATGGTCAAGTTATGGGTTTAAAGGATGATAGCAAATCATTATACACATATAATATTGGGGATAAAGAGCATGATGAAGAACAGCTTTCTGCTAATACACAATATTATGTAAGTATAAGAGCTGAAAGGGACATTAATCTTGATGATGATTATACTGAACCACAAAGAAAGTCAGCTTGGTTAACTATGCCTATAACTACTAAAATTATTGAGCCACCTAAAGAATTTGAAATATTATATGATGATAGTAATTATTTTGATACGCACCATTGGATAAAGTTAAAATGGAAGGCATTAGATAGTGAAGCGTATAAATTTGACATAGCAATACGCCCGGAAGATAATACATTACAGGAACATGGTTATGATATATATTCTTCAGATAGCCCATATATAATATTAGAAAAACTATATAAGGACAACCAATCAAAACCATCGGGATTAGATAAAAACTATAATTATTTTATTTGTACAATAAAAAAATTACAAGCAAATACTAAATATTACACTAAAGTAAGGGTTAAAGATACTGATTCAGGGGCAGTTTCAAAATATACTAATACATTATCTACAAGAACAGAATTTGATCAGGAAGAGTATGACGAAAAAGAGCAAGATGAACGTAATGATATAGTATTTAATGACAAGATAAAAAAATTTATAGATTCTTATCTATGGGTTTATAGAAATGACTCTTCATTTTATAATGTTAAAGTTAGGGGGAGTAAGGCTATAAACTTTATAGATAATAATAAGGATAATTATTTTTATATTGATATAACACAAGCTAACAATAAAAGGGCATATAGAAAGACAGTATATATACCATATAAAGTAATAGAACATTTAGAAAAGTTAAATAAAAACCTTGTTATAAGAACTGAAAATGGAGATATTCATTACAGACCCGGTTTTTTAAATGAGAGGTCTGTAGATATAAAATATTTAATAGAAAGGCAAAAGGACTATAGATATTTTGATGAAATATTTGTCCAATTAAACTTTGAAAATATACGATCTACTAATAGGTATGAACCGTCAGGCATGCAGTTAAAGTCAAATATAACAGAACTTACATGCCAAGTGGAGGGTTTTACTATTACAGATGATGAGATTGAATATAATATCAATAATATGCTTTATGGCAAAGATGGGAAAAGTGGCTTAATCGCTGAGACAAGGGATGACTTTTTATATTTAAGCTACAGGTATAAGGATAATCCTAAGGAACTTGAAAATCAAATTCAAAGGTTATTTGATGAAATAGAATATGAGCTTGGGAAATATATAAGTTATGAATATTTAGATAGCAGGTATTTTAAAGAAATAACAAGAAAAGTTACTACTACTGAATTGCCAATGTTATTAAATTTAAATTACGATATTCAAGATAGTTATAATCAAGGCTATACTTCCGCCTATATTAACCTAACAAGTGGATCACGATGGGATGAGGTGGAATCTAACTTAGCTGATGGTATATGTTCAGTTAATACAAAAAAGTTTGGAACATATGCGGTATTATCAACAATAACCACTATTTATGACACTAATCAAGATGGATATACGGATGATATAAGAATAATAGATGGAAAATATAATATAACATCACTACTTAGTGTATATGGATACTTTGAACTTGATAAAGAATTAACTACAAAAGATGCGATTATAATATTAGAAAGAATAATAAAAGAAAGAAGCAATAATATGCAAGATTTAGACTATATTACACGTGCAAATGAATTGGGTATAGGTGAAAAGTTAAACCTAAGGCAATTAGATAAATCAATCCAGCGACAGGAAATGGCATATTTGGCTATGAGGCTATATGAAATAAAAAGTGGTGCTTCAATACAATATATGAAAAGTCCTTCAAATGTTAGCTTTGCTGATGAGCATACCATAAGGGAAGATTTATATAAATATGTGTCATTTTGCAGAGCCTATGATTTTATGGAAGTAGAGGATAATAGGTTTAACCCTAATGGAAGTATTAGTAGGGGACAAGCAATTGTAATAATAAAAAAAGTACTTGAGAAATTAGGTGAAATATAATGATAAACCAAAAAAATAAAAAGATTATCTTAATTTGTAGTTTAATAATCATATTAAATACCTTAACCTTTTCACTTTCAAGTGTCTTAGCTCAAATAGTTGATTATATAACACCTACACCACCATCATTTACGGAAACAGATAAGGCACAAACACAGATTAGTCATTATAAAGATAGGGATGGTTCTTATAGGAATAAGGTTTATATTGAATGGACACCACCGACAGATTGGGGCTTGGGTAATCCTAAATATCATTCCTTGTTTTTTGTTCCGAGAATCTCAGGACAATCAATACCAACACAAACAGTTAGCGATAGTCAAGACAATTATACCTTTGACCATCCATCAATTAGATCCGGTACAATATATGATATTAATATTCAAGCACATGGTGTAGAACAAGTTGCCAATAGAAATGAAATCTATGATTCACCACTATCAAATACCTTATCTATAATGACTGATATAGAAATAAATGCTATACCAATTAGTGAAAATTCCATAAATGTTGAATGGGACGATGTTATATATAACGGTGATCATATAGGATATGAGCTATATATTTCAACAAATAAAGATTTCACTAATATTAATCCTATTTATATCAATCAAGATATTATTGGTGAAAATAAGGTTGTAAAGCCAATTTCAGTATTAGGTAAACCTAAGCTATCATATACACATCGAATTAATTTAACATACGGAACTGTATATTATGTAAAAATAAAGCCTATAATCCCACCGGGCAGCAATATTATATATAATAGCGAAACGGAAACAACAGTAACCTATACATATATAGTTGCTCAATTATCCTTATTTTCTACGACCGGTAGTGGCCAGGAAATATGGAAATTGAACTGGACACCAATAACAGGTGGTAGTATATCAGAGGGTGAGCAAGTTATTTATAAGATAGTTAAAACAGATATGCAAACAGGTAATATTGTATTATTAGAAGCAAGTTCTTCACCACAATATTTAGTTTTTA
>CAZRSG010000045.1:0-2556 GCA_964602705.1 uncultured Oscillospiraceae bacterium
ATATGACGTTATAATGCAGTTGGGTATTACAACTGATACATATGACTCAACAGGTAAAATAATAGAAAAACAAAAAGTTAATACTAACAAAAAAGAAGTTTTAAATATTATAAAAAGCTATGAGGGTGAAAATAATCAGACCCCACCCATGTATTCTGCCATAAGAATAAAAGGTCAAAGGCTATATGAACTTGCAAGAAAGGGAATTGAAGTAGAAAGACCGGTAAGAAAAATACATATTTATAATATAGATGTAAAATATATAGACCTAACCACTAATACTGTTTCCTTTACAGTGGAATGTTCTAAGGGAACATATATAAGGTCATTATGTCATGATATAGGACAAGAGTTATCTTGTGGGGCACATATGAGTTCATTAATCAGAACCAAAAGTGGTAAATTTATAATAGAGGAATCAGTACAATTAGAAGAAGTAAAAGAAATTTTTGAAAATAAGCAAATACATAAAATTTTAATACCCATTGACAAAATATTAGAACAATATCCAACTATTATAGTAGATTCTAATATTGAAATAAAAATTAAAAATGGTGTCCAAGTTCCTATAAAGGACTTAAAAATGCAAAAGTATAATGACAAAGATTTTTATAGGGTATACAATAATAAAAAAGACTTTTTATGTATTTCTCAGATAATTAAAAAAGATGAAGATAAATATTATTTAAAACTATATAAAAGTTTCTTTTAAAAGTTTATTATTATTTTTATATACATTAGGAAGTGAGAGATTGAAAGTAATTTTTAATAATGATATGGATAATATAAATATACAAAATGGAATGGGCATAGCTTTAGGAAATTTTGATGGACTACATAAAGGGCATATTACACTTATTAAAAAGCTAATGGCTATTTGTCAGGATGAAGGCTTAAAGTCAATGGTATATACTTTTACTAATCATCCTACAAGCATTATCAACCAAGAGCAAATAAAGAATGTAATAACACCAAATGAATTAAAAATAAAAATATTAAGTAAATATAAAATAGATTATTTATATTTTCAAGACTTTGATGAACACTTTATGCAAATTGATCCACAAGATTTTATTAAAGATATTCTAATAGATAAATTTAATGTAAAATCCATAATTGTTGGTCATGATTATAAATTTGGCTATAAAGGTAAAGGTAACATAGAAACATTAAAACAACTTAGCAATAAATATGGATTTAATATTTATACAATAGCTCCTGTATTAGAAGACGGTTTAGTTATAAGTAGTAGCAGAATAAGAGATTTATTAATAAAGGGCGATGTAGAACAAATATTTAAATATATAGAAGAAGGATACAGGGTAACAAGCAAAGTTGTAGCAGGAAAAAATTTAGGCAACAAATTAGGCTTTCCTACAATAAATTTTGTACCTGAAAAGAATAGGATAATTCCACAAAATGGTGTCTATATTACACAAACAATTATAAAGGATAAGACATATAAAAGTATAACAAATATTGGACATGCACCAACAGCCGGTATAAGGCAATTATGTATTGAGACACATATTTTAAGTTTTGATGCTGATATATATGGGAAACAGGTGGAAGTGAAGTTTTTGAAGAAGATTCGTAATGAAAAAAGATTTGAAAACCTTAAAGAATTATCAGATCAAATTGCTAAGGACATTGAAATTGCTGAATCTTATTTCGAAGAAAAAGGTATTTACAATAAAATCAATGTATGTTAGAATACATATTGGCAAAGCTAATTATTAACCTAAGTTAGGTTATGGGATTCACCTAACCATTAACGTAACTGTAGGGGATGTTAGCAGAAATTAGGAGGTGAAAGAAAGCATGCTAAAAGAAAAGAAAAAAGAAATTATTGAAGCACATAAAACACATGAGAATGATACTGGTTCTACCGAAGTACAAATAGCATTACTTACCGAAAGAATTAATCATTTAAATGAACATCTTAAAATTCATAAAAAAGACCATCATTCAAGAAGAGGCCTTTTAAAAATGGTTGGACATCGTAGGGGTTTATTAAACTACTTAATGAAGATAGATATTATGCGATATCGTGCCCTTATAGCAAAGTTAAATTTGAGAAAGTAAAAATAAATGAGCGGGAGTCCGCTCATTTATTTTAGGACTATATAAAAAGGGTGAATTACTTTTCAAATAAAAACTTATAATAGTTAAAAAGTAATTATAATAAAAATACAAGTTATAAATAGGAGGTTGAAAATGCAAAAAAAATTTACTTTAGAATTAGGAAATAGAGACATAGTTATTGAAACCGGAAAATTAGCACAATTAGCAAATGGTTCAGCCCTTGTAAGATATGGCGATACAGTTGTATTAGCAACGGCAACAGCAAGTACTGAACCCCGGGATGGGATTGACTTTTTCCCTTTAAGTGTTGATTATGAAGAAAAACTATACGCAGTTGGTAAGATACCCGGTAGCTATATGAGAAGAGAAGGACGGCCAAGTGAAAATGCAATACTAACATCAAGATTTATTGATAGACAAATGAGGCCACTTTTTCCATCAGATTTAAGAAACGATGTATCTATAGTTACT
>CAZRSG010000045.1:2566-12385 GCA_964602705.1 uncultured Oscillospiraceae bacterium
CTTGCAATAGCAGTTTCCGACATACCCTTTAATGGTACAATAGGCTGTATATCAATTGGGCTGGTAGAAGAACAATTTATAATTAATCCAACTATAGCACAAAAAGAACAAAGCAGTTTAGAATTAACCTTGGCTGCAACGAGAGAAAAAATAATTATGATTGAAGCAGGTGCTAAAGAAGTACCGGAAGATATTATGCTTGAGGCTATAAAATTTGGCCATAAAGAAATTAAGAAAATATGTGATTTCGTTGATAAAGTAGCAGCAGAAATCGGAAAACCCAAATTTGAATATACATCTTTTGCAACAGACAAGGATCTTTATAATGATATAAAAGATTATGCAATAGACGATATAAAAAGAGCTTTAGATACACCGGACAAATCTACAAGAGATAGCAATATGAATAATGTAACTAAAGATATAATAGAAAAATATAAAGAAAAATATGAAGAAAGACTATCAGAAATATTTGAAATTATAGATGGATTACAAAAAGAAGTTGTAAGAACTTGGATTTTAGAAGAAGGTAAACGAGTAGACGGAAGGGGAATATTAGATATAAGAGACTTATCTTCAGAAATATCATTACTACCCAGGACCCATGGTTCAGGTTTATTTACAAGGGGACAAACACAAGTATTAACAATTGCTACATTAGGAACCCTTGGAGATATGCAATTCTTGGATGGGATTGAAGAAGATGAAAACAAAAGATATATGCACCATTATAACTTTCCATCATTTAGTGTTGGGGAAACACGACCTTCAAGAGGCCCGGGCAGGCGTGAGATAGGCCATGGAGCCTTAGCTGAAAAAGCATTAATACCTGTACTACCATCTGAAGAAGAATTCCCATATGCAATTCGTTTAGTCTCCGAAGTTCTCAGTTCTAACGGATCTACCTCATTAGGAAGTGTATGTGGCAGTACATTAGCATTAATGGATGCTGGGGTACCAATTAAAACACCAATAGCAGGTATATCTGTTGGTTTAGTAACTGAGGATGATAGATTTGTTATGATGAATGATATACAAGGAATAGAGGACTTTTTTGGTGAAATGGATTTTAAAGTAGCAGGTAGTAAAAAAGGTATCACTGCAATTCAGGTTGACATTAAAAACGACGGTTTAACATATGAAATTATTGAGCAAGCATTTAAACAAACTAAAGAAGCAAGAACATATATATTAGATGAAGTTATGCTTAAAGCAATAGATAAACCAAAAGAAAAATTATCAGAATATGCACCCAAGATTTTCATTACAAATATAGATCCCGATAAGATTAGGGATGTTATAGGACCCGGAGGAAAGACAATACAGAAGATAATTGCTGATACGGGTGTAAAGATAGATATAGAAGATGACGGAAAAGTATTTATATCAACATCTGATAATGATGCCGGCAACAAAGCACTAAAAATTGTTCAAAGTATTGTAGAAGAAGTAGAAATTGGTAAGATATACTTAGGAAAAGTAATGAGAGTTACAAACTTTGGTGCCTTTGTAGAAGTCTTACCCGGAAAAGAAGGTTTGGTGCATATTTCTAAATTAGCACATGAAAGAGTAGCTAAGGTAGAAGATGTAGTAAATGAAGGTGACGAAGTTATGGTAAAAGTAATAGAAATTGATAGGCAAGGAAGAGTTAATCTTTCAAGAAAAGATGCCTTACCTAAACCCGATGTAAACTAAAAACCATAAAAAAAAAGAAACAAAAAGTGTAAACAGGATTATTAACTAAAAGTCATCCTGTTTATTATTTTGCCCAAAATAGGGGGATTACTATAATATAAATATACACACATTATGGTAAAAACTATTAATTGTAGAGATGATAAGATTATGATATAATTTTTATATTAAATAAAGTTGTTTAAGTGCTTAATAACTTATTGAAGTGATAAGTTTGTATTTTAAGGGGTGAGTAGAATATAAAGATGAAAAATAGAACGTATCTTGCAATCGATTTAAAATCTTTTTATGCCTCAGTTGAATGCATTGAACGAGGCTATGACCCACTAATAACCAATCTTGTCGTAGCAGACCCAAGCCGAACAGAAAAAACTATATGTCTTGCTGTATCCCCATCGTTAAGGGCATATGGTATATCAAGCAGGGCAAGAATGTTTGAAGTGATACAGGCTGTTAATAAAATAAATGCTATAAGATTACAGAAGATACCGGAAGGAAGATTTATTAGCTCTTCATTTGATGATATAGAATTAAAATCTAAAGAAAACCTTGCATTAGATTATATAATCGCACCACCAAGAATGGCACATTATATAGAATATAGCACCCGTATTTACAATATATACTTAAAATATATTGCACCTGAAGATATTCATGTCTATTCTATTGATGAAGTATTTATGGATATCACTAATTATTTAGACACCTATAATCTTTCTGCACATGAACTTACCACAAAGATAATTTTAGATATATTAAAAACTACAGGTATAACTGCTACAGCTGGGATAGGTACAAACTTATACCTATCTAAAATAGCAATGGATATTCAAGCAAAAAGAACCACACCTGATGAAAAAGGTGTGCAAATTGCTACACTTGATGAAATGACCTATCGGCATTTGTTATGGTCACACAAGCCACTAACAGATTTCTGGCGTGTAGGTAAAGGATATGCTAAGAAATTGCAAGAACAAGGACTATATACAATGGGTGATATAGCAAAATGCTCTATAGGCAAAAAAACCGACTATTATAATGAAGACTTATTATATGATATGTTCGGTGTAAATGCCCAACTATTAATTGACCATGCATGGGGGTGGGAGCCTTGTACCATTACAGATATAAAAGCATACAAACCCACTACAAACAGCATTGGATCAGGTCAAGTATTGCAAAATCCATATACCTTTGAAAAAGCAAAACTTATTGTAAAGGAAATGGCTGATTCATTGGTTTTGAAATTAGTAGATAAGGGACTTGTAACAGATCAGCTTGTTTTAACTGTTGGGTATGACACAGAAAACTTAACAAATCCAAAGATAAAAAAAACATATAAGGGCTCAATAAAAATTGATCAGTACAAACGTTCTATACCAAAACCGGCACATGGTACTGTTAATCTTGGGAGGCAAAGTTCATCAACAAAGATTATATTAGATGCACTTATAAGATTATATAAAGATATAGTAAATAAAGACCTTTTAATTAGAAGGATAAACATTACAGCAAATAATGTAATAGACGAGAAAACTATTCAAAATAAAGATAAATATGAACAACTTAATTTATTTACAGATTATACGATAAAAGATAAAGAAGAAGCATTTGAAAAAGTTGAGCTTATACGGGAAAAAAAGATACAAAAAACAATAATAAACATAAAAAAGAAATATGGTAAAAATGCTGTCTTAAAAGGGATGAATTTAGAAGAGGGTGCAACATCAAAAGAACGAAACAGACAAATAGGAGGTCATAAGGCATGACAAATAAATATAAAGATATTATTAATTTACCCCATCATATATCAACAAAACACCCACCCATGTCAATTATTAACAGAGCAGCCCAATTTTCACCTTTTGCAGCCTTAAGTGGCCATGATATAGCTATTAAAGAAACTGCAAGATTAACTAATAAAAGAATTGAATTAGACGACTATATTAAAGAATCACTAAACACAAAATTACACTTACTTGATCAGGACCTAAGTAAAGATATAGAGATAACACTTACCTATTTTCAAGCCGATACTAAAAAAGAAGGTGGAACTTATCTTAGCCTTGCAGGCAAAGTAAAAAAAATAGATAAATATAAAAGTATTATTGTTATGGATGACAATACTATTATACCTATTAATGAGATAATTAGTATTGATATATAAACTTATAACAAGTTAATCTTATTGATAATTGATATAAAATGATATAATGTAAGTGAAGATAATCCAATAAGATATAAAGTAGTATTTATTAATTATGGGGGTAATATTATGAAAATTATTCATCTTTCAGATCTTCATATAGGCAAACGTGTCAATGAATTTTCTATGTTAGAAGATCAGGAGTATATCTTGATAAAGATTTTAAATATCATAGATGAGCAAGAACCTAACGTAATAGTGATAGCAGGAGATATTTATGATAAATCTGTCCCATCAACAGAAGCCGTTACTTTGTTTGATGATTTCCTTGTAGCCCTTTCAAAACGCAATTTAAAAACTTTTGTTATAAGTGGAAATCATGATTCACCGGAACGCATTGCCTTTGGTTCAAGATTAATGGATGCAAGTGGTGTATATATGTCACCTGTTTATAATAAAGATATTAAACCAGTTACATTAAAAGACAGGTATGGGGAAGTAAACTTTTATATGTTGCCATTTATTAAACCTATACACGTCAGATCACAATTTCCTGATATTAAAATAGAAACATATAATGAAGCAGTCAAGATAGCAATTAACAACTTAAAAATTGATACATCAATAAGAAATATAATTATAACACACCAATTTATAACCGGTTCTGAACGATCTGAATCAGAAGATATTTCTGTAGGAGGTTCCGATAATATCTCAGCATCTATTTTTGGCTTATTTGATTATGTTGCACTTGGGCATATTCATAAACCACAACATATTGCCAGGGAAACAATTCGATACTGTGGTGCCCCACTTAAATATTCTTTATCGGAAGCTAATCATAAAAAATCTGTAACAATTGTAGAACTGCAGGAAAAAGGAAATATAAATATAGATACAATAGAACTTATACCTAAACGAGATATGCATAAAATTAAAGCTACATATATGGAAGTAACAGCTAAGCCATATTATTCTCAATTAAACTGTGATGACTATTATCATATAACATTAACCGACGAAGAAGAGATTCCGGATGCATTAAATAAACTTAGGGTTATATATAAAAACATTATGCGTTTAGACTATGATAATAAAAGGACCCGTAAAGATATAAATATAAGCAAAACAACCAATATAAAAAACAAATTACCCATAGAATATATAGCAGAATTTTATGAATTGCAAAATAACAAACAATTATCCGACAAGCAAGAAAATTATCTAAATAAACTTATAGAAAAGGTATGGGAGGGTAAAAGATGAGACCTATAAAACTTATTATATCTGCCTTTGGACCATATGCAAAAAAAACAACATTAGAACTTGGTGAATTTGGAAACAAGGGTTTATATCTTATTACCGGTGATACAGGTGCCGGCAAAACAATAATATTTGATGCTATTACATATGCCTTATATGGTGAAGCAAGCGGGAATATTAGAAACACAGTTATGTTTAGAAGTAAATATGCTGATATAGAAACACCTACTTATGTAGAACTCGAATTTGAATGTTATGAAAAAAGATATCATATTAAACGAAATCCGGAATATGAACGACCATCAAAACGGGGAGACGGACTAACAACAGAAACTGCAAAAGCTGAACTATGTTTACCTGACGGAAACTACATAAGTAAAATTAAAGATGTTAATGATGCTATAGAAGCTATATTAGGAATAGATCGTGAACAATTTACCCAAATAGCTATGATTGCACAAGGTGAATTTTTAAAACTTATTCTTGCAACAACTCAAGAAAGGCAAGCAATCTTTCGTAAAATATTTGAAACAGCAAATTATCAAAGATTACAAGATAACTTAAAAGAAGAATCTAATAAGTTAAAAAAGGAATGTGATAATTTAAAAAATAGTGTCCAACAATATATTGACGGAAGTGTCTGTAAACAAGATGACATTATTAAAATTGAACTTGAAAAAGCGAAAAATGGAGAAATGCAGATTACAGACATAAAGGATTTAATTGAAAAGATAATAAATAAAGATTTAAATGAGCAAAAAGTTTTTCTTCATGAGATTAAAGATTTAGAAAACAATATATCTAACACAGAGAAAATAATAACAAAGGCAGAAGAAATAGAAAATTCAAAAAACAGATTGAAATCTGAAAAAGAATCCTTAAAAAATAAAATTACTTTACAAGACGCAGCAGCCGAAAAATATGAAACAGAAAAAAATAAGGAAGTAAACAGAGAAGAAATAAATAGGTCAATTATTAGGCTTGAAAATGAACTCCCAAAATATAAGGAATTTGATAATATACAAAGGAGAATTAATAAAGAAATAGAAAAACAAAAAGAAGGAGAAATACAAGAAGCTCAATTAATAAAAGATATTGAAAAGTTAACTACAAATTTAAAATTACAAAAAGAAGAAAAAGAAGAATTAAAAGATATAGACCTTGTTTATCATAGAATTAAAAGACAAGAAGAAGATTTAAATAAAGAAAAAAAGGAATTAAGAGACTTAGATCAAGAAATAAAAGAATATGATAAGGTAAAAATAGAATTTACAAAAGCACAACAGAATTATAAGGTAAAATCGGAAAGATTATCACAAGCCGTACAAGAATATGATACAAAATACAAGCTATACCTTGATCAGCAGGCAGGAATAATAGCAAAAGAACTTAAAGAGGGAGATAAATGCCCTGTATGTGGTTCTATTACACATCCGGAATTGGCAACCTTAACAGACGATGCACCAAATAAAGAAGAATTAGAAGAAAGAAAAAATAAATTAGAAATAAGTAGAAAGGAAGTTGAAACTCAAAGTAATAATGCAGCCAAATATAAGACACAACTAAAAAACAAAGAAGAAAACATTTGTAAATTTATGATTTCTTATATAGAAGGATATAAGCCAAAAGGGATTATGGACATTAAAAGAGATTTACATACCTTGCTAAACAAATTAACTTCTGATGGGGAAAAGATAATCAAAGAAATTGCAAAAGTAAATTTAAAAATAAAAAGAAATAGAATATTAGAAGAAAATATTCCCAAGACTGAAGAAAGGTTAGAACTTTACAAAGGGAAACTATCTAATATAAAAAGTGGGATAGCATCACAAAAGACCATTATTAGAGCCTTGGTTGAAAACGCTGAAAGTTTAAAAAAATCATTGGATTTTCGTGGGATAGAAGAAGCAAGTCAAAAACTATCACAAGAAAAAACAAAACTTGCAAAGATGCAAGAATTATTAAAAGCTGCTGAAAAAGATTACCAAATTAAATTATCTGATGTGAAAGAAACAATAGGGAAAATTAGTGCCTTAGAAAGGCAGATTAAAGAAAGTAAAGAAGTTGACATTGCACTTTTAAAAGAACAACTAAAAAATCATACTATATTAAAAGAAAAGTTAAAGAAACAAGAGTCAGAGGTTAAAAGTAGAATAGACTTTAATAAATATGCCTTATCCGGTATAAAAGATAGGTATGAAAAACTTGAAGAAAATGAAAATAGGTTTTCTTGGATAAATGCACTTTCAAATACTGTAAACGGTAATATAAAAGGTAAAGAAAAAGTTATGCTTGAAACATATATTCAGATGATGTATTTTGATAGGGTAATAAGTTATGCAAATACAAGATTTATGGTAATGTCTAATGGTCAGTATGAATTAAAACGAAGGGGAGAGGCAGTAAATAACCGAAGTCAAAGTGGATTAGAACTTAATGTAATTGATCATTATAACGGAACAGAACGAAGTGTAGAAACCTTATCCGGTGGTGAATCTTTTAAAGCTTCATTATCTTTAGCACTTGGATTATCTGATGAAATACAAAACTCAGCCGGTGGTATAAAATTAGACACAATGTTTGTCGATGAAGGCTTTGGTTCTCTTGATGAAGAATCACTAAAACAAGCAATAAATACTCTTGCCACACTTTCAGAAGGAAACCGCCTTATTGGTATTATCTCACACGTAGCAGAATTAAAAAATAAAATCGATAAACAGATTATTGTTACAAAATCACCTGCTGAAGGTAGCAAAATAGAAATAATAACATAAAATAAATAAGTTCATGAAAAAAACAACTTTATATAAGATAATCAATATGGATTTAATGTATGGTTATAATATGCCATTCCATTAAATCCATATTTTTTATTTTTTAAAATAAAAACATACAACTACACAATAAAATAAGATAAAGTTAAAAAAATGGACATAATAAAAACCCCACTAATTAAGCGTTTTAACATGTAACTTATAATTTTAAAACTTTTTTCAACAAATATTGACAAAAGATAATATAATTTTAGCTGCAATAGAAATTATCAGCGAAAGTGGGGTGCATGGTTTAACTACTAAAGTATTAGCTGAAAAGCAAAAAATATCTGAATCAATTTTATATAAACATTTCAAAAGTCTTGATGATGTACTAATTGAAGTTGTAAATTACTTTGCACGTTTTGACATTATGATAGAAAATACTGTTTCAAGTAAAAATATTAGTTATAAAAAGAAAATTATTGAATATATAAAGTCATTTGTAGAACTATATGAAAGTTATCCGGATTTAGCCTCTATTTTATTACACTGCGAAACATTAATGCGTTTTGAACATACAAAAGATTTAATTATAATGGTAATAAATAGACGTTCCAATTTTATCAAGAAAAATGTAGAAAAGGGTCTAAAGATAATGGTAGAAGCAGCTGAAACATTAGCACAAGGTGATATTAATGCAGATATATCAGCAAATACCAAAGATGAAGTTGGGGACTTAGCACAGTCTTTTAGAAATATGATTGATAATATTCGTAATCAGGTAAGGATTGCAGAAAGAATTGCAGAAGGTGATTTAACCGTAGATGTGGGCGTAAGATCCGATAGAGATATACTCAATATAAAGTTTAAGGAAATAGTAGATAAAAATAATGTTGTATTTTCTAATGTAATTTCTGCTGCTGAACAAGTTGCAGCCGGTTCCAAACAATTATCTGATTCAAGTATGGAACTTTCACAAGGTGCCAGCGAACAAGCCGGCTCAATTGAAGAGTTAACTGCTTCAATTGAGGAGATAGACTCACAAACAAAGGTTAATGCACAAAATGCCGAAAAGGCAAATGATTATGCAAAAGATGTAAAGTCAAATGCAGCTCAAGGTGAGACCCAAATGAATGCAATGCTTGGTGCTATGAAAGAGATAAATGAATCTTCAGCCAACATTTCAAAAATTATTAAGGTAATTGATGAAATAGCAATGATTATAGATGAATTTTTTAAAAAAGAAAAGGTTTTATGAAATACAAAAATATTAGCAACAGATATATCCAGTAAAGTACTTGAATTAGCAAGGCAAGGCATATATAATAATAAGAAACTTGATACCCTACCTTTAAATTGGAAACTTAAATATTTTAAACAATATGATAAAGAAAGATATGCTATTAAAAAAAGTATAAAAAATGAAATAATATATAGGAAGTTTAACCTAATAGAAGAGACCTTTCCATTTAAACAAAAGTTTCACCTTATATTTTGTAGAAATGTAATGATTTACTTTAACAAAGAAACACGAATAGACTTAATTAATAAATTTTATGATTTAACAACGGATGGTGGTTATCTTTTAACTATAAAACTGCATGCCAAATTGTTTCTGCAATGATGGGTGGAATACCGGTTAAAGTATTTGATGAAATGGCGAAAAGTGCAATTGCAGAATTATGTAATATGATATTAGGTAATGCAGCAACTATATTTTTCAAAAATAAAATTAATATAGATATTACACCCCCAACAGTCCTAACAGGGGATAATATTCAATTAAGCCCGACAAAAGTTATAGTTATATGTATACCTATATATTTAGACGATGACATATCAATGGAATTAAGTGTTTCTTATATAGAAAATAAAGAAGAAAAGAATGCATGATAATATTAAGTTAGTAAGGAGAAATATTAAGTGTCGTCCGATATTTTAAATAAGAATAATTATCAA
>CAZRSG010000046.1:0-4951 GCA_964602705.1 uncultured Oscillospiraceae bacterium
ATCTGACATAATAATCCTCTTTTGGAAGTTTTTTCACAACTTGATAATACAGACAGCAGTGTAATGATGTTTCAAAAACTCGTAATGGATATGCTAATTACACGTGATAGATATGTTTATTTCAAATGTTATCTGTTTTCTATGATAGCATGCATGTCTTTACTTATGTAGATCTGCAGTGAACTTTCAATCGTATAAAATATAGAATAATTTTAATCAAGTATATAAGTCTGTGAATCAGCTATTTCTATCTATTTGTATGAAGCGATTTTCAGGCATATTCATGGTATATTCATGAATAAACAAACCAAGGGGAAGCTATTGACATAAATTAGGTTTAACAGTAGTAGCAGAAGGAATAGAAAATAAAAAACAAAGTGATTATTTAAAAACATATGATTGTGACATAGCACAAGGATTTTATTTTAGTAAACCATTAATTAAGTTTAAGGTATTAGAGTTTTTAGGTGATAGCAATATAAATAATAAATAATAATGAATATAAATAAAATTAGAAAACTTTATAAAAATCAAAATAAAATAAAAGGAGGAAAAATCATGTGGAAGGAATTCAAAGAGTTTGCATTTAAGGGTAATGTTTTAGATATGGCTATTGGAGTTATAATCGGAGGTGCCTTTGGAAAAATTGTTACATCAATAGTAAATGATATAATAATGCCCTTTTTTGGCTTCATCACATCAGGCACAAACTTTAAAGATTTAAAGTGGATTTTAAGTCCGGCAATTATAGAAGGAGATAAGATAGTAAGTGCAGAAGCTGCAATCACATATGGAAACTTTATTCAGAATATTGTTGATTTTATTATAATAGCAATATCTATTTTCTTTATTATAAAATTTATTGGTAAAATAAAATTTGCTAAACTAAAAAAAGAAGATGTAGAAGAACAAGTAGAAGATAGCAAAGAAAAAGATTTCGAACCATCTGAAGTTGATTTACTTATAGAAATCAGAGATTTATTAAAAGAAGAAAGTAGATGATATTAAGAATGGGCCACAAAAAAAGTATGGATGATATATTACATATTTTAAAAAAGGAATTTAATTTAGAAGAATATCAAATAAAAAACATCATGTTACTTATTGAAGATGGAAATACAATTCCTTTTATAGCACGATATAGAAAAGAAATGACCGGAGGATTAGACGATCAGCTATTAAGAGAATTATCTGACCGTTTACAATACTTAAAAAATTTATGGACAAGAAAAGATGAAATAATTCGCCTTATAGATGAACAGGATAAGCTTAATGATGTAATTATACAAAACATCAAGCAAGCAAAAACTCTTCAGGAAGTTGAAGATATATACAGACCATTTAGGCCCAAAAAAAGAACAAGAGCAAATATTGCCAAAGAAAAAGGTTTGGAACCATTTGCAAAAATTCTATACGAACAAAACATAAGTCAAGAAAATATAAATGATACAGCCGAAAATTATATTAATATAGAAAAAGGGATAAATAATGTAGAGGATGTATTAAATGGTGCCATGGATATTATTGCAGAGGAAATATCAGATAACCCTAACTATAGAAAACTTATAAGAAATTTAACTTGGCAAAAGGGTATAATAATGGCTAATGCAATAAAAGAAGAGGATTCAGTATATAATATGTATTATGATTTTAGGGAGCCTGTCTCTAATATAGCGAGCCATAGAATACTTGCAATAAATCGAGGAGAAAAAGAAGAATTTTTAAAAATTACAATAGAAGCACCGGAAGAGGAAGCAATTGATTACATAAAAGAACAAATAATAGTCAATAAAAATTCTATATCTGTTAAATATATAGAATTAGCTGTAGAAGATGCCTATAAAAGATTAATAAGGCCATCCATAGAACGGGAGATTAGGAGTGAACTAACAGAAGAAGCACATGAACAAGCAATTAAGATATTTGCAATAAACTTACAGAACCTATTATTGCAAGCACCAATAAAAAAGGCTAAAGTACTGGCTATAGATCCTGCATATAGGACAGGTTGTAAAATTGCAGCCATAGATGAAATAGGTAACCTACTTGATACAACGATTATATATCCAACACCACCACAAAACAAACTTGAACAGGCAAAAGAAAAGGTAAAGAAATTAATAGATACCTATAAAATATCTATAATTGCAATTGGGAATGGAACAGCCTCTAAGGAAACAGAAATATTTACGGCAGACTTAATAAAAGAAATTAATAAGCAAGTCTTTTATATAATAGTAAATGAGGCAGGTGCATCTGTATATTCAGCCTCTAAAATGGGAGTTGAGGAGTTTCCGGACTTAGATGTATCGCTAAGAAGTGCAATATCTATTGGGCGAAGATTACAAGATCCGCTTGCAGAATTAGTAAAAATTGATCCAAAATCTATAGGAGTAGGTCAGTATCAACATGATGTAAATCAAAAAAGATTAAATGAAACCTTAAATGGTGTGGTTGAATATTGTGTAAATAATGTAGGTGTAGATCTAAACACAGCATCAAAATCTTTATTAAAGTATATATCTGGAATTAATAATACAGTTGCAAAAAATATTATAGAATACAGGGAAGAGAGTGGTAAGTTTATTAATAGGGAGCAATTAAAAAAAATAAAAGGATTAGGTCCGAAATCTTATGAACAAGCAGCAGGATTTTTACGAATAGCAGATGGTGAAAATATATTAGATAATACATCGGTACATCCTGAATCATATGAAGCTACAATAAAACTATTAAAAGTTTTAAATTATTCAATTAAAGATATTAAAGCTGATAATTTAGAAGACTTTAAAAATAGGATTTTAAAAATAAATTTGAAAGAAATATCAAAAGATATAGATGTGGGCTTACCAACACTTAAAGATATTATAAATGAATTACTAAAACCAGGAAGAGATCCCCGTGAAGATATGCCAAAACCAATTATGCTAAAAGATGTATTAAACATAAAAGACTTGAAAAAAGGGATGGTATTAAGGGGTACTATAAGGAATGTTATAGATTTTGGTGCATTTGTAGATATCGGAGTCCAACAAGATGGATTAGTACATATATCAGAGCTTAGTAGCAAATATGTAAAACACCCAATGGATATAGTATCAGTTGGAGACATTGTAGAAGTTAAGATATTAGAAGTAGATATAGATAAAAATAGAATATCATTAAGTATGAAATAGAAAAATAATGGGATTTAAAAAACAGGGTAAAGTAAAAATCAGGGAAGATAACTTATCTTCCCTGATAAACTATTTTGCAAATCTATGACTGCCAATCACCGTCATAACAGGTCTTGACCATATCCATTGGTTTGTTGTTTTAACCGGATTATAATAGTAAATACAACCATCAGTCGGATCCCATCCATTAAGGGCATCTTGGGCTGCCCGAGTAGGTTCCGATTCCAATTGTACATGTATTTGCCCATCATCTATAGCTGTAAAGGCCCCGGGCTGATAAACAACTCCTGCTAAAGTATTAGGAAACGAAGGATGCCTGACCCTGTTTAATACTACAGCACCTACAGCAACTTGACCTATATAAGGTTCCCCACGTGCCTCTCCATTTATAACTCTACCTAATAAATGCACATCACTTTCTCTAAAATCGCCACCCCCGGTATTTTCAATACCTGAGCTACCGGCAGGCAAACCTATTGCTGCCAAAGTTTGTGGACCAGCAACTCCATCCACACTCAAATTATTTTTAGCTTGGAAAAGACGTACAGCATTTGTTGTTTGCCAGCCATAAATACCGTCAATATCGCCATTATAATAACCCCAACTTTTTAACCGCTGTTGAATACTTGTTACTTCATCCCCCTCTGATCCATATTGGGACAAAACATGACGAATTTGTGGTAGCCTTACAATCGTAAACTGCATAAGTAAAATTATAAAAACTACTATAAATAATCTTTTCAAAATAAGTCAGCTCCTAAAAATTTTATTATTTTGTAACTACTTATAATAGTTTTTTCTATATATTAAAATTCTATTCATTAAATAAATATAAATTAAATAAATTGATTATAAAACTAATCATTGTTAATGTAGTCAATATTAAAATGTTCATAACCAAGCTTAGTAATTATTCTACCACGCGGTGTTCTATTTATAAAGCCTAATTGTAAAAGATATGGCTCATAAACATCCTCTATAGTATTAGTTTCCTCACCAATAGAAGCAGCTAAAGTATCTAAGCCAACAGGGCCACCATCAAATTTTTTTATAATAGCCAATATCATACGTCTATCAACAGCATCAAGCCCAATAGGATCAACTTCTAACTCATTTAAAGCAAAGTTAGCTATCTCCTTAGTAATAATTCCATTTGACTTTACTTGTGCAAAATCCCGCACCCTTTTCAAAAGCCTATTAGCAATCCTTGGTGTACCACGTGAACGTTTAGCAATCTCTATGGCACCCTCTTGCTCAATTTTAAGATTTAAAATATTTGCTGACCTTAAAATAATAGTTTCAAGCTGCCTATTAGTATATAACTCTAATCGATTGATAACCCCAAACCTATCCCTTAAAGGTGAAGTAAGCAAACCTGCCCTTGTGGTTGCACCTATTAAGGTAAACTTAGGTAGATCAAGGCGAATAGAACGGGCACTGGGGCCCTTACCAATAATTATATCCAAAGCATAATCTTCCATAGCCGGATATAAAACCTCCTCAACACTCCTATTAAGACGATGAATTTCATCAATAAACAAAATATCATATTCAGCCAAATTAGTTAGAATAGCAGCAATATCTCCGGGTCTTTCAATAGCAGGACCGGAAGTTACCCTTATATTTACATTCATTTCATTGGCTATAATATTTGCTAAAGTAGTCTTACCCAAACCAGGGGGACCATAAAGCAAGACATGATCCAAGGCCTCTTTACGCTTATTAGCAGCCTCAATAAATATCGATAAATTATTTTTAATCTTAGTTTGACCTAT
>CAZRSG010000046.1:4961-11638 GCA_964602705.1 uncultured Oscillospiraceae bacterium
TATATAGTCGTCTAATATTTTAGGACGTAAATCTTTTTCAATATTCATATCTTCTTGTGAATATTGGCTAGTTACTATACGTTCTTCTGTACTCATAGAATAAAACCTCCATTTTACAAATATCATAGCAAGTTTAAAAGTAAAACATATTATATTTAATTATGAAAAAATATAAACCTATTTACTCATAAGTTTCAAAGCTTCTTTAATTGTATCTTCAACTGTTAAATCTTGTTTATCAAGTTTTAAAACAGCAGAATTAGCTTCTGAAAGTGAATACCCTAAAGAAATTAAAGCATTGATGGCTTCAGATGAGTGTCCAATTTCATTAGAAAAGTTCTTATCTATAGTTAGTTTCTCCAAGTAATCGGACTTCACTTTATCTTTAAGCTCCAAAATTATTCTTTGGGCAAGTTTATTACCAATACCCGGTGCCGTAATTAAGGTCTTGCTATCACTTCTTGCTATTGCTAAAGCAATATCGGACGGTTTAATACCGGATAAGATGCCCAATGCAACCTTAGGACCGATACCGGAAACAGAAATTAACAATTCAAATATAGAAAGTTCATCTTCCTTAATAAAACCATATAAATCCATTGCGTCTTCCCTAACATGTAGATAGGTAAAAAGCTTTATTTCTTGACTATGTAAGGGTAATTGCGGAAAGGTAGAAGAAGGTGTAAATACTTTATAACCAATATTATTAACATCAATAACAAGGTAATTTTCTTTAATAAAACTAACCCTTCCATTTAAATATGCTAACATACTATACAAAACCTCCTAAATTATAAACTTTTGTTTAGAACATTATTAAAATTTGAAGAATGTGCATGACAAATAGCTATAGCAAGTGCATCTGCAGCATCGTCAGGCTTAGGAATATCATTTAAAAATAATATAGCCTTAACCATATGTTGAACCTGTGACTTTTCTGCTCTACCATACCCAACCACTGCTTGTTTTATTTGTAGAGGGGTATATTCGTATATACTTAAAGATTTGTTTATTGCTGCAAGCATTGCCACACCACGACCATGTGCAACCATAAGTGCAGTTTTTACATTTTTATTAAAAAACAATTCTTCAATAGCAATAACATCAGGACAATACTTTTCAATCAAAGAAATTATATCATTATATATTTTTTTTAATCTATCAGGTAAATCCATGCCTGCATCTGTCCTAATAACCCCATAATCAATTATATTAAATTTATTTCCCGTATATTTAATTATACCAAAACCAACAAGTGCAATACCCGGGTCTATTCCTAATATTATCATACTTTACCTTCCTTAAATGTTATAAATAATTTTTTATTATAAATTTTATCATATTGAATACTTATACATAATCAATATTTAATGCTTTTTATAATTTCCTCTTTGCTTACATTTTCAATACAATTTAAAAGTTCTTTTGCTTCTACATCATTATCACAAAAAATATCTGAAGAATCCTCTTCTGGTGTTCAATCATTAAAATGGTAGACAGGAGGTTCCTGTATAGCAAGTGCCGCACGTAACACTCCCGGAGAAAATTTTACTGCTTTAGCAATTTTAGTAATGTTTTCATAATCTCTTTCATCCGGCATTACATTAGTTAATGCATTGAAATATGTTATAGGAAATCCAATCTTTTCAGATAATTCTTCTATACTTATGCCTATTTTTTAATTTGTTCTCCTATTAGACCACTAAAAGATTTGCCAAGTAACTTATCCATGGAAACTTCTAATGCATTATCAATCTTTTCAGGCGTGTCCGTAGTAGGGTTACTTTTATCATTTTCTATATCATTGATATTCTGTTTAAGGCTATTCGCATCTTCTATAACATCTAGTGATATTTCTAATCTTCTGCATACTTTTATAATGGTATCAACCGCCACACCTCTAATACCATTTGACAGCATGCTCGTTATTGTGGTACTTGGTACCCCAATGTGCTCTGAAACTTTTCTTATGCTTTTATATTATCCAGAAATCATCTCTCTTAAATAATCTTCTCTCGTCATTTAAATCACCTTCTATATATTTAGAATTATATACTATATTTCATTCATTGTAAACAATCTATCCGCAAAGCATCCCTATTGGAGTCACATGCGAAGCACAAATGATATTTGGAATTGACAATGTAAGCGATAAAATAACTATTAACTTTTATATAAGCATTATAAGTTTAATTTGGAGAGGTTTAAAACGGCTACTGAGTATACTGGCAGTAAACAGGATTTGGTTCAGAGTGCAGAGAAATATAGTATGTTTGTTGAGAAAGCTCTTACTGATATTATTAAGGCTATGCTTTGGATTTAGCTTATTTGCAGATTAGTACAGGTGCTTTTACTCCACAGAAAGCTATTAGGCAGGCTGTTAAGTCTATTGCTGATGATGGTATTAAGGCTTTTAGATATAATAGCGGCCATAATGATCAGATTGATGTTGCTGTAAGGCGTGCTGTTGTTACTGGGGTTAATCAGGTTACAGGTAAGCTACAGATTATGCGTATGGATGAGATGGATTGTGATTTAGTAGAAGTAACAAGTCATTTCGGGGCTCGTCCTTCTCATGCGGATTGGCAAGGTCAAATTTATAGCAGGAGTGGTACCAGTAGAAAGTATAGAGATTTTGAGGATAGCACTGGTTATGGTACTGGTGATGGTTTAAAGGGTTGGAATTGCTATCATGATTTTTATGCTTATTTTGAGGGCTTGTCTTCTCCTTCTTTTACGGAGTATGATAAGGAAGCTAATGATAAGGCTTATGAGATAGGGCAGGAGCAACGAAAGCTTGAGAGGGCTATTCGTGTTGAAAAGAAAAGATGTGTTGCTTATGATGCTGCTGGGGATAAGGAAATGTTTGATAGGTATGCTGTTAGGCTTAAGGAAAAAGAGCAGAAGCTTAAAGATTTCTTAGATGTTAATGATAGGTGTAGGGATAGAGATAGGGAGAGTGTGTTAGGCTTTGGCCATAGTGTTAGCAGTAAGGCTGTTTGGGCGATAATGTTTTAGACTTAATACATGGTAAGGTTGATAAAATAGATGGTAAGGGCTTATCTGATAATAATTATACGACAACAGAAAAGAATAAACTTGCGAACATAGAGGCTAATGCTAATTACTATGAACTGCCTGAAACATTACCTGCTGACATGATAGTTACAACAAGAGGACAGCTTGAACAAATTATATCAGATATTCTTAATCACTTTGATTATACAACTTGCCGTCAAAAACTCTGTTAAACTATGTCTTTACTTGTTTTTTTAAATGTGTTATAATTTATTAAAATACTTAATTAATTGATGTTTTCGGTATTTTCACATTTCTATAATTGTCATAGTAAAATCATGTATAATATATCAAAACTATTAATTATTAATATTCTATCATAAAAGAGGAGGTTTTTGTATGAATAATAAAGAAAAAGTTGTATTAGCCTACTCAGGTGGCTTAGATACATCTATAATAATACCGTGGTTAAAAGAAAATTATGACTATGACGTAATTGCTGTAGCCGGTGACGTTGGGCAAGGAGCAGAATTAGAAGGTTTAGAGGAAAAAGCACTAAAAACAGGGGCAAGTAAGCTATACATTGAAGACTTAAAAGAAGAATTTATTACTGATTTTGTCTTTCCTACTTTAAAAGCACAGGCTGTATATGAAGGAAAATATCTATTAGGAACTTCATTTGCAAGACCATGTATAGCAAAAAGATTAGTAGAAATTGCTTTAAAAGAAGGAGCAACAGCTATATGTCATGGAGCAACAGGAAAAGGGAATGATCAGGTTAGGTTTGAACTTACCATAAAAGCATTAGCACCGCACTTAAAAATTATAGCACCATGGAGAATTTGGGATATAAAATCAAGAGAAGATGCTATTGATTATGCAGGAAAAAGAAACATTCCGATACCGGTAACTAAAAAAGACAATTATAGTAGGGATAGGAACTTATGGCACTTAAGTCATGAAGGTTCAGACCTTGAAGACCCATGGAATGAACCTCAATACGATAAACTGCTTAAGCTAATGACAACACCGGAAAAGGCACCTAATGAGCCAACATATGTAGAAATTTACTTTGAAAAGGGCATACCTAAAAAAATTAATAACAAGGAATTTTCCCCTGTTGAATTAATAGACCAATTAAATAAAATTGCCGGAGATAATGGGGTAGGAATTGCAGATATAGTTGAAAACAGGTTGGTAGGAATGAAATCACGAGGAGTCTATGAAACACCGGGTGGGACCTTACTATATGCAGCACATAAAGAATTAGAATACCTAACATTAGATAGACAAACATTACACTTTAAACAGATGTTATCGGTAAAGTTTGCAGAATTAGTATATGATGGTAATTGGTATACACCATTAAGGGAAGCCCTATCAGCATTTGTAGATAATACCCAAGAAACTGTAACAGGGACAGTAAAACTTAAACTTTATAAGGGTAATTGCCAACCGGCAGGTGCAAAATCACCATATTCCCTATATAATGAGGAAATAGCAACCTTTTCAGAAGATGAGGTATATAACCAAAAAGATGCAGAAGGCTTTATTAATTTATTTGGTTTACCTTTAAAAGTTAGGGCAATGATGATGGATAAAAATAGTTAGGATGTGAGGAATATGAAATTATGGGGCGGAAGATTTCAAAAGGCTACAGATGAAATGGTAGATGACTTTAATTCATCCATAAGATATGATAAAAAGATGTATCGACAAGATATATTAGGCAGTATAGCTCATGTAAATATGTTGGGTAAGTGTAATATAATACCTATAGATGAATCAAAACTTATACAAGAAACCCTACTACAAATATTAGAAGATATAGAATTTAATAAAATTGAATTTGAAATAGATGCCGAAGATATTCATATGAATATTGAAAAGATACTTATTGATAGAATTGGTGATATAGGGAAAAAGCTACACACAGGAAGGAGCCGAAATGATCAGGTTGCACTTGATATAAGAATGTATTTAAAAGATAAGGTTAATGAAATTCAAATAATGTTAATAGAACTTTTAAAAGCACTAACATTATTAGGTGACTGTCATTTACATACAATAATGCCGGGTTATACACACCTTCAAAAAGCACAACCTATAACCTTAGCCCATCATATGATGGCATACTTTCAAATGTTTAAAAGGGATATCGAAAGATTACAAGATACCTATAAAAGAATAGATATAATGCCTCTTGGTTCCGGTGCATTAGCCGGAACAACATATAATATAGATAGATATATGGTGGCAGAACAACTGAATTTTAATACAATCACAGCAAACAGTATAGACGGTGTAAGTGATAGAGATTTTGCAATAGAATTATCTGCTTGCCTATCCATTATAATGATGCACCTAAGTCGTTTTTGTGAAGAACTTATAATTTGGTCATCAGATGAATTTTCATTTATTGAACTTGATGATGCATATAGTACAGGTAGCAGCATCATGCCCCAGAAAAAAAATCCGGATGTTGCGGAATTAATAAGAGGTAAAACGGGAAGAGTATACGGTGACACAATAGCCTTATTAACCATTATGAAGGCATTACCATTAGCTTATAACAAAGATATGCAGGAAGATAAAGAAGCAATATTTGATGCAGTAGATACAGTTAAACTATGTATACCTGTATTTACAAAAATGATAACCACTATGAAAATAAATAAAGATAAGATGCATGAGGGGGCAAAAGGTGGTTTTACAAATGCAACTGACATATCAGATTATCTTGTAAAAAAAGGCTTATCATTTAGGCAGGCTCATGAGATAGTGGGTAAAATGGTTATATATTGTATAGAAAACAATAAAACATTAGAAGAATTAACATTAGAAGAATATAAAAACTGTTCCATGATATTTGATAAAGATATATATGATGCAATAACATTAGAACAATGTATAAAAGAAAGAAATCTTGTGGGTGGACCAGCAGCAGAAGCAGTATCCTTATCAATAAAAGAGGGGAAAGACTTTATAGAAAAGATAGAAAACACTTTAATTAAAGTTTAATCTTTATAATTAAATACAAAGATAAAAAAATGTTTAAGATATTATAATATGTGGTAAATAATATATTATAATATAAAAATATATAAGATTACAAAAGAAGGGAAGGAAAGAATATGGATAAATATGAATGTACAGCATGTGGTTATATTTATGATCCTGAAGAAGGAGACCCTGATGCTGGTATTGAACCGGGAACATCATTTGAAGATTTACCGGAAGATTGGGTATGCCCTATGTGTGGGTTAGGAAAAGACGTATTTGAAAAAATATAAGATACACAGGCTGGTAAGTCCAGCCTGTGTATCACTATTTATAGGAAAAGTTTTATAATATTTAGTCAATAAGGGGGGTAACTTAAATGCCGATTATAATACAAACAGAAGATAAAGAAATAAAGATTAGATATAAAGAAAAGATACTCATTTCATCTTTATTAGAAAAATTGGATTTAAAGTTAGACAAACCCTGTGGTGGGAAAGGCATATGTGGTAAATGTAAAGTAATAGCAAAAGGTAAACTATCCGAGCTAACGAATGCAGAAAAAAGGCTTTTATCAAAAAAAGAAATATCTAATAATATACGCCTTGCCTGCTCTACCCATATCCTTGGTAATGCCACTATAAAATATATTAGACAAA
>CAZRSG010000047.1:0-7842 GCA_964602705.1 uncultured Oscillospiraceae bacterium
GCAGTTTTGAGACTATTGTTTTTGCAATATCAAAACCTGCAACCCTTTCTTTTATTGGTTTTCTTAAAATTTTTGAAGCATATACCAAACCTATACCATCCGGTGTAACTATATCACCTTTATTTAATATGCCTTGAAATTCCTTGTCTTTTACCGCTTCCATAATCATTTCTGAATTTGGTGTGAAAATCATTCTTAGTTCATCTTTTTTTAAATAAGTCCATATTTTGCTTTCTACTTGTGCCATTGTAAGCCTATCTACATTTGTACCCAAAATATTAATAGTATCCCTGACCATTTAACTCACCTATTTCTTTATATTCTCAAGCTATTTATAATATATAATAACTTTATAGTCCTTATAATGTGACTATAAAGTTATTATATTTATTATTTTGCATACCTGTTGATTATTTCAATAACTTCATTAACCTTTTCTTCACCGGCTCCTTCTTCAAAGGCCTGTTTAATACAATTTTTTATATGGTTATCTATAATTTTAAGGTTGACTTTTTTAAAAATAGCTTGCACTGCTAATATTTGTCTTAATACATCTATGCAGTATCTATTATCATCAACCATTTTTATAATGCCTTCTGTTTGACCCTTAGCTGTTTTTAATAAATTTAATACTTCTTTATCTTCTACCATATTATCTTAACATCCTTTGTTTTATTTTCATAGCTTATTTAAACTAATTTACAGGTTTAAATAATTTAAGCCTCAAAGCATTAGATACTACTGAAATTGAACTAAATGACATTGCCGCTGCTGCAATCATTGGATTTAATAATGGACCATTAAAGATATATAAAAGTCCTGCAGCAATAGGTATTCCTATTGTATTGTAGGCAAATGCCCAAAATAGGTTTTCTTTAATGTTACGTATTGTTTGATTACTAAGCCTGATGGCAGTTGAAACATCTATTAAATCATTTCTCATTAATACAACATCTGCAGATTCAATTGCTACATCTGTACCTGAACCTATAGCTATTCCCACTTCTGCTTGTGCTAATGCAGGTGCATCATTAATTCCATCACCCACCATTGCAATGTTTTTACCCTGGGATTGTAGCTCTTTTACTTGATTAGCCTTATCTTCCGGTAAAACCTCTGCCAAAATCTTATCTATTCCTACTTGATTTCCTATAGCATCCGCTGTAATTTGATTATCTCCGGTAAGCATAACAACTTCTAAGCCCATGTCATGTAACCTTTGGATTGCCTTTTTGCTATTGGCTTTTATTACATCTGCTATAGCTATTATACCTGCTAACTTATTATTAATGCCTATATATATAGGTGTCTTACCTTCATTAGCCAGCCTGTTAGCCTTAGCTTCTATACTTACTTCTATATGCCTATCATCCATTAGTTTTTTATTGCCTATTAGAATTAGGTCATCTTCAATTTCCACTTCTATACCATGACCGGGAATGGCAGTAAAGGTCTTATATTTTAGTATGTCAATATTTCTTTCTATCGCCTTATTTATTATAGCTTCACCTAAGGGATGTTCAGAACCCTTTTCGGCAGAAGCCGTTATTTGTAAAACTTTTTCTTCTGAAAATTCGTCCGTAGTAATTATATCGGTTACTTTTGGGCTACCTTCTGTTATTGTCCCGGTTTTATCAAATATTACCGTATCAACTTTATGAATTATTTCTAATGCCCCACCACTTTTTATTAGAATACCATGTTCTGCCCCCTTGCCTGTTCCTACCATTATGGCTGTAGGTGTTGCTAATCCTAAGGCACAAGGACATGCTATTACTAATACGGAAATAAATATTTCAAGTGAAAAGTTTAGGGAACCTGTATATAGGTACCATCCAATTCCCGCTATAATTGCTATTATTATTACTGTAGGTACAAAATAACCTGATATTGTATCAGCTATTTTAGCTATTGGGGCTTTTGTATTTTGAGCATCTTCAACAAGTTTAATGATTTGTGATAATACTGTATCTTTTCCTACCTTATTAGTTTTAAATTTTATAGTTCCATTTTTATTAATAGTTGCCCCTACAACCTTATCTCCGATATCTTTTTTTATTGGGATACTTTCCCCTGTCAACATTGATTCATCAATATGTGTTGTTCCTTCAATAACTATACCGTCTACCGGTATCTTTTCACCGGGTTTAACTATTATAATATCACCTACTTTTACTTCTTCAATAGGGGTTATTACTTCCTTATTGTCAACTATGATTATTGCTGTTTTAGGACTAAGCCCCATTAGTTTTTTTATTGCTTCTGATGTTTTTCCTTTTGATATAGTTTCTAAATAATTCCCTAATAAAATTAAACTTATTATTACTCCTGCACTTTCAAAATATAAATTACCTGCATAATTAATAGGGTCATCGCCTATAATTATCTTATATATAGAATACAGACCATATATAATTGCTGCACTTGTTCCGACTGCAATGAGTGAATCCATATTAGGTTGGCGTCGTATTAATTTGCTATAACCTACAGTATAGAATTGATATCCTGCTATTACTGCCGGAATAGTTAATATTAATTGGATTAATGCAAAGGCTAAGGGATTATTCTCTGCTAAAATTTGTTTTGGTATGGGTAGACCAATCATTGGCCCCATAGCCATATAAAATAGGGGTATGGTAAATGTTAGTGCAAGTATAAGTTTATGTTTTAATTTCGCCAATTCTTCTTTGGAATGTTTATCTTGATAATCCAATTGTTTGTTTCCGTCATTTTCAATCGGCTTATATCCCGCCTTTACAATGGCATCTTTCATGTCTTTTATTTCAATTTCTTCTGAATTATAAATTATCCTTGCCTTTCCATTAGCATAGTTTACACTCGCTTCTTCTACACCCTTTAGTTTATTCAATGTGTCTTCTACTGATTTTGAGCAAACAGCACATGACATCCCCGATACTAAGATTGTAATTTCTTCTTTTTTTTTATTATTTTCTTTTTCGGACATATTTACAACTCCAAATTATCCCCCCCGTGTAGGGGGGTGTTATTTTTAATTATACCATATTATTTTATTATGTCAATTTTCATTATTTATTATTTTATTGGTGCTAATTGCAGGTTATTATTTTATTGGTTATGATTTCCTAAATCCATCCATACATCTTGCTCTATCTTTCCACATTCATTTAATACCATCTCATCATTATTGATTTCCCCAAATAGAAATGTTCGATTTTTAGTGCATATAGTTATAAAATAATATCCTAACTGAGAGTAATCATAACCTTTCAAGCGAGAAGGTTTTCGCTGTGGTAAGTTTTTCATATTTCCTCCATCTTTTCAAAATCCATTTGTCTTTATGAATTGAACACAAGCAGGGAAGCATTATTATTACAATTCTTGTGTTTTTATTATTTTACTTTCTGTTATAATATATGTTACTCTTTTATCAAAGTCTTCGTTAGGTATACGGTCTATTAACTGGCAATCTAACGCAAGTCCAATTAATATGGTAGCCTTGTTCAGCCTTTCTATTAATCTATCGTAATATCCACCACCATAGCCTATTCTATAGCCACCTTGGTCAAATACTAAGCCGGGTACTATTACTATGTCTAATATGGACTCTTCTACATGTCTTATATATTCCTGTTTGGGTTCTAAAATTCCATAGGTGGATTTTTCAAGTTCTTTATCGAAATCTTTTAATTCGGACAGTTTTAATCTTTTTAATTTTTTATCTGTAATTGGTACTATAATTCTTTTTTTTTCTTGTAATCCTTTTTTTATTAAGTCTTTGGTTATTATTTCGTTGCCCATATTTATATATGACATTATTATTTTTGAATCTTTATAATGGCTTGTATTTACAAATTTATTAATTATAATTTGGCTTTTTTGCTTAATTTCTTGGTAAGATAATTGTCCTCTTAAATTAAAATACTTTTCCCTTAATTGCTTTTTGTTCATTTAATCACCTTTAATAAATTATATTTTACTAATATGGATTTACTCAAAAAAAGAACATGTCGTTTTTAATAACAACATGTTCTTTTTTAGTTTCTTATTCTTGGTCTGTTTCGGCTTCGTCTTCTTGTTCTTCTGTTTCCCCATCTTCTTCTAAACCTTCTACATCTTCTTCTTCTGATTCTACTTTTAATTCTTCAATTTCAGTTATCATTGCAAAACCTTCTGATATATCGTCCATTACTTCTAAGCCTGTATCTAAATTAAGGTCTTCTATTTCTATTTTATCGCCAATTTCTTTATTTGATATATCAACATGTATTACTTCCGGGATCTTAGCTGCCTCTCCCATAATTTCTACATCTGATATAAATATTTGTATCATTTGGTCTTTTGCAATTAAGTTATCTCTACCATCAAATGTAATTGGTACTCGTAGCCTTAGTATTTCTTTTGCACTTACTGCTTGTACATCAAGATGGATAATTTCAGCACTTATTGCATCCCGCTGAATTTCCTTAACTATTCCTCGTTCAATATTTCCATCCACTTTTACTTGAATGTTTGCATTTACAGTACGTCCTCTAAGTAGTGCTTTAAGTTCCCTTGCATTAAATTGCACACTTTTTGTTCCTTCTATTTCTTTTCCATATACAACTGCGGGAACAAAGCCATCCCTTCTAACTTGGTTAGGTTTTTCTGTTCTTTCTATTGCACAAATAAATGTTTCACTCATATGTGCGCCTCCTCTATTTATAATATTTATTATATGAAAGTTATATTTCCATATGATATAGGTCTTTTTATGCTTTTTACTATAGTTTTTATTATTATCGTACTTGTCTATATAGTATTATAAATATACCCCTTTTAACTGTCAAGTAAATAATAGATATTTAATTATCATTCATAGATTATAAAATTAACCGACGGCTATTATAGAAGATTAAGGGCCTATTATCCGCCTTATTTTATATTAGTAAGAATAATATTTTTAATTCTAATATGGAAGGGTTAACTATAAGGAAGTTATACTTATTATAATACCTATAAAACCTTTAGAATATTTTCATGAGTCCTAAAATAATATTAATAATACGATGCATATTTCTTTCCTGGAGTGATTAATGTTGAAATTAAAAAAGTTTATTTTATTTATATCTATTTTACTATTTTTAGTTTTTAATTTTTTTATACATAGGCTTTTTTTTGCAGATAAGGATTTGAATATGGACTATGATAACTTATTACATACTTCTTCGAATGAAGAAAGTTATGAAATTTTCATAGATCTATCTGAATATTTACTTTATTTATTTAAGGGTGATAATGTTATTAAAATATATCCTGTTGCAGGTGGTAAAGATGAAACCCCATCACCGTTTGGTGTATGGAAAATTATTAATAAATATAAATGGGGTGAGGGCTTTGGTGGTCATTGGTTAGGGCTTAATGTACCTTGGGGTAAGTATGGAATTCATGGTACTACACAACCACAGTCAATTGGTGATAATATTTCACAGGGATGTATAAGGATGTATAGTGAAAATGCAAAGGAATTATGGGATATCATTCCTTTAAATACAAGAGTTATTGTTTCAAATGGGCCCTTTTCCCCATTTACTTTATCACCACGAAATATTAAGCCGGGGGATAGGGGGGCTGATGTAATATATATTCAAAAAATTTTAAGAAAAAAGGGCTTATATCATGGTGATATTGATGGAATATATGGTGATAATATGAAAAAGTCTGTTTTTGAAATTCAAAAACAACATAATATTACACCACAAAATGAGATAAATAAAGAAACTTTAAATGGTATGGGTGTAATAATTTTTGAGTGATTGATATATTTTATTTGTTTTAAATATTTAATATTTATCCTTTATAAATTTACTTATTTATATAAAAAGGGTTAAATAAGTTGTAGCTATTTTTACTTATTTAACCCTTTTAAATATTTCGTTTTTTATATTAGTTTAGATAGTTTATCCCTTATTAAACTTTTTCTATAAATTTAAGGTGTGGTTTTCTATTTTTTATAGTTAGCTAATAACTTGGATACTTGATCTACATCCTTATCGCCTCTACCCGATAAATTAATAACTATAATTTTATCTTTTGCTAACTGTTTTGCAAATTTTATTGCATATGCTATTGCATGGGCACTTTCTAAGGCTGGTATAATTCCTTCCACTGATGATAGTTCCATAAAAGCTTCTAAGGCTTCTTTGTCTGTAATGGTAACATATTCTGCTCTTTTACTATCCTTATAAAAACTATGTTCCGGTCCTATTCCCGGATAATCTAAGCCTGCTGATATAGAATATACTGGTAAGGGTTCACCTTTTTCATCTTGTAGAACATAGCATTTAAATCCATGTATAATTCCGGGAGTACCCATTGTTAGACTTGCTGCATGCATTCCTGTTTCTAAGCCTTTGCCTGCTGGTTCGACACCTATAAATTTAACTTCCTCGTCTCCATAAAAGGGTGCAAATAAACCAATAGCATTACTGCCTCCACCAACACAAGCAATAAGGTAATCAGGTAATTTTTTTTCTATTTCAAAAATTTGTTCTTTGGCTTCTTTGCCTATAATAGATTGAAAGTACTTTACGATTTCCGGATATGGCATTGGTCCTACTGCTGAACCAAGCATATAATAAGTTGTTTTATAATTTTCTATTAGGTCCATTAATGCCACGTCAACTGCATCTTTTAAAGTTCTTGTTCCACTTGTGACTGATACAACTTTTGCTCCTAAAAGTTCCATCCTAAAAACATTTAAGGCTTGACGTTTTGTATCTTCTTCGCCCATATATACTATACATTCCATGTCAAATAGTGCACATGCTGTTGCTGTAGCAACCCCATGTTGACCGGCACCTGTTTCAGCAATTATTCTTTGTTTTCCTAATCTTTTTGCTAAGAGTACCTGGCCTAAAGTGTTGTTAATTTTATGGGCACCAGTGTGGTTTAAATCTTCTCTTTTTAAATATATTTTTGCCCCTCCTACTTTTTGGCTTAATCTTTCTGCATAGTATAAAGGGCTGGGTCTACCAACATAAAACTTATTGTAATATGATAGTTCTTTTATGAATTCAGGATCATCTTTATATTTTTCAAATGCTTCCTTTAATTCGTCCAAGACCTGTTCTAATTCGGGTGAAACAAACCTCCCCCCAAAACTTCCAAAATAACCTTTCTCATCTGGTAATACTTTTTTCATTTTACTAACTCCTCTCATCTCATCTATTCTCTTCTAAAATATTTTACAATATTATTATATGTTGATTTTTGTATAATGTCAACCCCAATTTAATACCTGGTTGACATAACTTCTTATTCTTATTAATAAAAACTAAGGATAAGGCTAAGCTTGTAGCAAATTTATAGGGTAATGAATACTATATTATGTAGATAATATTTTTTAAATGGGGTGATAAACATATGCCTATGTCAACAAGAGAACTTTTTGCCCGCCTTATCCGTTGTGAGGCTGAGGGTGAAGGATTAGAAGGTATGAGGGCTGTAGCTACCGTAACTATGAATAGGGTCCATATTCCCTATGGTGAGTATCAAAGGGTTAATCAAGGCGACTTGCGGCGTGTTATTGAACAAATGTGTCAGTATTCATGCCATAAGACCGTGATTGGTGGTGATCCTAATCCACAAAATGTGTGGTTTATACCCCCTGAACAAATTCATTATGATGTTGCTGATTGGGCATTAGCAGGTAATAAGGTTCCAGCAATTAGTGAGTCCCTTTGGTATATGAATCCTTTTATTCCAAATTGTCCAACTACTTTTCCGTATAACGGCTCAGGAACTATTCATACTAGAATTTTTAATCATTGTTTTTATAGACCAACACCTCAATATTCAAATACATAGCAATGGAGGAATTAT
>CAZRSG010000047.1:7852-10744 GCA_964602705.1 uncultured Oscillospiraceae bacterium
CCCAAACTTCTTCCCTTATAATGGTACAGGATATTGGCAGCACAGGATTAATGACCATTGTTTTTATAATCCTACAGAACTTTACGCAGAGACATAGTCTTAGTATTTCGTTACTTCCGTGAATGCGGAACGGTTATGAAGTTTGTATTAACTATTCTGTGAATGTGGAATGGTTATGAAGTTTGTATTAACTATGTTAATTTTTTTTAATTCTTATGAAGTTAAGAAAGTATAAATATATTATAAAAATATTCTAAATATTTAGATAGGAGAGATGTAAGTGAATAATGAAGTGCGACCAAGTAATAGTAAGTGTTATAGCCAAGCTAATAAGAATAACATGGGGTCTCCTGGTTTAAATCCTCCCGGTCAGCAGATGTTCCCCGGTATGATGCCTATGCAGCCGGGATTTCAGCAACCGAGCCCTATGTTCCCTGTCCAACCTTATATGCCCGGCATGCCGATACCATGGCCTTTAAATGGTTCACAAGAAGGACCGCCTACTACTACCGATATTAATTATATTGCTGCTTTTTTAAAGACACAAATTGGCAGTATGGTTACAGTAGATTTTTTAATCGGAACTAATATGTTTATGGATAGGACAGGTGTGCTTGTTGAGGTTGGGGCTAATTATATTATATTACGTGAACTTGAATCTAATAATCTTTTATTATGTGATTTATATTCAATTAAATTTGTGAAGTTTTATAAGCGATAATAAAGGTTTATTATAGATAAAATTGTCGCTTCACTCGGGATAATAATTTGTAATTTAAAGTATATGGTTTAATACCTATTAAAAATAAGTCCCTATTGTTCCGAGTGAAGCGAATATACAAAGTTGTAATAATCTTTTTTATAAGTTTAATTCTTTACATTTTGCTGGTTATTTAATTCCGTTTTGGTACATGGCAACCATTCTTTTTACCATTTCCCCACCAATTGGTCCACCTTCTTGACCATTAATTTTAGCCGGAAGATCGCCTTTGTAATGATCATTATTTTCTTTTACAAATTGTAGCAATCCTAAGTCTTCTGCTACTTCTAACTTGAATTTATTTAATGCATCGTAACTTTCCGGTACTAATAACTTGGATTTTCTTGATGCTGGCATATTATATCACCTCAAGTATATTATATGCCGTTTTTTATTATTTTTACATTGAAAAAACTTCAAATATTTAATTCTTTTTCATAAGTTGCATTGCTTGAAGCCATGTTTCACGTAATTCTCTTGTAATATTGATCATTTCTGATAATAGATTAGTATCTTTTTTAATATTAACTTCCATTAAATTGTCACTTATAAATGAATATATACTATATAAATTTTCAGATATTTCATATTCCATATTTAAGGTTCCCATTAATTCTGAAAATATATCTTGTGCCCTTAGAATGGAGATATGTGTTCTTTCAATTTCTTTATCTTTAATATATTCTTTTGCCTGATTTAAAAATTTTATGGCACCATCGTATAGCATTAAAGTTAATTCCTCAGGATTAGCTGTCATTATGGTATTTTCCCAGTATTGGCTTACACCATTGCTTGTGTATTTAGGAAAGTTACTATTGTTACTTTTATCTTGCATCTGGTTTTTATTGTTATTTAAATGATTATTTTTTGTTCTGTCAATTTTAATATTACCGTATCTTTGATATGCCGCATAAGGATTGCTTGTTGCCAAAAATAACACCTCATTTCCCTATCTTATGATCTATAAAATAACCATGTGCTTGTATTCCTTCTTTATAGTAACCTTTATTAATTGCTTTTTTTCCTATAATAATATGGTCTATATCTTTTTTAAAAGTGTCTTTTATCCTGTGAACACCCTCCATATTTTTAGTGTCTTGATTATATATTGTTCTGAATTTTTGATTTATATCCTTTTGGATGAATAATATATCATCATTAACTTTTATTTTATCGCTTAATTCTTTTATAAGAGTCTCCAACTTATCGATATTATCAATATGTCTTTGTCTTTCTTTTAGTAATTTTACAAGCCGGGTATCATCTATATCTTCTATTGCTTGTGTCTGTTTTATGGTGTTTTGATATATTTCATCGACAATTTTCATCTTATCTTGTAATAGTTTATAGTATTTTGCTGTTTTTTCATCTAACATTATAATCAAATCCTATAGTTTTTTAAAATCCTCCGCCAAATTGTTGAGCTAACCACATTGATTGACTATTCATATATGTTATAGCTCTTTCAAATTCTGCAAATTTAACATAATATTGTTCTTCTTTAATATATAGCTTAGCTAACAAATCTTCAATTAATCTATCTTTTTTCTTAATCTGTTCAGTAAAGGGATTATCAAATTCTGTTGTATCGTTTATGATACCAGCCTTTTCTATAAGTAGACCCTTTCTTCCATCTTTATTTCTTGTTGTTCTTATACTGTCTTGTAATATGTCAAAAACACGGTTCATTAATCCATTTTCTTCATATCTTATTTTTCTTTCTTCAGCAGTATGATCAGCTGAATAAGATGAATATGTTGATGATTGTTTTGAAAATAAGTTAGTTATAGTATAAGCATCATTTTCTATGGCTTCTTTTAGACGCTGTTCGTTTATAATTAGCTTACCTTTTTCTTCCCATCTTCCTGTGGTTATACCAATAGATGTTAAGTTTACTCCATCAACGCTTTCATAGAGGGCAGTTCTGATTTGATTTACAATGTTTTCTAACATCCTATCATTACTTAACCAGCCTGCCTTAGCTTGTTCTTCCCATTTCTTTATATCTTCTTCTTTCATTGATTCTTTTTGTGCTGCTGTTAATGGCATGTAATTTTTATTTCTTTTTTCTCCTATTTTACTATTTATATCTTCAATAAGTTGATTATAGGAGTCTATAAAATTCTTAATAT
>CAZRSG010000047.1:10754-11530 GCA_964602705.1 uncultured Oscillospiraceae bacterium
TATATATTGTATAACCAATATACTTATTTCATATATACCATCTATATCTTGTGTTAATGTTATAGTTACTGCTTCCTCTACCTCTTCTAATAGTGTATAAGTTATTCCATCAATTGCAAATGTATTGGATGATCTTTCTACATTAGAAACTCCATCCAGTGTAAATGAAGCATTTTTACCTTCTATTATATTATCTGAACTTATTTTAATTGCTTCAAAAAAATTACTGCCATTACTGTCTAATTCAAATTTATTATCTTGGCCTGTCTTTTTTGAGCTTATGGTAAATTTATTATGAAATTGACTATATTCTATTTTTACACCTGCATCACTGTTATTTATTCTACTTATTAGGCTTCCTAATGTATCTGTTTCTTTAACTTCAATTTCTACTTCTGTTTCTATTCCATTTTCAATTTTTGTTATTTTTATTGTTCCGTAGTCAAAACCTTGTCCTTCAAGTTTAGATTGAACTTGACTCATACTATCGGTTAATCTAAGTTCGTTACCCTGATTGGTAATCTTATCTGAACTTGTTACAGTAGTTGCTGTGGCTAATTTTATATTCGATATAGTGTGTACATTACCAACTACTTCCGGTCCTCCCACTGCTTTGACAGCATTTTCATTTGATGATTTAACAATATATTTATTATATGGATTTGCCGACCTCATATTTGTGTCAACTTTTAATATATTAAAATACTCATCTTGAAATGCTCTAAGCTTATTTGTGATAGAACGGTATTCTTCCATCTGCCATTCTAATACCTGTT
>CAZRSG010000048.1:0-11525 GCA_964602705.1 uncultured Oscillospiraceae bacterium
TATCTAACATAGGTGCATATGAGGCTTGTTCTTCATCTTGTTTCTGTCTCGGTGCTATACCTTTTTTAATAAGTTTTATCGTATCTTTTAATAGGTCTTTACCAATAATTGATAACTTATCATGTAACAGTTCAGCTGTTTCGTTATCTTCTATTATAACTTCCTTTTTTAAGATAATATCTCCGGTATCCATTCCTTCATCCATATACATTGTTGTTACACCTGTATATTTATCGCCATTAATTATTGCCCATTGGATTGGACCAGCACCCCTATATTTAGGAAGTAAAGAAGCATGAACATTTATACAACCATAAGGGGGATAATTAAGTATGTGTTTTGGTAATATTTGACCATAGGCTACAACTATAATTATTTCCGGGTCACATTCTTGTATACATTTTTTTATTGTTTCACCTTTAAGATTTTCCGGTTGGTAAATCTTTATATTTTCTGTTTTCGCATATTTTTTTATAGGTGACTCCGTTAATCTTTTGCCCCTGCCCTTTGGTCTATCTGGTTGTGTTACTACTCCCGTAACATTATAGCCTTCATCTACTAACATCTTTAGGCATGGTAGAGCAAAGTCCGGTGTTCCCATAAATAATGTTTTCATGTATTGTATCGCCCCTCAACATCAACAAACTTTATAACCTTATCGATAAATAACTTGCCATCTAAATGATCAATTTCATGACATAGTGCCCTTGCAAGTAAGCCTTCACCTTCTACTTCTATTGGTTCGTTATGTCTGTTTAATGCTTTTACTTTTACTTTTTGCGGTCGTTTTACTTCACCATATTTTCCGGGTACACTTAAACAACCTTCTATTTCTACTTGTTCACCCTCTGTACTTATAATTTCAGGGTTTATAAGTTCAATTATCTTTTCCTCCACATTAATAACAGCTATACGTCTTAAAACACCTACCTGTGGTGCCGCCAAACCTACCCCATTAGCTTCTTGCATAATCTCTATCATGTCATCTAATAGGGTAAGAATTCTTTTATCTATTTTATCTACGGACTTGGCAACTTTACGCAAAATTTCATCTTCATTAGTTCTTATCGCTCTTATAGCCATAAACTTATCACTCCCTTGTTTTTTTTATTAGTTATTATCATTACTATAACATATTAATAGGGTTTATATCTATAAAAAGATTTATTTCATAATTTTTTTTATTTGTTTCCTGTTGGTACAGCAATTCACGTAATATTTGTCTGATTTCGTTATTTTCATGATATTTTAATATAGTCCGCCACCTGTACCTATTATTTATTTTAGATATTGGTGCAGGATTTGCCTGTAATAAGTAATAGTCGATGGTTTGATTTTTTATCTGCTTTAAGGATGCTTTTAACCTTGCTGTAACATTTTTTATAGTGATTATAACTTCTTTTTCATTTGTTCCACTTACAAGTATAGATGCTATTTGATAAAATGGTGGATATTTCATCTGTTTTCTTATTTGTATTTCATTTTTATAAAATTCTATATAGTTATGTTGCTTTGCCATTTGTATAGTAAAATGTTCCGGCTGGTATGTTTGTATTATGGCTCTTCCTTCAATGTTTCCTCTTCCTGCCCTGCCACATACTTGGGTAATTAGTTGAAAGGTCCTTTCCGATGCCCTAAAATCATCAATATTAAGTGACATATCTGCAGCTAAAACTCCTACTAATGTTACATTCGGAAAATCTAATCCCTTTGATATCATTTGTGTTCCTATTAGTATATTAATATTCTTTTCTTTAAAGGTATTTAGTATCTTTTCATGTGCAAACCTATTTCTTGTCGTATCAACATCCATCCTTATTACAGAAGCATTTGGTATTAACTTTTCAATTTCTTGCTCTACTTTTTGGGTTCCCGTTCCAAAATATCTTATATATTTACTTTTACATTCAGGGCATTTTGCTATATTCCTCATAGCATACCCACAGTAATGACAGTTTAATGTTTGCTTGTGGCTACTATGGTATGTTAATGATATATTACAATTTGGGCACATAAGAACATAGCCGCAACTTCTACATGAAACAAAGGTAGAGTATCCACGTCTGTTAAGAAATAAAATTACTTGTTGACCTTTTTTTATATTATCTTCTATTTCTTCTTTTAATCTTGTGCTAAATATAGAGGTGTTTCCTTTTATTAATTCATTTCTAAGGTCAATTATCTCTACCTTTGGTAATGGTGCTTCATTATATCTTTGGAGCATGTGGCAAATTTTATATTGACCACCTTGTGCCTTGTAATATGTTTCTATAGATGGGGTTGCAGAACTTAATATTAAGACAGCTTTTTCTCTTTTACTTCTTTCTTCTGCTACTTCCCTCGCATGATATTTAAGTGCTGTTTGCGATTTATAGGTGTTTTCATGTTCTTCGTCTAATATAATCATACCTAAATTCTTAAATGGTGCAAATATTGCAGATCTCGCCCCTACAACAACATCCACTTGCCCATCATTTATCTTCTTCCACTGATCAAACCTTTCACCAATCGATAGGGCACTATGTAAAACTGCTACTTTATTTCCATATCTGCTAATAAACCTTTCTACCATTTGTGGGGTTAATGATATTTCGGGAACAAGTACAATTGCTTGCCTGCCTTGGCTTATTACTTGACTAATTGTTTGCAAAAAGACTTCTGTTTTACCGCTACCTGTTATGCCTCTTAATAAGATAGTTAATGATTCCTTTTTTATAACTTTTTCATTAATTAAATTAATTGCCTCCGCTTGTTCTTGGGTTGGAATAAAAGGCTCGGTTTTTTTAAATTGTTTATAATCATATGGATCACGCTTAATTACAACATCTTTATAATTAATAATTCCTTTTTGGTATAATAAATTAAGTGAATTGTAGGAGCTTTTTGAAAAAACAAGAAGGTCAGCTGGTGCAAGAAAATCATTTTCCAGCAGTACTTCTATAATTCTTGCTTGTGCCGGTGCCTTTGCTTGTATGCTTTCTTTAATTTGATCTGCTTGTTCGTAAGCTATATCTAAATAAGCAACTCGTATATTCTTTTCTTTGACAGTTGAGTAATATTTATTTTCTTTTTCTATAACTTCCTTCTTTAAAAGTGCATTTATTATATTTTTAATATTTTTACCGGTATATATAGATGTTAGATTTGTAATTTCTATTCCATCCGGATATTGTTTTAAAAGATTAACCAATTCTTTTTGCATGGGTGCCCTTTGTACCTTTTTTTCAGTATCTTCTAAAGACAATTGCTTGTTAAGTTTAATATATTCCATTAACTTTAAAGTCATTCTTGGCGGTAAAGTAACTTTTATCGCTTCGTAATATGTAGATAAATATTTTAATCTTAACCATTTGATTAATTCTAACATTTGTTCATTAAAAAAAGGTTTATCATCAAAAAAATAATGTATTTCCTTTAATTCTTTTAATGGACTATAGTCTATTAGACCAATTATAAAAGCTTCGCTTTTTTTATTACCTCTTCCAAATGGAACCATTATCCTTTTGCCTATCTTAGCTTCTTTTATATCTTTGTCAGCTATTAGGTAATGAAAGATTTTATCCAAGCTCCTGGATGTATTGCTAATTATAACTTCAGCTATATTTCTCTTATTATTCAATATGCACACCACATCTTTTTTCTTTTAAAATATTAGACATTTTTTTCACCATAAACCTTCAAAGCCTTATCTAATATTATATGGGCTAACTTCTCTTTGGACATAATGCTAAATCTTTCAATATCACCTTTTTTATTTATAATTGCTGCTATATTTGTATCTGTCCCAAAACCAGCCCCTTTAAGGGTTAAATCATTGGCTACAATTATATCCATGTTTTTATTTGTCATCTTTTCTTTTGAATTTTGTATTAAGTTCTCTGTTTCCATAGAAAAACCGACTAATACTTGCTTATTAAGTTTTTTACCCAAGTCTGATATAATATCCGGGTTTTGAGTAAGTTCTATATCTAATATTTCACTTGTTTTTTTAATTTTATTTTTTATAAAATTAATTGGTTTATAATCTGCCACCGCAGCTGCCTTAATTATGATATCTGCATTTTTATACTCTTCCATTACTTTTTCATACATTTGTTTAGCTGAATTAACTTTTATTGTTTTAATGTCTTGAATTTGTGGTAAGTTAACCGGTCCTGATACTAAGGTAACATTAGCACCTCTATATTTTGCTGCTTTTGCTATAGAATAACCCATTTTACCTGTTGAGTGGTTACTTATAAAGCGAACAGGATCTATATTTTCTACAGTTGGGCCGGCAGTAATCAAAATCCTTTTGTTTAATAAATCTTTATTAAAGGCTATTGTACCTATAATTGCATCTATAATATCTCGACTATCAGCCAATTTACCTTTTCCTTCATCACCACATGCTAATCTTCCGGTTTCAGGTTCTATAAATTTATAGCCTATAGATTTTAATTTGTTTATATTTTGTTGTACTATTGGATTTTCATACATATTAGTGTTCATTGCAGGGGCAAATATAAGGGGCCTTTTACTTGCCATAATTGTAGTAGTTAACATATCGTCAGCTATGCCATTTGCAATCTTCCCTATTATATTTGCAGTTGCCGGTATAAGTACAAATAAGTCTGCCTTCTGAGCAAGTGATATGTGTTCTATATCCCATGTCTTAGGCTCTTGAAACATATCCCTTATTACATAATTATGGGATAAAGATTGAAATGTCAATGGTGATACAAATTCACAGGCTGATCGGGTCATAATAACATTAATATTAGCATTTAATTTTTTTAGTTGGCTTGTAATATCTGCAGCCTTATAGGCTGCTATTCCCCCACAAACCCCTATAATAATTGTTTTATCCTTTAGCATTTCTTATCAATCCTTATCTCTGATATAAGCTACTTTTCCCCTTGCAATTTCATGTATTGCAATAGTTACAGGTTGTTCTGAATTACACTCTATTATCTTTGGTTCCCCATCTATAAGCCGCCTTGCCCTTTTTGCAGCAATTATTACTAAAGTATAGCGACTATCAATATCTTTCATTAGTTTATTTATAGAAGGATAAATCATTATTTGCACACCTCTTTTATTGTTTTATGGTTTCTTTCTACCTTGCTTTTTTCTGCTTTTACTATTGCCTCCAAAGTTATAACAGCCTTATCTAATTGTTCATTTACTATTATATAATTATATCTTTCTATATGTACAAATTCAAGTTGTGCTGTCTTTAATCTTCTTTTAATACTTTCTTCACTTTCTGTAGCCCTATTTATTATTCTCTTTTTTAACTCCTGTATTGAAGGGGGTAAAACAAAAACATATACCCCTTCTGGGTATTGTTCTTTCACCTTAAGGGCTCCTTGAACTTCTATTTCTAAAACTACGTCTTTGCCTTGTTTTAATAACCTATCAACATATTCTTTAGGGGTTCCATAATAATTACCACAAAAACATGCCCATTCTAATAATTCACTATTTTCTATCATATTCTCAAATTCTTTTCTGCTTTTATAGTAATAATTTAGTCCTTCTTTTTCGCCTTTTCTTGGTAATCGTGTTGTTGCCGAGATAGATAATGCAATATTAGGATTATCTTTAATAAATTTATCACAAATACTTCCTTTTCCTGCCCCTGAAGGTCCTGATATTACTATAAGTAATCCTTTTTCACTCATCTTTAATATCTTTCACCTCTTCTTCAATAACGACATTAGCTTTCCCTGATAATCTATGAGCAACTGTTTCAGGTTGTATTGCTGATAATATAATATGATCACTATCTGTTATTATAACTGCCCTGGTCCTCCTACCGTATGTGGCATCTATTAACATTCCTCTTTCCCGTGCCTCTTGTATTATCCTTTTTATAGGTGCCGATTCCGGGCTTACAATAGCTATTAATCTTTCTGCAGATACAATATTTCCAAAACCTATGTTTATTAATTTCACTATTTACTCCTCCTAACATTTCCTTAGCTAATATTTTTGTTCGTAATTCTTTCTATATATATTATTTAAAAATAAAGCATTTTTCTATATTATAGCACAAAAGCTTGCATTTAAATATAATTTTAAATAATTTATATTAAATAATTTGTTATTATTACACTTTTGTACTTTATATTATAGTTAATTATAATATATTTTGAACCCATGTATACTTTTGATATTGTTTCCTATATAATTATAATATACTCAGAAAGGGGAAATAATCTTATGCCTTTGGATGGAATTGTAGTAAATTGTTTGTCAAATGAATTTAATAATACTATTTTAAATGGTAGGCTTGATAAAATTTATCAACCTGAAAAAGATGAATTAATATTTATAATCAGAGCTGAAAATAAAAATAGAAGCCTTTTATTAAGTGCTGATCCAAATAATCCACGTGTTTATTTTACAGATTATATAAAAGAAAACCCCAGTGATGCCCCCATGTTTTGCATGTTGCTTAGAAAACATTTATTAAGGGGGCGGATTGTAAGTATTAGCCAACCAAGTTTTGAACGAATCCTTATCTTTAATATAGAAAGTTATAATGAAATGGGCGATTTAACTATTAAGAGTCTAATTATAGAACTTATGGGACGTCATAGTAATATTATTTTACTTGATTCTAATAATATTATTATAGACAGTATTAAACATATAGATAATACTATCAGTAGTGTACGAACTGTTTTACCGGGCTATAAATATATTGAACCCCCTTCACAAGGTAAATTAAATCCCCTTATATGTAATCACAAGGAAATAGAAGAGACCCTTTTATCACAAAGTAAAGATTTATTATTACATAATGCTATAGTTAAGAGCCTTATGGGCATCAGCCCACTTGTTGCTAAAGAAATATCTTATAGGGCTGTTTCTAATATAGACATAAACCTTGCTTCTTTATCTGATAAGGACTTTAAACAAGTTGCTATTTGTATAGTTAAACTTTTTCATCATATAAAAAATAATGTTTTTGAACCCATACTTTTAAAAAAAGCTAACAACACTATTATAGATTTTTCTGCTATTAATATTTCTTTCGATAAAAATATAGAATTTTATAAAAGTAATTCTATAAGTAATATAATGGATACCTTTTATTTTAACCGTGATTTGCAAAATAGATTAAATCAGAAAACTTCTAACTTATTAAAAATCATTAATATTAATTTAGATAGGTGTAATAGGAAGTTAGAAATTCAAAAAACTAAATTACATGAAGTTGCAAATAGGGATGAACTTAAATTATATGGAGATTTAATTATAGCAAATATATATAAAATTCAACAAGGAGATGATAAGATAAAGGCTGAAAACTTTTATCTTCCTGTAAAGGATAATACTTTAAATTATCCTTTAATTAATATACCACTAAACCCTCAATTAACACCGGCACAAAATGCCCAAAAATACTTTCAAAAATATTCAAAGGCAAAAAATGCAGTAGTTTATCTAAAAAAACAAATAAAATTTAATAAGGAAGAAATTAGGTACTTAGAATCTTTAAAAGTACTTCTTATTAATGCGGAAAAAAAAGATGAAATAGATGAAATTAGAGAAGAAATGTTTCAAGAAAATTATATAAAAAAGAGAAAAATAAAAACAAACAAACAAAAAAAGGGTTCCTTTACTAAACCTCTATCTTTTTTAAGTTCTGATAATTTTAATATTTATGTGGGTAAAAATAATAGACAAAATGATTATCTTTCATTAAAGTTTGCTCATAATAATGATCTATGGTTTCATAGCAAAACTATCCCCGGTAGTCATGTAATTATTAAAAGAAATAATTATAACAAAATTCCTGATTCAACAATATTAGAAGCAGCTATATTAGCTGCCTACTATAGTAAAGGGAGATTTTCTTCAAATATTGCTATAGATTATACTGAAATAAAGAATGTTAAAAAACCTTCAGGTTCTAAACCGGGTATGGTTATATATGATAATTATAAAACTCTTTATGTTACTCCTGATGAAAGTCTTGTAAAAAAGTTAAAAGGTCAGAATAGCTAATATGCCATTCTAACCTTTTAATTATTTACTTTAATAGTCAGCTAATTAGCTTACTTTTAATTCCAGCCTTAATTTATCAGCAACCATGGCTATAAATTCACCATTTGTTGGCTTTCCCTTGGCAGTTTGAACTGTATATCCAAAAAGGTTTTCTAAGGTTTCAATATGTCCCCTACCCCATGCAACTTCTATGGCATGTCTGATAGCCCTTTCAACTCTACTGGAAGTGGTCTTATAATTCTCTGCTATTGATGGATAAAGTTGTTTTGTTATTGAGTTAATAATATCCATATCATTTATTGTCATTATTATGGCATCCCTAAGATACTGGTAGCCTCTTATATGTGCAGGCACCCCAATTTCATGAATCATTTTTGTAACTTTACTTTCCAAACTTTTAGTTGAAGAATTATAGATCGCCGTCTTTTCATTAAATGTTTCTCCATCATTATTTCTTTTTTCTTCGTCTACAGCTACTTTTAATTGTCTTATCCTCATAACTAAAGATTCTAATTCAAAAGGTTTAACTATGTAGTACTCCGCCCCTAAAGATAAGGCACTTTGTGTAATCTTGTCTTGTCCAACGGCTGATAACATTATACATATGGGTCTTTGCTCATATTCGAGAGTATTTATTTTTTCTAAAACTCCCAATCCATCTAAATGAGGCATAATAATATCAATAATAGCTACATCCGGTTGATGTTCTAATATTAATTCATATGCCTCTATCCCATCCTTTCCAATGCCTACGATTTCCATATCTTCCTGTTTTCCTATGTAGTTAGCTAATATTCCACTGAATTCTCGATTATCATCAGCTAATACAATTCTTAATTTAGATTCCAACAAATTTATTTCCCCCTTATTTTATTGTATTTTTTTACATAAATACATTATATTCTTTATTAGCTAATATTTCAAGTATAATTTTAAATATTTATACTTTTTTTTGTAATATTTTGAAAATTTGTAATTATACTAAGATTAAACTTAGTTAATATTAAAAATATAAATCCTTAATCTTAGTATAATTATTATTTATTTTATTAGTTTACTAATCTTTTATATATCTTATGCTGTATTATCTAACATCCATTCTAATAATATACCATAACCTTTCGTTGGATCGTTAACAAATACGTGGGTTATAGCCCCTATAATCTTTTCATTTTGTATAATAGGACTTCCACTCATTCCTTGTACAATTCCGCCTGTTAATTCCAGTAACTTATTGTCTATTATTTTTATTATTAAACCTTTTCCGTTTAAGTTGTTATGTTTCATAACCTTTTGAATTTCGATATCAAATTTTTCTACTTTTTCTCCCTTTATATTAGATAATATATATGCAGGTCCTTCTTCTATTTGATGTCCGGTTCCTACAATAATAGGCTGTGGAACATCTGTTAGCTTTGTTGTTATCTTTCCGTATATACCCCTTTCGTTATTTCTTAATATTTCCCCCAAGCTTGTCGCTTCCTGCATAAATACACCCTTTAATTCACCCGGTTTCCCTTTAAGCCCTTTTTGTACAGATATAATATTAGATTTTAATATTTCACCTTTAGAAATGGTTAATAATTCACCTGTGTCTATATCAGTTATACCATGTCCAAGTGCCCCAAAATATCCTGTTTCCGGTTCAATAAATGTCAAAGTGCCTATTCCTGCTGTGCTATCTCTTACCCATAACCCTAACTTATATTTTTTATTTTCAATATCCTTTTCAGGAATTATCTTGGTATCTATTTTTTTACCCTTTCTTATTATACTAATATTTAATTCTTTTCCATCAGAATTATCAACCTTTTTTATTAAGTCATTAATATTTGTTATCTTTTCACCTTCTACCCTATCTATTATATCACCTTCTTTTATCTCCGCCTTTATCCATGGTTGCCCCCTTCTGCCGTATATTGTTGTAAACTCTGAAGTTCCTATTATTAGTATTCCATCTGTATAAAGTTTTACACCAATAGTATTACCACATGGTATAACCGATATTTTAGGTTCAACATTAATATTTACTGTTCTTATGGGGATTAAACCCAATAGTTTTAGTTCTAAGTTAAAACAGCCATTTTGTTCCGCCTTAATTGTTAATGGTTTTTTTGTTTTTAAAGTACGATTACTATCTACCATTTCTCCATTTAAATTTAAAACACCACTTTTATCAACTTTTGCATAAACTTTTAATGGAGAATATATATTATAGGTGTATTCTTCACCTTCTGATAAAATAATCCTATTAGGTAGAAATATATTTATCTGCAATATAATTAATGTAGTTAACATCAATAAGATAATAGACATTATTTTTATTTTAAATGCCTTTATATTCAACCAATTCACTCCCCAGTCAATAAGCATAATTATATATTTATTATTTGGATTATATATAAATAATAAATTTTTATTTATAATCTTAAAGTAACCGAAAACAAATTTAATTATGCTAACAAAATCTATGCAAATTGGTAAGTCTTTTATAAACAGAAAAAGATTTTCATTTGAAAATTTTACTACAAATAAAAATCTTTCTGTGTTTTTATTTCTGTTTAAAACAAACTTTTTTTTGTGAAACAGGTTTTCCTATAACTTCTGACATTATTATGGCATTTAACATATTCGTACTTGTGAAATAATCATCTGAAATAATGTCATCTTTTTTTTCAGTTTTTAAAGAATAATCTTTTTTCTTTTCTTGATATTGTAAATTTATTATTTTTTTATCTTCCGTAAATTCATTATCTACTTCTTCTATATAGTCACTTTTTGAAATTGGTTTTTTCTTTAAATAGTCATCTTTTATCTCTAAAATACTTTTGTTGTCGTATTTAAAGGTTTTAGGTAATGTAAGGGGTTGATTGCTTCCTTGCCCTTCTTTAGCCGCTTCATTTATTTTCTTTTTGAAAAAGTTCCAAATAAAATAAAAAATTATTATAGTTATAAGTTTTTCCATAGTATCACACCTTATAATTTTTCACTTGTATTATTATCTTTATCACCAATCTTAGAAATTGAGTCCCTCATATCTGTATCAGCTTTTACATTTTGCAAATTATAATAATCCATTACACCCATTTTCCCTTGTTTTAAGGCTTCTGCCATTGCTTTTGGCACTTCAGCTTCTGCTTCAACAACTTTTGCCCTCATTTCTTGGACCGATGCTTTCATTTCCTGTTCATGAGCTATTGCCATAGCCCGTCTTTCTTCTGCCTTAGCTTGTGCAATCCTTTTATCAGCTTCTGCTTGATCAGTCTGTAAATGAGCCCCAACGTTCCTACCTACATCAACATCTGCTATGTCTATTGATAAGATTTCAAATGCAGTCCCTGAATCTAAACCTTTATTAAGTACTGTCCTTGAGATTGAATCAGGATTTTCCAATACTTCTTTATGAGTTTCTGATGAGCCTACTGTTGTTACAATACCTTCCCCAACCCTTGCAATAATAGTTTCTTCGCCGGCACCACCTACTAAACGATCAATATTTGCCCTAACAGTAACCCTGGCTTTAG
>CAZRSG010000049.1:0-11349 GCA_964602705.1 uncultured Oscillospiraceae bacterium
TGCATCCCACCTCCGTGCATAGGTGGATTCATTTCACCCATACCTCCTCCAAACATGGGTGGCATCATTCCGCCGTGCATAGGTGGCATCATTCCACCATGCATCATATCGTCACCATAGCATGGTCCTCCCATCATGGGTGGCATCATAGGGCAACACCACGGCATCCACGGATACATGGGGTATTGTGGCCTGTTCATATGGGGTGGCGTAGTTGGGGGTGGCATAGTTGGGGGTGCAACTGGTGGTCTATATTCCTTTTCCGGTTTCCTCGGTTCAGATCTTTTCTTTTCATCCACTAAAAATTCCTCCTTATACTAATAATATATCTATGCTTCATTATTAGTATATGTAGTGTGGAAGTTTTTGTGATTATTTTATTGGCTTAGTTTATTTTAAACAGCTTTTTTGTATTTCTTGTTGTTTGTTCCCCTAATTCTTCTACTGATATATCTTTTATTGATGCTATTTTTTCTGCAGTATATTTCATATATATAGAATTATTTCTTTTACCCCTATAAGGTTCCGGTGTCAAATAAGGACAATCTGTCTCAATTAGTAATCTATCGTCAGGTATACTTTTTATTATGTCAATAAACTTTACTGCATTTTTAAAGGTTACCGGACCGGCTATCGATATATAAAAACCTTTATTTATAACTATCTTAGCCATTTCTAAGCTTCCGGAATAACAATGAAATACACCTACTATTGATGACATGTCTTCTGTTTGTATTATGTCCATTATATCTTTATGTGCATCCCTATTATGTATTATAACAGGCAGTTTTAATTCCTTAGCTAACTCCAATTGAATTTTAAACCATTCTTTTTGTTTATCTCTTGGTGAATTGTCGTAATAGTAGTCTAATCCTATTTCACCAATGGCTACTACCTTATCTTTTTTTGCTAAATTTTTAAGGCTTATTATATCTTCTTTTTTAAGGTCCTTAACATAATGTGGATGTATACCTACAGAAGCATATATAAAATCATATTTTTCAGCTAATTTTATACTTCTTTTTGAGGATTCTATATCTGCCCCTACATTTAGTATATAGGATATATCATTTTCTTTCATTTTACTTAACAATTCCTGCCTATCTTCATCATATCGTTTGTCATCATAATGTGCATGTGAATCGAAAAACATATTTTCACTCCCTCTATTATGCTTGTTTTCCTTAGTTTTATTCTTTCCTATTAAGTAATTTTTGTACCACTTTCTATATTTTTATCAATAGTTATTAATGATAGTTCTTCATTATTGGATGCTGCAAGTATCATTCCTTGTGATTCTATTCCCCTTAATTTAACCGGCTTTAAGTTTGCTATTAATACTACATCTTTCCCTATTATATCTTCAAGGGAATATTCTTGTGCTAAGCCTGAAACAACTTGCCTCGTTTTTTCTCCGACTTGTAATTGTAATTTTAATAGTTTGTCTGTTCCGCTTACTTTTTCAGCATTGATTACTTTAGCAACTCTTAAATCTAATTTTGTAAAATCATTTATTGTTATATATGTTTCATCATCCTCTTCTTTATCATTTTTCACAGCTTTCGGCTTCTTATTTTCATCCTTTGTTTGTTCTTGATTTGTAAGTTGTGTTAAGGCCTTCATTTCCTCTTCTATGTCTATTCGTGGAAATAAAAGTTTTCCCTTTTTTGTTTCAAATTGTTCATCTAAGTAGCCCCATTCTTTTGAGCTATCCCAATTTACCTCTGTTTTATCTTTTATTCCTATTTGTTCCCATATTAAAGATGATGTTGCCGGCATAAAGGGATTAATTAGGATTGATATAATCCTAATGCTTTCTGCTAAGTTATATAAAATAGTGGCTAATCTTGCTTTTTTTGTTTCATCTTTAGCTATTAACCATGGCATAGTTTCATCGATATATTTATTTGTTCTTGATATTAATTGCCATATTTCACTTAAGGCTGTATTAAATTGCATCTTTTCTATCAGTTGCTCCACTTTTATAGGCGTTCTTATGGCTATTTTTATTAATTCATCATCTATATCTGCGTTTTCTCTTTCTTTTGAGATATTTTTACCGAAATATTTATTTATCATTGCTATTGTTCGACTAAGTAAATTTCCTAAATCATTGGCAAGGTCTGAATTTATACGATTGATTAAGGCTTCATTTGAAAAAACACCATCCGAACCGAATGAAATTTCCCTTAATAAGAAATATCTTATGGCATCTACTCCATACCTTTCAATTAAAATAGAAGGATCTACTACATTGCCCTTAGATTTTGACATTTTATCACCCTCTAAAAGCAGCCAACCGTGTCCATATATTTGTTTTGGTAATGGTTCACCTAATGCTAATAGTATTGCCGGCCATATTATTGTATGGAAACGTACTATTTCTTTACCGACAAGATGGATGTCAGCAGGCCAATATTTCTTATAATCACTATCTTCTTCTGTTGAGTATCCAAGTGCAGAAATATAATTAGATAGGGCATCTACCCATACATAGACTATATGTTTTTCATCAAAAGTTATAGGGATTCCCCAGTCAAATGTTGTCCTTGATATACATAAGTCCTCCAAACCGGGAAGTAAAAAGTTGTTAAGCATTTCTTTCTGCCTTGAAGGCGGTTGTATAAAGTCCGGATTGTTTTTTATATGTTCGATTAATTTATTTTGATATTTTGATAATTTAAAAAAATAACTTTCTTCTTTTGTTACCTCTACTTGTCTTTCACAATCAGGGCATTTACCATTTTTTAATTGATGGTCCGTCCAAAATGCTTCGCATGGTGTACAATACCAGCCTTCGTATTCGCTTTTATAAATATCTCCATTTTCATGAAGTTTATTTACTATTGCTTGTACTATTTTTTGATGTTTTTTATCTGTAGTTCTGATAAACCTATCGTTTGTTATGTTTAGACTTTTCCATAATTCTTTTATACCTTCTACAATTTTATCTACATATTCTTTAGGGGTTATACCTTCTTGGTGTGCCCTTCCTTGTATTTTTTGCCCATGTTCATCCGTTCCTGTTAAAAACATAACATCGTAACCCTTAAGTCTCTTATAGCGTGCTATTGTATCTGCGGCTACTGTAGTATATGAATGTCCTATATGTAATTTATCACTTGGATAGTATATAGGGGTTGTTATATAGAATGTTTTCTTGTCCATTAAATACTCCTCCTACTCTTTTGTTATTGTGCCTTTATTATAATGATATAATGTATTTTTCTTTTATTTTCTCTAAAATATATGATATCATTATTCCACATTTTTTCAAGTTTATTATTTTATCATATTTATATCTTGTTTAGCTTAGATTTATACCGCCTATAGGCAAGTAATCTGAAAAAATATGATTTTTATCAAGGTGCCTTTTTGGTTAATTTATTATAGCTTAAACATAAGTCTACAAATCCAAATACTGAATAATATGCCTGTTATGTCCGCCAATAATGCAGATTTGATTGTATGTCTTGAGTTTCTTATTCCTACTGAACCAAAATAAATAGCAACAGTATAAAATGTTGTTTCTGTTGACCCCATCATTACAGAGGCAATTCTCCCTATTAATGTATCAGGTCCAAACTTATTTATAATATCCATAACGGTTGCTAAGGCTGCACTTCCTGAAATTGGTCTTATTATTGCAAGGGGTAATATTTCTATGGGCATTTTTATTATTGATATTAATGGCTTAAGACCATGTCCTATTATTTCTACTGCCCCTGATTCTCTTATTATCGTTATTGCCATTAAAAGGGCAATTAAGGGGGGTAATATTTTAATGGTTGAATCTATCCCCTCTTTTGCCCCTTCTATAAAACATTGGTATATGTTTATCTTTGTTTCACTTAGTCCAAATACTATAATTATAAATATTGTCGTTGGTATTACAAGGCTTGATATTGTGTTTATAATTTTCATTTTTTCTCCTTTTATTTTATGATTATCCAAGCTTATCTTTCTTTTGAAAGATTTTTGCCCCTATTACACCAACTATTACTGAACAAATACTTACAAGCCATACCGGTACTATTATCTCAAAGGGATTTGCTGATCCTGCAGATGTACGAATTGCTATAATTGTAGAGGGTATAACTTGTATTGATGCTGTGTTTAATACCACTAACATACACATTTCATTAGATGCTGTTCTTTTTTCTTTATTTATTTTTTGTAATTCTTTTATTGCTTTTAAACCTAAAGGAGTTGCTGCGTTGCTTAACCCCATCATATTTGCTAACATATTAAGCACTATTGCATTCATTGCCGGAGATTGTGAATGTATTTTAGGAAACAGCAATTTTGTTAAGGGCCTAAATACTTTGGCTAACTTATTGATAAGACCGGATTTTTCTGATATCTTCATAAGACCATTCCATAGGCACATTATACCAAGCAGTTCTATACTCATCTTTACGGCATTTCCTGATGAGTTTAGGGCAGCATAACTTGTTTGCTCTAATTTACCGGTAAAAACGGATACTATAAAGCCTATTAATATCATGCCTGACCAGATGTAATTTAACATTCAATCACCTTTTTAATCTTATATTTTTACCTGATATTTTATATTAGCTTGTAGAATATATTCTTTTATAAAATTAAAGCCTTATTATTAAATATATATATGTTTATTAGTAAACCTTCATTACTAAAAGCAAATATTTTTATATATAATTCTGATTTTATAATATCTTGTCGAAAATTGTCGAATTATATAAATCATTTATAATAATATTTTATTCTCTTGCCTTAGTTGGTTTTACTGGGTTACAATAAAGTAAATAAAATATTTTTCTTTTTTTGTTGACGTATATTTACAATTATGGTATTATAAATATGTGAAGTTTGTCGAATTTTGTATTTAAAGGAGGGTCGCATTTATGAAATCAACAGGAATTGTAAGAAAGGTTGACGAATTAGGAAGGGTAGTTTTACCTATAGAACTAAGAAGGACCTTAGAAATTGCTGAAAAAGACGCCTTAGAAATATATGTTGATGGCAATAGTATTATTCTTAAGAAATATGAGCCAGCATGTCTTTTCTGTGGTAATGCTAAAGATATTATAGTTTATAAGGGAAAAAATATCTGCCCTGCATGCATGGACGAGTTAAGTAATCAGTAAAACTATATTTTGGGGTTAGTTTTTAAATTTTTATTTTTAGAAACTAACTCTTTTTATTTTCCCCTTTTTCCTCTAACTGCAAGGCATACACTTGCCTTTTACTAATACCTCTATCTTGTGCAACTTTTTTAAGGGCTGTTTTTCTTTCTATCCCTTTTGAAATGTATTGGTTTATATGTTCATTTACAGGAACATCTTGCCACTTTAATCTTTGTTTTTCTACAAGTAATTTCTTATTTGCTCCCTCAATAATTATAACAAATTCTCCTCGTGGCTTTGTTTCTTCATATCGTTTTATTGCTTCTTTCACTTTACAATATATTACTTCTTCAAATTTTTTTGTTAACTCTCTTGCAATTGCAATCTTTCTATTGCCCATAATTTCAAATATATCTTTTAATGTTCTGTTTAATTTATGGGGAGCTTCATAATATATTAGTGTTTTTGTATTATCTTTTTCATTTTCTAATTCTTCTTGCCTTTCGTTTTTTCTTGCCGGTAAAAATCCTTGAAAGCTAAATTTGTCTGTTGATAGTCCGGAAAGTATTAATCCCGTAATAGCTGCAACCGGACCTGGTAATGCAGTAACTTTTATCTTATTTTCTATGCATAGCTTTACTAAGTCTACTCCGGGGTCAGATATTCCCGGTGTTCCGGCATCTGATACAAGGGCTATGTTTTTTCCTTCTTTTAAAATCTTTATTATTTCTTGCCCCCTATCATATTTGTTGTTTTCATGGTAACTTATTAATGGTTTTTTAATTCTATAGTAGTTTAATAGTTTAATGGTGTGTCTTGTGTCTTCAGCTGCAATTGTATCAACTTGTCTTAGGGTCTTTAATACTCTTATGGTTATATCTTCAAGGTTACCGATGGGTGTTGCACATAAGTATAAGTTTCCTTGTTTGCCGGTCATTCTTTTTTATCACTCCTGTCTATTATAAATTTTATTAATTTCAGAACTATATTCACCCTTTTCATTGTAAATATATAAAGGCTCTAATATATTTATTTGTGGTTTTCCATCTTTTATTCCTTCTATTAACATTAGATTGGAACATGTATTATATGATGAATAAATAAATCGTATTTTTTTAGGCTCAATTTTATATTGCCTCATAAGATATATAATGTCTGCAAGTCGTTCTGGTCGGTGTACCATATTAAACTTTCCACCCGTTTTCAATATTTTTGCACTATTATTAATAAGATCTTTAAGTGTACATTTGACTTCATGACGTGATATTGTTATGGCTTGCTCCTTATTTAATAAACCTGATCCATTGTTTATGTATGGTGGATTAGTGATAATTGTATCTATTTTTCTTGATTTAAATACTTTACTAACTTCTTTTATGTCTCCCTCTATAATGTTTACCCTATCTTGCATCTTATTTAATAGGATGCTTCTTTTTGCCATTTCTACCATTTGAGGTTGAATTTCTAAACCTATTATTTCTTTTGCTTCTGTCTTCCCTGCAAGCAATATAGGTATTATTCCTGTTCCTGTACCTAAATCCAAAACGGTAGTTCCTTTTTTTATATGGGCAAAGTTAGCTAATAATACTGCATCAATCCCAAAACGAAACCCTCTTTTGTCTTGTATTATTTTTAAACCTTTATATTGTAAGTCATCTACACTTTCCCACTTATTTATTTTTATATTTACCACTATTTCCTCCCTCCTATAGTATTTTTAGATAAAAAAAACCTGAGTTTAACCCAGATTTTTTTAGTATAAGAAATAGATTATATGATAGTATATTACTTAGCTATTTTATTGCCTTTTCTTACACTTATTTTGGTTGTGGAGCATCAACAGGACAAACATCTGCACATGCACCACAATCTATGCATTCATCTTCGTCTATAGTGTAAACTTCATCACCGGGTGAAATGCAAGAAACCGGACATTCAGGTTCACAAGCACCACAGCTTATACAATCATCACTTATAAAATATGCCACCTTTGACACCTCCTTGCAAAATATACTTGTAATCAAAACAGTATATTCCTGTAATAATTATTATATTTTTATTCCACAAATATCTTACCACTATAAAGATATTTTGCAACTGTTTTTAAACTTTTTTTATTAATTTTTTTTGATTTATTTTTCTGTAATCTCAATCTCTGATATCTTATATTCTTGTAAAACTTTTTCATCTTCTTTATCTAACTTTACTATTACTGTTTCTTTTAATAAGTTTATATTTGTTATTATTCCTTGACCTGATGGGGTTTGTACAATTGTATTTTCTTTTGGCATCCGTCTTATAATTTCTTCGTATCCTTCTTGTTCGTACTTTAGACAACACATAAGTCTACCACACGTACCTGATATTTTGTTTGGGTTAAGAGATAAGCCTTGTTCTTTCGCCATCTTAATTGATACAGGTTCAAAATCTCCAATAAAAGATGAGCAACATAAAGGACGTCCACATATTCCTAAACCCCCTAACATTTTTGCCTCGTCTCTTACCCCTATTTGACGTAATTCTATACGAGTTTTAAATATTGCAGCAAGGTCTTTTACTAAGTTTCTAAAGTCTACTCTTCCATCTGCAGTAAAATAAAATAATATCTTATTACAGTCAAATGTGTATTCTGTATCTATCAATTTCATGTCCAGCTTGTGTTCTTCTATTTTGTCAATACATATGCTAAATGCTTCTTTTTCTTTTTGTTCATTTATTTTTGTTTGTTCTATATCTTTTGATGTAGCAAGTCGCAAAATCTTTTTAAGTGGCATGACTACTTCGTCTTTTTTTATGTTTTTATTAGCCATTACTACATATCCCATCTCTGTACCCCTTATAGTTTCTACAATTACTTTGGTGTCTTTTTTTATATTTATATCACCGGGGTCAAAATAATATATCTTTTTTGATCTTTTAAATTGCACACCTATTATCTCTACCATTGATTTCCTCCCAACATTGTATGAGCATTGTTTCTATCGTTAAAGAATAGTTAGAATTTATATCTAATCTTTTTTGTGTGTTTATAATTATATCCATCATATTACAAATTGCCCTTGCTGATAGCTCCTTAGACTGTATCTTTATCATATCTTTCATATCTATATTTATTATTATATCATCTTTTTGAGTTTTTTTCATAATTAAAATATCCCTTAGCCATAAAAATATAAAATTTAACAAGTAATTTATAGCATTTTTATTTTCATTAAAGTAATTTGTTAGGTTAATTGCGTATATTTCACTGTTTTTTATCATTTTAGTAAACAGATGTATTGTTTCTTCTCTGGATTTCATAATTTCTTTTGATTGTGAAAATTCTATTGCTTTACCTATGTTCCCCCCTGAGTACATAGTTAAAAAGTGTATATTATCTTTTTGATTAGGATATTGTTCTTTTAAGAAAGTTTCAACTTCTATGTATGGGTGTTTTTTAAATTTTATTATTATTCCCCTTGATAAAATTGTTTGTAATAATAAGGATGGGTTAATTGTATTTAATATAATTACTCCATAATTAGGAGGATCTTCTAATATATCTAAGAGGGCATTTTGTGCCTGCATAGTTAGCTTCTCTGCCTTGGTTATTATATATATCTTTTTTGTTGATTGGTATGGTTTGATATATAAATCTTTTTTTACTTCCCTTATAAGGTCTACCCCTATAGATTGTTTTTCACTTTCAATAAATTTTATATCAGAGTGATTATTACGAATAGCTTTTATACAGCTATTACATTGACCACAAGCATCTATATTCCCCTTTATTTTATTGGTGGCATTGTTTGTATAATCTTTTATATTTTCGCATGATAAAACAGTAGCAAAAGCTGATGCTACTGTTTTTTTCCCAATCCCTTCTTCTCCTTCAAAAATATACGCATGACTAACCTTATTATTTCGGATACTGTTTTTTAATGCTTTTATGACATCTTTTTGCCCAATAATATCAGTAAATTTCATAATATTATATATCTCCTTTTTCTAAATAAGGTCCTTTATGTCTTAATATGTATTTCTTAATTATATAATTATATCTAATAATAATCCCCTTATATCGTCTAATTTCTTTAAAATATTTATATTATCTTTTTCTTCTTTTAATACTTCTTGTGTTAATTCCTCTAATTCATTATTAACTTTTGTTATAACTGCATATACTTTATGCCTTCCCCTACGGTCTAATATGTTTTCTTTTTGAAATTTATGTGAATAATTAATGGTTTCATATAAAAATTCAGAAATAAGTTTTTTGTATCGTTTAAGTTCTTTAATATCTACATGTTTAGATAGTTTTTTCCCCTGATCGTTTACTTCTTCTAATAGGAAGGTTAGTCTGTTTTTATAGTCTTGTGCCCCTATTTTTGTTAAGCGACTATTAAATGTTGGCCCAATATTGCCATATCTCTCTTTGCCTTCAATATTCGATTTCTTTGAAGACATTAATGATTGTTTTATTGAGTTCTGAATTTTCAAACCTATAACCCCCATCTAACTTACTTGCTTTTTTAACCGATAAGTATACTATAGTTTTTATATTTTTATACTTTTTCAAATTTTTCTACATCTACTACAAATATTGTAGCTCCACCCACATCAACCTCTATTGGGTATGGAACATATGCACCAATTGAGCCCATAGCAGGTGTTGGAGATGTTACAATTTGCTTTCTGCTGGTGCATTGTTTCTTAATTATTTCTGTGACTGTTGGTATGTTTTCCTTGTTTGTACCTACAAGTAAGGTTGTATTTCCTGCCCGTAAAAATCCACCTGTCGTCGCTAATTTTGTAACACTAAATCCTTCTTTGTTTAGTGCCCCCATTACTTTATTACCATCGTCGTCATGTACAATTGCAAGTACGATTTTCATGTTTTGACCCTCCTTTTTAAAATTTATATTTTGATATTTCGAGACTTAATAATTACAAAACATTTTTTCTTTCCAATTATATTATAATTATATCCTTTTTTTTAATATAATGCTACTATTTTTTTATAACGCTTATTTTTCCATTTTTATTTAAGCCGATAATTTTTGACCCGAGCTTTTTTGTTTCTATAATTCTCCTTATTATATCTGAATTTATTTCCTCACCAGGACATAAAATGGGTATACCTGGTGGATATGGTGTAATAACCTCCGTAGATATTTTCCCAATAGCATCTTTAAGATTTATTTCCTCTTTATTACTATAAAATGCTTCTGTTGGTGTATTTTTAATGGTTGCCTTTTTATTATGGTTATAAATTTCTTCCATCCTTATAGGCTTATAATTGCTTTTATTTCTTTTAATGATTTTATTTATACTTTTATATAAGCTTTTTAATTGACTTGGCTTATTTCCTGTCGTTACTATACATACAATATTTTTTTCATCTGCCATTTCTACCTGAATATTATAAATTTTATTTAATTGTTCTGCTACTTGGTATCCTGATAAATTAATATTCTTAAAGTTTATTACAAGCCTTGTTAAGTCTATTTCTTTAATATTATGTGTCCCTATTATTTTTGAATCAATACAATATACATAACCGTCTTTATTAATCTTATTTCTAAATTCTTCAGACCAAATAATTAATTGTTCAAGTAACTTATCGCCCTCATTTTGCATTATATTTCTTGCTAAGTCGAGATAAGACATTAATAGGTATGATGGGCTTGAACTTTGAAATGTTTTTAAAAAACTTTCTATTCTATTTATTGATATTTTATTAGTATTAAGATGCAATAATGATGCCTGTGTTAGTGCAGGCAATGTTTTATGTGCACTTTGTACACATGCATCTGCTCCTGATTTTAATGCACCTTTTGGTAACTTATTATTAAAGTTAAAGTGGGCACCGTGTGCTTCATCTACCAAAAGAATTTTATTGTTTTGGTGAACAATATCTGCAATGGTTTTTATATCTGAACATATGCCATAATAATTAGGGCTTGTTATTATAAGACCTTTGGCATAATTGTATTGGCTTAATATTGTAATTAAGTCTTTAGGGTTAATTCCTCCTGTTATTCCAAGATCATCAATGTATTCAGGATATATATATTGTGGTTTTATATTTAAAATTATTAGGGTGTTAATGATTGAGCTATGGCAATTCCTATCTACAATTATCGTATCTCCAGGGTTACATATACCGGCAATCATGGTCTGAATTCCACATGTTGACCCATTAGTTAGAAAGAATGTTTGTTTGGCACCAAAGGCTTTTGCTGCGGCTTCTTGTGCTGCT
>CAZRSG010000050.1:0-7882 GCA_964602705.1 uncultured Oscillospiraceae bacterium
ATAAAAAGTAAATTTATTAAAAGGTCTTTCGGCCGCTGGTTTATTGCGGATCAATTGATGCATCTATTTTTTATAATCATTGCCGCTTATATTACTGTTGTGAATAACATCATGCTTGTAACACCTGCATTTATAAATAATATTTTATCAGCTTGGTGCAATAAATAATATCAATACATAAAAGCCGCCTGTATAGGCGGCTTTTACAATTTATATTTATAAATTAAAATGATAATCATGCAAAAGAGGTTTATACTATGAATGATTTTGGTAGTAAAGAAATAGCAGTGGCAGTTATCAAAACAGCACTTACTAATAGTAGGCAGGAAGAAAAGAAACTTCAAGATGAATTTCTTAAACAAGGTATCAAGACCGCAGCAGTTGATTATGGTGGAGAATTTGTTCATTCTTTTATGAAAATAATAGAACGGGCAGTTGTTTCAGCAAAACGTGAAAATGTAATAGGTAATACCCATGTAGAAGAGGGTGCGGTTGCCGGTGCAACAAGGGAAGCCTTATCACAAATTATGAATAAGGCAATTGGCTTAAATGTTGGGGGTAAGATTGGTATAGCCAGGCATAATGACCATATAAGTGTGGCAATATTTTTTGGGATTGGATTATTACATTTAAATGAAGTTGCTGTTGGGCTTGGTCATAGGGTTGTATAAATAAATTATTGGGGGTACGAGATATAATGGTTAGGGCTATACGTGGTGCAATTACTATAGATGAGAATACAAAGGAAGAAATTAAACTACATACACAAACACTAATTTCTAAGATGATTTCTATAAATAAAATTAATTTAGATAAAGCAATAAGTATATTATTTACTACTACAAAAGATGTAGATGCTGCTTACCCAGCACTTGCTGTTCGGGAAATGGGTATCAGCAATATACCCTTAATGTGCTTTAATGAAATGAGGGTACCTAATAGTTTAAGTAAATGTATAAGGGTAATGATACAAATTAATACAGATAAAAACTTAGACGAGATAAATCATGTTTATCTTAGGGGAGCTGAAAAATTAAGACCTGATCTTGTAAATAAAAACAGTAAATAATATATATAGACCAATTACTTTATTTTTTAAAAAAAGAGGTTTTTTAAAACTTATATAGAATATATTATAAATGTGATATAATAAAAGGAAGGCAAGCAATTATGAAATATATTAATATAGCAATTGATGGACCCGCCGGTGCGGGTAAGAGCACAATAGCTAAAATTGTCGCTAAAAACATGGGATATACCTATATAGATACTGGGGCAATGTATAGGGTTGTAGCTCTTAAAGCATTAAAAAGCGGAATAAATACAAAAGATTCTAAACAGGTATGTTCAATTTTAAACAATATTAATATTGATATACAGTATAAAAATCATGAGCAAATAATGTTCTTAGATAATATAAATGTAACAGACCAAATAAGATCTGCAGATGTATCAGTTGCAGCCTCAGATGTTGCAGTAATACCGGAAGTAAGAATAAAACTTGTTGATATACAAAGAAAATTGGCTACAAAAAATAATGTTATTATGGATGGTAGAGATATAGGTACATATGTTTTGCCAAATGCAACACTTAAAATCTTTTTAACTGCTTCGATAGATGATCGTGCCATGAGAAGGTATGAAGAAATAAAAGAAAGTCAATCGTGTACCTTACAAGATGTAAAAAAAGATATTGAATATAGGGATAAAAATGATAGTAGCAGAGATTTTGCACCATTAAAAAAAGCAAAGGATGCAATATTGGTTGATACATCAGGAAAAGAATTAGAAGAATCTGTAAGCATAATAATGGAACTTGTTAAAAGTATAGGGGAATGATAGAATATTGTTGTATAATATAATAAGAACAATCGTAAAAATAATAGTTGTCATTATATTCAGGGTTAATATTAAAGGAAAACATAATATACCGCTTAATAGTGCATGTATATTATGTTTTAATCATACAAGCTATTGGGATCCACCTGTTGTTGGTGTATTTATTCCCGGTAAACCGGCCTTTATGGCAAAGGATACCTTATTTAAAGTTCCTGTATTAGGTAGTGCTTTAAAAATTTTAAATGCCTTTCCTGTTAAAAGGGGAGTGGGTGATTTGGGTGCAATTAAAATGTCATTAAAAATACTGGCTGACGGTAATATTTTAGCTATGTACCCTGAAGGCAGTAGGAGTAAAGGGAATAAATCTATTAGACCAAAACCAGGTATTGCATATATAGCTACAAAGGCAGAAGTTCCTGTTGTACCCGTAGGAATTTCAGGAAAATACAGACCCTTTAGTAAGGTTTATATTAATATTGGTAAACCCATTATTTTAAAAGATTATTATAAACAAAAACTTAACAGCCAACAATTACAAAGTATTAGTGATAATATAATGCAAGAAATACATCAACTGGTGGTGAAGTAATCCTATGCAAATTATACTTGCCAAAACAGCCGGTTTTTGTTTTGGAGTAAAGAGGGCTGTTGAACTTGTTTATAGTATGGTAGATAAAGAAAATAAAAAGATGTATACATTTGGTCCAATTATACATAACGAGCATGTAGTCGAAGACTTACGAAGTAAGGGTGTTTATCCAATAGATAGTATTGAAGAAATTAAAGGAAATAATCCTAAACTTATAATACGAACGCATGGTATTTCTAAAGAAATTTATAATTCTTTAGAGGAAAACAAGGTAGATTATGTTGATGCAACTTGTCCATATGTAAAAAAGATACATCAAATAGTTAAAGAATCTTCTGATGCCGGTTACCAAATTATAATAGTAGGAAATCCTTTGCACCCTGAAATAAAAGGTATTAATGGCTGGTGTAATAATTCTGCATTAATTATTGATAATATTAGTGATGTAGAAGATATAAAGGAAACAATAATAAAATCAAAAGCTATTAGCATAGTTGCACAAACTACATTTAACAGGGAAACTTGGCAAGAAATTATTAATAGCATTAAACAAATACGAGTAGATATAAAAGTTTATGACACTATATGCAGTGCAACTAATGCAAGGCAAAAAGAGGCACAAGAAATTGCTAAACAAGTAGATATTATGATTGTTATTGGTGGTAAAAATAGTTCCAATACACAAAAACTAGCCCAAATATGTAAAAAGTATTGTAAAGATACTTATCATATACAAACTTTTAAGGATCTTCCTAAAAAGTTAAACCATCTAAATAAAAAAGTCGGTATTACTGCTGGTGCATCAACACCTGCATGGATAATTAAGGAGGTAATTAATAAGATGACGCAAGAAGAAAAGTTACGGGAGGAAGTTAATTTGGAAAATGATGTTGTGCTAGAAGAAAGTATGGATAGTGAAATTATTCAAACATGTCCGGACGAGGAACCACAAGCTACAAGTGAAGAAGGCAATAAAAAAGATGACTTATCGGAAAATAATGAAGAAGCCTTTGCACAAGCAATTGAAGATTCACTTGTAACTTTAAGAACAGGAGAGACAGTTAAAGGAACTGTAATAAAAATCACTGATAATGAGGTATTTGTAGACTTAAAATACAAATCTGACGGCATTATTGCCTTAAGTGAACTTACCAATGACCCTGATTTAACAGCACATGATGTTGTTAAAGTAAATGATGAAATAGAAGTTTTTGTTATAAGGGTTGATGATGGTGAGGGTAATGTTTTATTATCAAAAAAGAAATTAGATATTATTAAAGCATGGGAAAAGCTCGAAGAAGCTTTTAAAAATAAGACCAATGTACAAGGTAAAGTAATAGAAGTTGTTAATGGAGGTGTTGTTGTATTAGCTTCCGGGATTCGAGTATTTATACCTGCATCTCAAGTAAGTAATAGGTATGTCCCTAATTTTAGAACTATGGTAGGTGAAACGGCATCTTTTATATTAATTGATTTTAATCAAAAAAGAAGGAAAGTCGTAGGCTCTATAAAAGAAGTTCTAAAGGCAGACTTTGAAATAAAGGAAAAAGAATTTTGGGAGAATATAGAGGTAGGGAAATATTATAATGGTGAGGTAAAAAGATTAACTTCTTTTGGTGCTTTTGTAGACCTTGGAGTCGTAGATGGATTAGTTCATGTTTCAGAATTATCTTGGAGTAGGATAGGACATCCATCTGAAGTTTTAAAAGAAGGGGATATGGCAGAAGTTTATGTTATTGATTTTGATAAAGAAAAAAATAGGATTTCTTTAGGTTTCAAAAAGGCAGAAGATAATCCCTGGGAAGTTGCAAGAAGAACATTTGAAGTTGGTGACATTGTAAAATGTAAAGTTGTACGCTTAGTTCCTTTTGGTGCATTTGTGGAATTAATACCGGAAGTAGATGGACTTATCCACATTTCTCAAATCGCAAATGAAAGGATAGATAAACCATCTTCTGTTCTTAGTATTGGTCAAGAAGTTGAAGCCAAAATTATTGAAAAGGATATCGATAATCAAAGAATTAGCTTAAGCATACGAGAGTTGATTAAAGAAAAAGAAGTCCAAGATGAAGCTTTAAACATACAAGAAAATGAAGAAAAAGATGAAAGTAATGAAGAGGATAAAGTAACTATAGGGGATATCTTTAATGAAAAAGAAAAAGAAAATGGAAACGAAATTTTAATAGAAGATGAAAATAATAATTTATTAGAAAATGCAGATGAAGAGTTAAATGAAGATATAGAAGAATACATTAATGTAAAGGATTTAAGTCTGGATGAAGATGTAAATGATGAGGAATAAAAAAATTATTTTTATTTAATATAAATAAAAATTTATTGTCAATAATATTTATTGACCTCACAAATACATTGAGACCCCCTTTACATGAAGCACGACCTTAAAAAGTCGTGCTTCCCCTTTTTATAAAATAATTGTTTTACATAAATCCTTTACAAAGCATAACTTTCTACTTATAATAGAACATAAGTTTAAAATAATAAATTAAATTCTTTAATATTAATTACTGGTAAGTACTTAATAAATTGTATTAATTATTATATTTATTCAGCCATGCATTTAATTACAGACTGGTTTAATTAACCATTTACTGCTTTTAACATATAGAAACGGAGGCTTATATGTATGTATGATAAAGTATCAACAAATTTTGATTTTACAGAAAGGGAACTTAAAATACTTAAGTTCTGGGAGACCAATGAAATATTTAAAAAAAGCATTGAGAATAGACAAGGTGCACCGGTATTTACCTTTTATGATGGACCACCAACGGCTAATGGAAAACCACATATAGGGCATATTCTTACAAGGGTAATAAAAGACATTATACCCCGATATAAGACTATGAAAGGATATAAAGTCCTTAGAAAAGCCGGATGGGATACTCATGGTTTACCGGTTGAACTTGAAGTAGAGAAAGATTTAGGGATAGACGGTAAATCACAAATAGAAGATTATGGTGTGGAACCTTTTATAAAACAATGTAAAAAAAGCGTATGGAAGTATGAAAGTGAATGGAAAGAAATGAGTGAACGTGTAGGATTTTGGGCTGATATGGAAGATCCTTACGTAACATACCATAATGAATATATTGAATCAGTATGGTGGGCATTAAAAAAGATATGGGATAAGGGTTTAATGTATAAGGGACATAAAATTGTTCCTTATTGCCCCCGTTGCGGAACTTCACTTTCAAGTCATGAAGTTGCCCAGGGTTATAAAGATGTAAAAGATCCATCTATATATGTAAAATTTAAATCTAAAGATGAAGATAATTTATATTTTATGGCATGGACAACAACACCATGGACATTACCATCTAATGTTGCCTTAGCTATAAATCCAAAGGAAAACTATGTAAAAATAAAATGTAAAGAAGAATATTATATCCTTGCAGAAGGTTTGGTAGAATCAGTAATAGAAGAGGAATTTAAAATTATAGAAACCTATAAAGGTTCACAGTTAGAAGGTATGGAATATGAGCCATTATTTGATTTTGCCATACCTAAGGAGAAGGCATATTATCTTGTAGCCGCAGATTATGTAACACTTACCGATGGTACAGGAATAGTTCATACAGCCCCTGCATTTGGCGAGGATGATGCTATTTCGGGAAGAAAATACAAATTACCTTTTATACAATTAGTAAATGAACAGGGAAAGTTTGTTGAAGAGGTAACCCCTTGGAAAGGTGTTTTTGTAAAAGATGCTGATCCTGAAATTATAAATAACCTTGATGGTAGAAATTTAATATATAAGCAATTAGATTATGAACATTCATACCCATTTTGTTGGAGATGTGATACTCACTTATTATATTATGCACGGGACACATGGTTTATTGAAATGACAGCAGTAAAAGAAAAACTAATGGAAAATAATATGAAGATAAATTGGCTACCTGAAAATATTCGTGATGGACGATTTGGAAATTTTATAGGTAATATAATAGATTGGGGAATTAGTCGTGAAAGATACTGGGGAACACCTTTACCTATATGGGAATGTTCATGCGGTCATCGTCATGTAATTGGTAGTATAGCTGAACTTAAAGAAATGGGACAAGATGTTCCTGAAGACATAGAACTTCATAAACCATATATTGATAAAGTTTTACTTAGATGCCCAAAATGTTCTAATGGAAAAATGAAGCGTGTTGCAGAAGTTATAGACTGTTGGTTTGATTCCGGAGCTATGCCTTTTGCACAATGGCATTATCCTTTTGAAAATGAAGAAATATTTAATGAAAATTATCCGGCAGATTTTATAAGTGAAGCAATAGATCAAACAAGAGGATGGTTTTACACCCTATTGGCAATATCTACATTAATATTCGATGAACCAGCATTTAAAAACGTAATCGTATTGGGTCATGTACAAGATAAAGATGGACAAAAAATGAGCAAACATAAGGGTAATGTTATTAATCCTTGGGATATCCTAAATAAACAAGGTGCAGATGCAGTAAGATGGTACTTTTACACAAATAGTGCCCCTTGGTTACCAAGCCGTTTTTATGAAGATGCTGTAAATGAAGCTCAAAGAAAGTTTATGGGTACCTTATGGAACACATATGCCTTTTATGTTTTATATGCAAATATAGATAAGTTTAATCCTCTTGACTATAAGTTAGAATATAATAAACTTCCTATTATGGATAAATGGATTTTGTCAAGGTTAAACTCACTAATAAAGTTTGTAGACCTTAATCTTAATAATTACAGAATTTCAGAACCTGCAAGGGCAATGCAAGAATTTGTAGATGATTTAAGTAATTGGTATATAAGAAGAAGTAGGGAACGATTTTGGGCAGGTGGTATGGAAGATGATAAGATTAATGCATATATGACACTATACACTGTCTTAACAACTTTAATAAAAGTAGCAGCCCCATTTGTTCCATTTATAACAGAAGAAATTTATAATAATTTGGTTAAACAAATAAATTCTTCCGCTATAGAAAGTATACATTTAACAGACTTTCCTTTATCTAAACCTGAATGGATAGATAAAGAATTGGAAAAAAACATGGATTTAGTATTAAAAATTGTTGTAATTGCACGTTCATGTAGAAACCTTGCTAATATTAAAAATCGACAACCTATTGGAGATATGTATATAAAATCAGACTATAGGTTAAATGATAAGTATGAAAGCATAGTAAAAGAAGAATTAAATATTAAAAAGATAAAATTTGTTGAAGATATTAAAGCTTTCACAAGCTATAAACTAAAAGCTCAGTTAAAAACAGTTGGTCCTAAGTATGGAAAATATGTATCTAAGATTTCACAATTTCTTGCTAATGCTGATGGTAATGAAATGATGCAAAAATTAGAGGAAGATGCTGAAATATCATTCAATATTGATAATCAGATTATTAGATTAAGCAAAGAAGATCTTTTAATAGAGATAGTAGAAAAAGAAGGAATGGTTGC
>CAZRSG010000050.1:7892-11262 GCA_964602705.1 uncultured Oscillospiraceae bacterium
AGATTAGCTACAATTATAGAAAATAATAAAGAAAATATTTCTAAAGAAGTTCTTGCAGATAGTCTTATAGAAGGACAAGGTAGAGGTTATACCAAAGAGTGGAATATAAATGGTGAAAAATTAAAAATGACAGTAGAAAAAAAATAGAAGGCTAAAAGCCTTCTATTTTTTTATCAATCAATTCTTCGAAAGACAGCTATAACTTTACCAATAATTATAAGGTCATTAAGAATAATAGCTTGCATATATTTATTTTCAGGTTGTAACCTAAAATATCCGTCTTCTTTATAGAACCGTTTCACAGTAGCTTCATCATCAATAAGTGCTACAACAATATCACCATTCTTAGCAACATTTTGTTTGTTAACAATTATTAAATCATTATCATAAATTCCGGCATCAATCATACTTTCACCATATACAGTCAAGGCAAATACTTCCTGATTTTTTGCAAATTCAACAGGCATAGGAAAGCTACCTTCAATATTTTCAACGGCTAAAATGGGTTGACCGGCAGTAACCTTTCCAATAATTGGAACATCTATTAATTCATTTACTGGTGATGTCAGTCTTGAACTACCAGTCATTAGATTTTGCTTATTTTTGTGTTTAATAATCTTTAATGCCCTGGGTTTTGAAGGATCTTTAAAGATATAACCTTTTTTATTAAGAACTTCAAGGTAGTTATGGACTGTTGAAGTTGATTTAAATCCTACAGCATTACATATCTCCCGAACAGATGGGGGGTAGCCTTGATATTGTATCTGTCTGTCAATAAAATCTAATATTTCCTCCTGCTTTTTTGTTAAATTTCTCATAAAAGTTACCGTCCTTTCATATAAATAATAAAAATATGTATGATTTTATTTAATTTGCATTATTTCTTTACTATCAGCAAATGTTTATTATGTTTACAAATTAATAATAACATATAAAGGCTTTTAAATCAAACAAATGTTCGTTTTTAAGAAAATATTTTAAAAAGGTATTGACATCGAACATTTGTTCGGCTATAATAAGGATACGAACAAGTGTTCGGTTGAAAGGAGAATAAAATAATGTTAATGCACAAGAAAACAAAATATAATAATCACTTAAAGCCAAAAAGGAATACAAGAATAGGTATTATTGATAAAAGAAGATTTACAATATTTATTAGTATAATATTATCTTTAATTATATTTTTAACAATTATTATTATTCAAACAGCTGTACATGGTGATACAGAAAGTAAATATACAGAAATACATATATATAATGGTGATAACTTATGGAAAATAGCAAAAGAATATAATAAAAAATATAAAGATATACGGGATTTTATTGATGTAATTATGTTAGAAAATAATATGGAAAGTGCAATGATATACAGTGGAAATAAATTAAAGATTCCAATTGAATAATCAAGTGTTTTTAACTTATTTGAATAAAAAAAAACCTATAGTATATTTATAGGTTCTTTTTTTTATTCAAAATTTTCATTTCACAGATGTAATTTATTATTAGGATAAAGTTATATAACATATGCTATAATGTTATATAACAAAACATCGCAAATATATTGTTTACATTTTTTATCTGCAATATAATTATATATGAAGGGAGCATATTATGGAAAACACCAAAGAATTACTCTATATATCTATAAAGAATTCAGTAGGTAAAGATATAAAAGCCGGAAACTTTGGAAAACCGGGTGAAAGGTTTATATCAACCAGGAAACTTGCTCAGATAGCAAATATTTCGCTTGTTACTGCACAACGTGCTTTAGTTGAGTTGCGAAAGGAAGGCTTAATTGAACTTATAGGCAAAAGGTATTTTCTAACTTATGGTAGAATAGACAAGACATCCCCTTTTGCCAAAATGTATAAGAACGATAAAAAGCTTATCGGTGTTCATGTTACAAATATTGAAACTCCTTATTTTTCTACTTTAGTAAGAGCTATTGAAATAAATGCTAATAATCTGGGATATAGAGTAGTTACCTCAAGTAGTGGGTATAAACATAGTCAGGAAAAGGCAATTTTAGATATGTTTCGTGAAATAAATGTTTCAGGAGTCTTAACTTGTCCCGGAATATCTAAAAAGACAATGAACTTATATAAAAATTATACCCTACCTTATGTGTTTATAGGCAGAAAACTTGAGGAGGTGAATGCAGAGAGCGTCTTAGTCAATAGTATTCCTGCAGCTAAAAATGTGGCACGTCACTTAATTCAAAGGGGATATAAAAGTTTTGCTTATCTGGGTTCTGATCAATTAATTCAAGTTCAAGATTTAAGACTTTTAGGCTTTAGGGAGGGGTTGTTACAAGAAGGTTATAGATTAGAGGAAGAAAATATTATTCGTGTAACACAAGATATCTCATCTATAAGTAGAAAAATAAAACCTTTTCTATTAGAACAAAAAGAACCTATTGGAGTATTTTGTTTTCATGATTTGTTTGCTGTTGAAGTAGTCAAAACTTGTCATGAATTACAAATAGGTATTCCACAAGATGTAGGAATAGTTGGATTTGATAATTTGCCTATTGCTCAAAGTATTTCTCCAACATTAACAAGTGTTGGATATCGTATAAGTGCGATGGCAGAAACTGCTCTTAGTTTACTTATAAGGCAAATTACAGAGTCAAAACCAAGTGATACCAGTTACTATATTGCTCCATCTTTAATTGTAAGAAGAACCACATCTAAGGAAAGTCTTATAGAAAAAAGTGAATTTACTATTAATGAAGCCTTATATAAAGGCGTAGAATGAAAGGGGAAAAACAATGGCAATAAAACATACTGCGGTTAGTTATTATGGATTGAATTATGTAGAACATGCGGAAAAAGATTTTCAAGAAATGATTGAACACGGTTGTGACACAGTAGTACTTGCAATAACAGAATTTGATATGGACTTTTGGTTTCCGAATATTAATAATATAGTGAAAAAGGCTCATGAAATGGGTCTTAAAGTTATTGCTAATACATGGGGAATAGGTAAATTTTTTGGTGGGGAGCAAGTAAGCTTATTTTTGCAAAACAATATTAATAATCGTCAAGTATCAGCGTACACAGGTGAGCCTTTAAATGCAGCTTGTTTTAATACAAATTCTTTTATAGATTATTTTCAAAGAATATGCATGAAAATTGCTACTGAAACTGATGTAGATGGTTTCTTCTGGGATGAACCTCATTATGCTTATCCGAAATCTTACGCATCGATAACGGGTGGAGTTGCTGATGATTGGTCATGTAGATGTCCTGTTTGCATGAAAAAGTTTAAAGATTATTATGGATATGAAATGCCAAAATTCATGAATGATGATGTTAAACAATTTAGGTGGAAAGAGGCTTTATTTATTCTTTCTGATACGTCTAAAAAG
>CAZRSG010000051.1:0-11237 GCA_964602705.1 uncultured Oscillospiraceae bacterium
ACAAACAATTTTCTTATAGGATAGAGGTTAATAACTTTAAAACACAATTAGAGGGTGAATATCATTATATAAATATTTATTCAGATTGGTTAAAAGCAGAGATACAAGATACACCATATACACCAACTACCCCTACAATCGAAAGTCAAATAGGTAATGAAGTAATGGAAACAACAGAAGATAGCATTACCTTGTTATGGGAATCAAGTTTAACAATAGATGGGGAAATAGATAATGATATTTGGTATGACATATGGCTTCTTAAGGATCTTACTTATATTGATTATATAGTAGGCTCAGATGCTTCATTAACACCACAAGCAGATATAACAATAAGGCCAAATGAACAGCACTATATAAGGATATCAGAGACAATTGTAGGATATAAATATATAATAGACCAGCTGGAGGCTAATACTGTTTACTATATTGTAATAAAAGCAAAAAAGCTATTTCAGGTGGAAAATGAAGATGGCTTACTGGAAACAAGATATTTTAGTTCTGCTCCGGCTTTAAGGGCTGTTATTACAAGTCCGGGGGACCTTGGTGGTATAGAAGCAATTCCTAAACCACCATTTGGGGTAAAGATTTATAATAACCAACCTGTAGTAGATGAATTTAGTGTTACAGTAATATGGGATAACGAATGGTATGAGATAATGCATAAAACAGACGATGAAAATTGGGTCTTAGTAACACAGGAGGAATATAATAATATAAGTGAAGGTCCTGATAGGGATCAATATAATATGCGGCATGTAGAATTTGATGAAAACGTAGAATTTACACTTACCTATACAAGGTTTACGGAAGATCTTGAAGGTGTAGATATAGAAGAAATACGAAACTTAGATAAAAAGGAAATAGTAACCCATATTGGAGGTATAAATAATGACACAACAAAAATTAGGCAAGAATATACTATAACAGACTTAACAGCTAACACAGAATACTTAATATGGATAAAAGCTGTCAGATCAGGCTTTAATTCTGATATATCTAATCCAATAACAATAATCACAAGCCCGGATTACACTACAGCAATTCCGAAACCACCCGTACAAATAATACATAATCATACTAACAGTGATACATATATTGATTTAACATGGTGGTCTATTGCAAGTTTGCCTAATAAAGATTACACTTATTACTTAAAATATGCTGAAGAAGACGATATTTCAAAATCAATTCAAACAATAACCATTGATTATGCAGATTTATTATTATACGAAGATAGCGAAAGTTTTAAACAATTTTTTAGGATAAATGATTTAAAGCCACAAACAGGTTATTATTTTTGGATAATGGCAGAAGCAGGCTTTAAGGCAGGTGATTTGCAGCAATCGGATTGGAGTGATTCATATTATGCAACAACTTTATATTATAGTAGACCTGAGACACCAAAAGGTTTTGGAATTAAGAAAAGTGCCGATGGCTTAGGTAAAAACCACTTATTCTATGAATGGATTGCAGAAGAAGACCTAAATTATATACTTGAAGTTAGTGAAGATCCTGAAGGAAAAAACAAACAAGTATTTAACCTATCAAATGTTAGTGAGTATAAGGTTGAAGGTTTAAAATCAAATAATAGGTATTATGGTGTATTATATGCTTATAATCCGATAACTGATCTTAAATCGTATCCAACTGAAACAGTATCCATACGTACCAATCGTAGTGACGATGAATATGACTCAGATGGTGATAATGAAACTGTAATAGATTGGGATATAATAGAATCATGGTATGAGGATGGGACATGGATTAATGAGATTATAGGAGTTAATGCAGATAGGTTTATAGATATGGTATATAAGGATAATTATATTGACTATGTATTGGACCTAAGTGAACTTTCACGGCGAACCACAACAAAAAGACTAATAAGGATGTCATATAGAGTATTTGATGCCTTATCACAAATAAAAGAAAATTTAATTATTAATATTGGGTCTGATATTTCAGGTTTAAATGCAGACAGGTATTATATCTTTAGGCCTAATACCTTTAAAACAGATTTAATAAATATCCAAGGTCAGGGTGAACTAATAGTAAATATAGAATTAAATGATTTAAGGACCAGTAATGCTTATTTTGAATATAATAATAACTTAACTTACAAGTCCGGGATAACAGAACTAAAAATATGGTTTGAAAAAGACAACTTAAAAAGACAAATAAATGAATTTGAAAATGATATTAAAGTAGTTTACCCATTTAGGGAGCAATCGTGGGCACAAGAAGGTCAGAATTATAAATATGTTTATCAAGATGGTAAGTATATTACAACAAGCACATGGGATATTTATGAGCCTAATATTATATCTGCCTATACTTTAGATGAAAGGAAGCAAAAGTGGCTTAAACAAGAAAGTAATATTAAATTTAGTGCAAAAGAAAATTGGGGCTATGCTGAATTTACAATAGGAAAACCTTGCAAGCTTACCCTATTAAAAAAAGAATGGCATTTAAATTTCTATGATATTCAAAATCATTGGGCCTACAATGATATTCAAGAAATATTTTCTTTGTATGAAATAGCAAGCATGGAGAAAGAAGGTTATTTTCATCCTAATAATAAAATTTCCATTGAAGAAGGAATAAAATTATTATTAGATATATTGGACTACAAATATCATAATAATCATATGGAAATAGCATATAAATCCGGACTGGCTAAGGATATTATAAGCAGAGAGTATTTAACACGGCAAGAAGTATCAGTTATGTTAATGAAACTATATCAAATAAAAACAGGACAAGAGGCAATAAGCAAACAACCTATCTACGGATATAATGATTTATATGAAATTAATAATAATTGTCTGCCATATATTAGTTATGCATTACAAATAGGTGTATTAACAGGTACTGTTACAGGTCATTTGGAGCCTAATAGGGAGGTAACACGAGCTGAATTTATGGTAATGTTAAAAAGAACTTTACAATATGCAGGTGAAATTAATTAATAAAAGATAATTATAAATATAAATGGGGGAAGGACTATGAAAGAAAGGTTAAAATTAATATTTATACTAATACTAACACTAATAATCATAAGTATACAAAATATATCATACGCAAATTCAGTAACCTATAAATTTGAATATATAGGTGAAAATACTATCAATATAATTTTAGAAACTAATCAAACTAATAAATATATTGCTATTAGGAGTGTTTCTCCCGGTGAAGGAAAAAACTTAAGTGTAAATTATGCAATAGTAGATGATATAAATCAAAAATCAGATAATATAACAATAGATTGTAGGTTATTTGCCTTAATACCACCTATAAGGATATTGTTATTGCCGGTAGATGGTTATAATCCGGTATTTGATGATATTGCAAATCGTCCTGAGGAAATTTATATTCAACACTTGCATGATGCGGGAATAATTAAGGGTTATGATGGTAATATATTTAAACCGGAGGATAGCATAACACGTGTAGAATTTTTTACTATGATAGTAAAGGCCTTAAAATATAATATAGCACAGAATTATACTGATGAATTTATTGATTTAAAAGGACATTGGGGTAAAAATTATATTATGGCAGCTGTAGAGAATAATTTAGCCCAAGGTAATGGCGATGGCACAATAAGCCCGGATATTCCCATTACAAGCGGACAAGTAGCCCTAATATTAGATAGGGCATTTAATTTTAAAAACCTTAAGGATGGAGTATATAGTAAGCTCCTTAATCCAGCTCATTATGCAACATCAAGTATAAAAAAATTATTAGACTCAGATATAATAAAATTAGATGATAGTACTTATAAAGAATTTGATATTGATAGACCTGCAAGTCGAGCAGAATGTGCAACAATGATTAGTAGGGCACTCGTATATCAAATTGGGGATTATTAAGATAAGATAATCCCCATAACTTCTTAACTACTAATTTTTAATAAACTTTCACCTATTTCAAAAACATTTCCTGCCCCCATGGTAATTATAATATCTTCCTTTGAGGCGTGTTTTAAAATATATGATTTAATATCGTCAAAATTTTGTATATAGTTAGCACTAATGCCCTTTTGTCTAATCCTATCAGCCAAGACTTTAGAATGAATTTTACCATTATCCTTTTCACGTGCTGCATAAATATCAGTAATGATAACCTGATCAGCAAAGCTAAAAGCCTCTGTAAAATCATCTAATAATGCCAATGTCCGTGTATATGTATGTGGTTGAAATATACACCATAATTTATTATGTGGTATTCTATGGGCTGCCTCAAGAGTTATTTTTATCTCAGTAGGATGATGTGCATAATCATCTATAATTGTATATCCGTTTAATTTACCCTTAATTTCAAAACGTCTGCCGGTACCATGATATAAAGTAAGGCCCTTTAATATATCTGCCATATTTATATTCAAGCTATAGGCACAAGCTATTGATGCAAGTGCATTATATACGTTATGTATACCGGGAACACTAAGATTTAGATTTGCAATAAATTCACCATTAAATATAATATCAAAGCAGGGTAATCCATGAATATTAAATTCTATATTTTTAGCCTGCCAATTTGAATTTTCATTAGTTAAGCCATATGTAATTATAGTGCTTTTAGCACCTATAATACTTTCTAAGGCATTTTTATTATCTCCGCATACAATAGTATAGCCATCTTCAGGGATTAATTTGGCAAATTTATTAAAGGTCCTAATAATATGGTCTATATTTTTAAAGAAGTCAAGATGATCGGTTTCAACGTTTAATATAAGACCTATGGAAGGATGAAACTTTAAAAAACTTTCAACATATTCACATGCTTCTGTAATAAAATAATCACTTTTACCAACCCTAACATTACCGCCTATAGCTTCTAACTCACCACCGATAAGTACTGTGGGATCAAGTTTAGAATGCAAAAGTATACAAGAAATCATTGATGTAGTAGTTGTTTTACCATGTGTCCCGGCTACAGCTATAGAATTTGTATAGCCTTTCATAATTTCACCCAGGAGGACAGGTCGTTCAATTAAAGGTTTATTAAGCCTTATTGCTTCTATAATTTCAGGATTTGATTTATCTATTGCAGCAGTATATACAATTAAATCTGCTTTTTTAATATTTTCCTTGCAATGACCTATATAAATTTTAGCTCCCAAGTTTTCAAGCTTTTCTGTTAATGTTGACTTTTTTATATCAGAACCGGAAATTATGTAACCATCTTTGATTAAAATTTCAGCAAGCCCACTCATACTTATACCACCAATGCCAATAAAATGAACATGGGCATTTTGTCTTAATAAATCCAGTTTGAAAGTTGACAAGTTATAACACTCCTTTTTTATATAAAGTTTATTTACTAATAAGTTTTGACTAAATTATAAAATTCATACATTTAATTCATTATACATGATTTTATAACAAAACTGCAATAAATAAAAAGTTTTACTAATAAAACTTTATGCACATAACTTTTAATAAAGACTTTTAAATATTAGAATAATTATGTATAATAACTAAGACTACAATATATATTAATATATTAAAGAAACTAAATGAATGGATAAGGTTGAGCAAGAAAATGCTATCAGCTTAAAATCAAGTATAAAATCAAAATAAAGTGTAAAATATATTAAATAAGAATAAAAAGCAGTTTAATAATATTACTTTTACTTGACTAATTACAAGTTAAAAGGTTAAAATAATGTACAAGGGTAAAAATTTTTAAAGAAACTTAATAGGACGGTGAGAACATCATGGAAATAACTGATATAAGAGTAAGAAAAATTAATAAAGAAGGTAAAATGAAAGCTGTTGTTTCAGTAACATTCAATAATTCATTTGTAGTGCATGATATAAAAGTTATTGAAAGTTTAGATAAATTATTTATAGCCATGCCAAGCAGAAAGACACCCGATGGTGAATTTAAAGATATAGCACATCCTATTAACATTGAGATGCGTCAGGTTCTACAAGATGCCATACTACAAAAATATGAGGCAACACTTATTCAAGAAGAAAATTAATCAATACTAATATCAATAATGCAAAATAGGATGGTATTAATACCATCCTATTTTGATAGTTTAATCGTAAACATAGGGGACAGGTCATTTAATAAGCCCGAAAAGCTTTAAACCACTTCCCTACAAAATGGAGGGTAAAATATTGCAAACCAAAGAAAATAAGATGGGTACTATGCCCATAGAAAAACTTTTAATTAATATATCATTGCCAATGATGGCATCAATGTTGATACAAGCATTATATAATGTAGTAGATAGTATATTTGTTGCACAAATAAATGAAAATGCATTAACAGCAGTTTCATTAGCATTTCCTATACAGAACCTCATGATAGCTATAGCTGTGGGGACAGGTGTAGGAATTAACTCTTTACTTTCAAGGTCACTGGGGGAAAAAAACTTTAAAAAAGCTAATGATATAGCCAGTAATTCTGTATTGTTGAGCTTCTTAAGTTATATAATATTTTTAGTGTTTGGAATTATGTTTTCAAAAACTTATTTTGCATCACAAACCAATGATCCACAAATAATTGGATATGGTGTAACTTATTTAAGTATTATATGTATTGGCTCTATAGGTACCTTTAATCAGATAACTTTTGAACGATTATTGCAGTCCACCGGTAAGACTTTTTATACTATGATTACCCAAGGTATAGGTGCAGTTATTAATATTATTTTAGACCCTATTTTAATATTTGGTCTTTTAGGAATGCCAAAGATGGGGATAAAGGGTGCGGCAGTAGCTACAATAATAGGGCAAATAGTAGCCGCAATATTAGCAATTATTTATAATATAAAGGTAAACAAAGAAATTAAAATTAAGATAAAAGGCTTTAGACCAAATTTTAGTGTAATTAAAGATATATATTCTGTGGGTATACCTTCTATTGTTATGATGGCAATAACTTCAATTACTACCTATGGAATAAATAATATTTTAATTAAATTTTCATCAACTGCTACTGCTGTATTAGGTGTATATTATAAGTTACAGAGTTTTGTATTTATGCCGGTGTTTGGACTAAACAATGGTATAGTACCTATAATTGCATATAATTATGGTGCCGGGAGAAAGGAAAGGATTATTAAAACAATTCGCCTAAGTATGATATATGCCTTAAGTATAATGACAGTTGGTATGATCCTAATACAAATCTTTCCGAAACAAATATTTTTGCTCTTTAAGGCTTCGGATAATATGCTTAGCATTGGTGTACCGGCATTACGAATTATTAGTTTAAGTTATATTTTTGCAGCTGTAAGCATAGTATCAAGTTCTATATACCAAGCATTTGGTAATGGTTTATTAAGTCTGATTAATGGGGCATTAAGACAATTAATTATATTATTGCCTTCAGCCTATGTCTTATCTTTGTTCACTGATATAAACTTGATATGGTGGTCCTACCCAATATCTGAAGGGTTTGCATTTGTAGCAACCATTGTTTTCTTAAAATATATTTATAATAATAAAATTGTGTCCATAGGGCATGAGGAATATAACATGGTAAGAAAAAAAGACCATAAAAAAATTAGGGACGAATGTTTTGTAAAATAATGAAGTAATAAAGTAATAAAATAAGGGAATAAGACGAATAGTATAATGCCAATCCTTATAAGAGGTGTGCTGATAGTTTTTATAGGAAAGGGTAATAGCCCTTTCCTTTGTAGTTTATGATAAATACTCCTTGCATAATAAGGCTCTTAAATACCCCTTATCCGTAGATGTTGATTTAATATAGAAACCACAGGCATAATAAAACCTAATTAAAGATGCTACCTTAGAAGCAGTATGCAGGTAGATTTTTTCAACAGCCTTACCTTGCATTGTTTTATCCACTACATCTATAATTTTCTTTCCTACACCCATGCTTTGATAAGCATCTTTAACTCCAAATCTGCTTAAATATGCAGTTTTATCTGGAAAGATTTCTATTCGAACACTCCCAATAGGAATTTCATCTAAAAAAGCTATAAAAACATTTTTAGTATCGATATCATTATGGATAATATCTCTTGTTTCTTTTAATGCTTCTACTTTGCTTGTAATCCCGGCTAAATCAGCATATTTTGAAAATGCTTCTTTTGTTATTTCTTGGATTGCAGAAACATCAGCATGTGTAGCCTTTATAATTTTAATGTTTGATTTTTCCGGATATTTAATATCTTTATTTTTTATATTTATAATATCAATCTTACTTATTTTATTAATCATTGCTCTTAAGCTCCATTCCTTATAATCTATCCTATAATTAAGCCATTAGATTTACCATTATTGACTTTTGGACATGAAGTCTATTTTCTGCTTCATCAAATATTGCAGAATTAGGTCCGTCAATTATATCTTTACTTACTTCAAGTCCCCTATATGCCGGTAAGCAATGGAGGAAAATAGCATCACTTTTAGCTTTAGAAAATAAATTCTTATTTACTTGATAGGCTTGAAAAGTGTTAAGACGTTCTTCTTTTTCTTCTTCTTGCCCCATGCTTATCCATGTATCAGTATAAACTATATCAGCATGAGAAACTGCCTCTATAGGATCATTAGTAATAAGTATATTAGACTTAGTATTTTCTTTTGCCTTCTCTATGACTTCATCTTCACATTCATATCCCTTAGGTGTTGCAATAGATATATCCATTCCTACCTTACTGCATCCGTACAAGAGTGAATGGGCTATATTATTACCATCACCGACATATGCTAACTTTAATCCTTCTAATTTTGACTTATATTCATAAATTGTAAACAAGTCTGCAAGTATTTGGCAGGGATGTAAAAGGTCAGTAAGGCCATTAATAATTGGTATAGAGCTATAATTAGCAAGTTCTTCTACATCACTATGTTTAAAGGTTCTTATCATTATTCCATCAAGATAACGGGAAAGCACATTAGCAGTATCATAAATAGTCTCACCCCTGCCGAGTTGTATATCATTAGCATTAAGAAATAAAGGGTAGCCACCTAATTGATACATTCCTACTTCAAAAGAAACTCTGGTCCTTGTAGAAGATTTAGTAAATATCATACCTAAAGTTTTACCCTTTAATATATGGTGAGGCTTGCCTGCCTTGACATCCTTTTTTAATCTTTCAGCTAATTTTAAAATATCATGTATCTGATTTGTAGTAATATCATATAAACTTATTAAATGCTTCATTGTTAAAAATCCCTTCCTAATAAAATATTATCTATGCTATTAATTAAGATATCAATATCTTCTTTACTTGTTATCAGTGGTGGTAAAAACCTTAAAGTATTTGGTGGAATGTTACCTACTAAAAAGCCATTTTCAAAAAGTTTCTGAGAAACAATAGTAGATATATCAGCATTAAATTCCATGCCAATCATAAGGCCCTTGCCCCGTATTTCTTTTATAATTTGATACTTAGCTTTAAGTTGTTCAAGACATTTAAAGAAATAAGAGCCTACTTCTTTACAGTTTTCTATTAAACCATCATTTAAAAGTATATTTAAAACATTTAATCCGGCTGTACAGGCAAAAGCATTACCACCAAAGGTTGAACCATGGTCACCGGGTTTAAAGCTCGATGCTACAAAATCTTTTGCACATAAGGCTCCAATAGGAATTCCATTACCTAAGGCCTTAGCAAGGGTAAATATATCCGGCTCTATACCATAATGTTCATATGCGAAAAGTTTACCTGTCCTTCCTATTCCCGTTTGCACTTCATCAAAGATAAGTAAGATATCATTTTTTATGCATATATCCTTTATTTGTTTTAAATATTCCTCATTAACTTCATGGACACCACTTTCCCCTTGTATAAGTTCTAACATTATGGCACAAGTAGATGAATTTATAGCATTTTTAAGCAAGGAAATATCATTTATTGGAACATGCCTAAAACCTGGTGTTAATGGTTTATAAGGTTCTTGATATTTTTCTTGACCCGTAGCTGCAACAGTAGTTAAGGTTCTTCCATGGAAAGAGTTTATAAGGGTTATTATTTCGTACTTATCATTTACACCCTTTTGTTTGAAATGTATCCGACTTAACTTAATTGCTCCTTCATTAGCTTCTGCACCGGTATTAGCAAAAAATATTTTGTCGGCACAGGAATTCTTAACTAAAATCTTTGCTAACATAGCTTGAGGCTTAATATAATAAAGGCTTGAGGTGTGAATTAATTTATCCAGTTGTTTTTTAAGGGCATTAATAAACTTTTCATGTGAATGGCCTAAAGCATTTACTGCTATACCACCTAAAAAATCGTAATATTGCTTATTATCTAAATCATAAAGATTAATTCCCTTTCCATATGTAAAGGAAACCGGTGTTCTATCACCAAATACATTCATAAAATACTTTTTATCGGTTATTTTAATATCTTGCAAAGTCATTAACAAGTCCTCCCAAAAATCATCTTTTATTAGGCATTTAACAAAATTAAATTTACCCCTTCAATAAAGTTATTTATAATTATACATTTACATGCATAAAAATGCAAGACATAAATGAATATTTTTTTGAAAAAAAGTTAAAATATCTAATATATTAATTTAAGGAGATGAATTAAAGGTGGCAAATAAAAGGAAAAGACCTATCATAGAAGAAGAAAAGATTGAGGATACAACATTATATGGTGAGTTTATATCATCCTTCCATAATTGGACAACATCAGAAAGGCAAAAAGAAAATACAAAACATTTAGAAATAATTTCAGAAATAAATAAGCCTACTAATGTTAAAAGGAAAAGATTTAACCAATTAGAAGGAGAAGAAGGCGTAAAATAAAAAAACTGTGTAATTATATACTACAGAAAAAATTATGGTTTTATAAAATAGGTGATAAGACTTAAAAGTTTAAGCTATTAAGAGGAAGTTGATGATAAGTAGGTGTAATGTTTAATAATTGTGGATTTTATCCGATAGGTATGATTGATTTTTTTGACAAATGAAATATAATAAAGTTAAGGTCAAGGAAAGTCAAAGTCAAGGACAAAACTTAAAGCCAAAGCCAAAAAAACTTAGGGGTGAAAAGATGCGAATGACCGATGTTATTGAAAGGTTCCTAAAAGAATTGATAGAAGATGCAGACGGTATAGCCGAGATACAAAGGAATGAATTGGCAGGGTTTTTTAATTGTGTTCCTTCACAAATAAATTATGTTATTACAACAAGATTTACTGCAGAAAGAGGTTATATTGTAGAAAGCCGCAGGGGTGGCGGTGGGTATATAAAAATAGAGAAAGTAAATGTAAATAAGAGTAATT
>CAZRSG010000052.1:0-11236 GCA_964602705.1 uncultured Oscillospiraceae bacterium
TACATAGGCAATAAGCTTATTATCAACTTTTTTTGATACTGCTAATAATTTAATTACACAGCCCATTCTTTTAGCATATTCAACATCAGTCTTACTTATATTTGTAATACCTTCTGTTGGGATTTGTTCAAAATCTACATAAGTCCCAAAAACTAATGATGATAAAATAGCTATTTTACGACATGTGTCATGACCTTCTATATCTGCAGACGGATCACGTTCAGCATATCCTTTTTTCTGTGCATCTTTTAGTGCATCTTCAAATGTTTGACCGTACTTTGCCATTTGTGTAAGAATATAATTGGTTGTTCCGTTAAGAATACCGATTATTTCTGTTATTTCATTTCCTGCCAAACATTGATTTAGTGGCCTTATTATAGGAATACCACCACCTACACTTGCTTCAAATAAATAATTAACATTCATTTGTTTGGCTATTGAAAGTAACTCCCTGCCATGTGAAGCAACTAATTCCTTATTAGATGTAACAACATGTTTACCGGACAATAAGGCTCTTTTAGTAAAAGTATATGCAGGCTCTATCCCCCCCATTACTTCCACAACAATACTAACTTTATCATCTTTTAAAATATCTTCAACATCTTTAGTTAGTATATCCTTTTCCGGGCTGTTTGGGAAATCCCTAATATCTAATATATATTTTATATCTATTATTTTTCCTGTTTTATTACTGATACTTTTGGAATTTTTACGTATTAGCTCAACTACACCGGAGCCTACCGTCCCAAAACCCATTATTGCTATTTTAACCATTTCATACCCTCCAATGATAGTTATTTTGGCTTCTAACAATTACTTCTTAATATAATAAATTTCATATTATAATATCCTGTTATTTTTATTGTTTCTAACTGACTATTTATTAATTCTTTTTAACTTTTTTTATTATAACATAGATTTACTAAAAATGTACAATGCTTTATAATATAATGTAATTTTCTTTTATAATTATTGGTTTTCTGTTATAATATTATAAAGAAATAATTTTTTATTTTTATAAAAGTTTATACCCGTAAGATAAAATTTAATTTAATTTAATTTACTCATAGAAGGAGATTATTAAAATGAAATATGTTGTAATTTTAGGCGATGGTATGGCAGACTACCCTATAGAAGAATTAGGTATGAGAACACCTTTACAATATGCTAATATTCCTAATATTGATTTTTTAGCAAGAAACGGAGAATTAGGATTGGTAAAAACAATACCTGATGGAATTGCACCTGCAAGTGATACTGCAAACTTATCTGTAATGGGTTATGACCCCAATATATATTATTCAGGTCGTTCTCCTTTAGAAGCTGTTAGTATGGGGGTAGCCTTATCTGCCACAGACGTAACTTTTAGATGCAATCTTGTTACCCTATCTGATGAAAAAGATTATTTTAATAAAACTATGATTGATCATAGTTGCGATGAGATACCTACCGATGAAGCTAAGGAATTAATAACTTTCCTAAGTAAGCATTTGGAAAATGATTTTATTAAACTCTTTCCCGGCATAAGCTATAGGCACCTTATAGTATGGGATAAGGGACCATATGAATTTAACTTAACACCGCCACATGACATTTTAGAAAGAAAGATATCGTCATACCTACCTAAGGGTGAGTATAGTAACATTCTTTTAGATTTAATGGTAAAAAGTGCTGAATTATTAAAAAGTCATCCTATAAATTTAAGTCGTATCAAAAAAGGACTTAAACCTGCAAATTCTATCTGGATATGGGGTGAAGGTAAAAAACCGGCACTTGCTAATTTTTTTGATAAGTATGGCCTAACCGGTTCTGTTATATCTGCTGTCGATTTGATTAAAGGTATCGGCATATGTGCAGGCCTTAATTCTGTAGATATTGATGGTGCTACCGGTACAATTAATACTAATTTTATAGGAAAGGCTAATGCTGCCTTAACACAATTAAAATCGGGCAAAGATTTTGTATACATCCATGTTGAAGCCCCTGATGAATGCGGGCATAGAAATGAAGTCTTAAATAAGGTAAAGTCTATTGAATTTATTGATGAACAAGTGGTTAAAATAATAAGAGAGGAACTTGATAAGATGAATGAAGATTATAAAATTATGGTTTTACCTGACCATCCTACACCTTTAAGTCTTCGTACCCATACATCAGACCCTGTCCCTTTTCTTATTTACCAAAGTAATAAGAAATTAAATTTAAATAAACAAGTTTATGATGAAATATGTGCTAAAGAAACAGGTCTTTATTTTGATATAGGTCATACATTAATGGATTATTTTCTAAAAAGTGAGGTATAGGTATGAAAAAATATATAAATTATCTTTTATATCTTATAGCAATTATACTTGGACTAATAATAGGATATTTTTTACTAACCACTGTTTTAAAATGGTTTCTTCCTTTTATTATTGCATATGCTATAGCATATATTACAGAACCTGTAATATCTTTTCTGGAGGTAAAGGTAAAGTTACCCCGTAAGATTGCAAGTGCTGTAACAATACTTGCTACTATATCATTATTGGGAAGTGTTATCACTCTGATTGTTTATAGAATAATATATGAAATTAAGGAATTAACCGAGCAATTACCTAAGCTATTTAATTTATTATCTCAAAAGGGTAATGAATTATTTGATAAAGGATTAAATATATACATAGAACTCCCGGTAGGTATGTCCCAATTTATTGATAATGTTATTAATAATATAACACAAAATATTATGTCCTTAATTAAACCGGTAACTGAAGCTACTACAAAATTTGCTTATAATTTTGCAAAATCTATGCCTTCTATAATTATATTTATTATTGTTCTCTTTTTATCAGCTTATTTCATAAGTAGTGATAAGAGAAAAATTAGCGATTTCTTGACAAAAATTTTACCAAATAGCATTTCTGATAAATTAATAACCCTTAAAAATGATTTATCATTAGCATTATTAGGTTTACTTAAGGCTCAACTTATTTTAATGTCCATAACTTTTGTGGAATTATCTATAGGCTTTTTAATTATAGGGGTGGAATATGCTATCTTGTTAGGGTTAATAATCAGTCTTATTGATGCCTTGCCTATTTTAGGAACAGGCACTATATTAATACCCTGGGCTATATTTTCACTAATAGCAGGTAATCTTTCAATGGGGCTATCCCTTATTGTCCTTTACGGAATAGCAATGTTAGTTAGGCAATTATTAGAGCCTAAGATTGTAGGGCGTCAACTTGGCATATACCCTTTGATAACTTTAATGGCAATGTATATTGGTTTGAAAACTTTTGGGGTAATCGGAATGTTTTTAGGACCTATAATCGTATTAATTATAAAAAATATATATAAGTCCGGTTTGATAAAGTTTCCCAACTCCTTATAAAATATTTTTCTTATTTTAATTTTAATACTCTTATTTTTTACTTGCACTTATAACTCTATTTATTCCTGCCAAATCTTTTATAATTTTTATATCGATAAGGTCTTGCCTATCTTGAATTATCTTTACAATGTCCTTATCTTGACCATAGCCGATTTCTAAAGCAAGTATGGTTCCTGATTTACAATAGGTGGATATTAAGCTTATAATTTCTTGATAAAATATAAGTCCATCCTTACCCCCGGATAAAGCTATATATGGTTGATAATCTTTAACTTCCTTTTGTAATAGGTTTATTTCACCCTTTTTAATATAAGGTGGATTGGAAACTATTAGGTCTATATCTTTAAGTTTATTTGCATATCTTAATGTCTGCTCCCTATTTAGTATATCCCCTTGTAGAAAAGATATCTTGTTATCAACCTTATTTAATATAGCATTATCCTTTGCTATTTTTAAGGCCTTTGGACAGATATCTAAGGCATAAATATAGGAGTTTTCTATATAGTGTGCTAAACTTACGGCTATACAAGCTGAGCCGGTTCCTATATCAAGTATATTAATTCTTTCTTGATTTATTAAGCCGCATTTATCTATTACATGCTCAGTTAAAATTTCTGTATCTGACCTTGGTATTAATACATGCCTATTTACATTAAAAGGCAATGACATGAATTCTTGCTTACCAATAATATATTGAATAGGTAAGCCTTTAGCCCTTAGGTCCAATAAGCTATTATATTCTTTTATTATGTCAGTATTAATCTTTTCTTCGTTATTTATAATAAGATAGACCTTATCTACTTTCATAATATGCGATAGTATTAATTGAGCATCTAAGAAGGTACTTTCTTTAATATCATTAGCTTTTAAATATTTTACTGCCCTTCCTAAGGCATCTTTTATACTAATGCGGTCATCTACCACTTATCTTGCTCCCTGTCTTCCGGTATTACCCCCTGTAAAGCCTTAATAGCTACCTCTAATTGACTATCATCCGGTTCCCTGGTTGTAAGTTTTTGCAGTAATAGACCGGGTTTACTTATAAGCTGAATTAAGGGGTGATTGCTACGGCCTGCAAATTTAATTATTTCATATGAAATCCCGGCAACTAATGGTAGAAGCAATAATCTTATTGATAGTCTCATCCATACATTTCTCCAAGTAATAAATGAAAATACTATTATACTAACAATCATTACAATAAATAAAAAGCTTGTTCCGCACCGTGGGTGTAGTCTACTATATTTTTTCACATTTTCCACAGTTAAGGGTTCATCGTGTTCGTAACAATGAATGGATTTATGTTCCGCTCCATGATATTCAAATACACGCTGTATGTCTTTAAGACGTGATACTAATATTATATATATTAAGAATATAGATATACGTAATAAACCTTCAGATATATTTGCAATAATAGGATTTTTAACTAAGTTTTTAATAAATCCAACTACAACTGTAGGAAATAACATAAATAAACCAATACCAAATACAAGTGCAACTAATACAGAAAAGTAAATTAAAGCCTCCTGAAGTTTTTCGCCAAATAGCCTTTCTAAAAACTTCTCAAATTTCGATTCTTTTTCATCTTCTTCCAACTCTATATCATAAAATTCAGCTGAAAACATAAGTGATTTAACACCTACAATCATTGATTCAAAAAAAGCAATTACACCTCTTAGTAGGGGTAATTTTAAAAATTTATATTTCATCCCTAAGGTTTTGACTTCTTTTTTATCTATCGCTATTGTATCATCCGGTGTTCTGACAGCTATTGCAATTTGCTTGGGTCCCCTCATCATGACACCTTCAATAACTGCCTGCCCACCTATACTTGTGCAATGAACCTTTTTCTCTTTATCCATAAGGCATCCCCTTTCATTTATAATTTAATTATAAAGTATATAAGAACTTATTACAATAGTAAAAAAATAAGGTCAGAGTTTTAATAAGCTGACCTTATTTTTTATTATTATTTTTATTCATCTTCTTTAATTCCAAACTTTTTCCTAAACTTCTCTACTCGCCCACCCGTATCTATAAATTTTTGCTTGCCTGTAAAGAATGGATGGCACTTAGAACATATTTCTACACGTAATTCCTCTTTTGTAGAACCGGTTGTAAATGTTTCACCACATGCACATTTAACAACTGCCTCAACATATTTAGGATGAATTCCTGCTTTCATTGAAATTTCACCTCTCCTCATATTTCAATATCTTACCTATGGTATGCTTTTTATAAAACAATTTTTTTGTTTTTAAGTTATATGCTTTATTGCATAAACAAAATTGTAGCATAATAATTTGTATTTTGCAAATTATTTTTTTTATGAATTTAAATATTTAAGATAAGTATATTCATCATTTGATTACATTAAATAGTAATATAAAGTTTTTTGTTATTTGACTTTTACTCTGATAAACATAATATAAAAATAATCGTTTCTATTTAAAGCTTCTTAATAGAACCTTGCTTATAAAATTATCTATCAAAGGCATTGGCAATATTATTTATAAATTCATTATTTGATTTTGTAACCATTAGACGATTTATTAGTGTCTCTGTTACTTCTGCAGTTCCTTGATTGCTCATAGCTTTTCTTATAGCCCAAATAGTTTCTAATTCTTTTTGTGGTAATATTAGTTCTTCTTTTCTTGTTCCTGATTTATTAATATCTATTGCCGGGAATATTCTTTTTTCAGATAAACGTCTATCCAAATGAACTTCCATATTACCGGTACCCTTAAATTCTTCAAAAATCATATCATCCATTCTGCTTCCTGTTTCAATTAGGGCTGTAGCCAATATTGTAAGGCTGCCGCCAAATTCAATGTTCCTTGCAGCACCAAAAAATCTTTTAGGCTTATGTAGAGCACCTGGATCTAAACCACCGGATAAGGTACGTCCTGTTGGAGGAATAGTTAAATTATATGCTCGAGCTAAACGGGTAATACTATCTAATAATACAACTACATCTTTTTTTTGTTCTACTAATCTTTGTGCTCTTTCCAAGACCATTTCTGCAACTTTTATATGATGTTCAGGCATTTCATCAAAAGTAGAATATACTACTTCTCCGTCAATTGAACGTTGCATATCCGTAACTTCTTCAGGTCGTTCATCTATTAATAATACAATTAATTTTATATCAGGATAGTTTTTAGAAACGCTATTTGCAATATTTTTTAGAAGAGTTGTTTTGCCTGCTTTTGGTGGTGCTACAATCATTCCCCTTTGTCCTTTACCTATTGGAGCAATCAAGTCCATAAGCCTCATAGCAAATTCTCTTTGTCCTGTTTCAAGTTTAACTTGTATTTTGGGATAGATGGGTGTTAGATATTCAAAGGGTTTTCTCTTACTGGCCAAATCAGGTAAATCACCATTAATACTTTCTACATATAGTAGGGCTTGAAATTTCTCTCCTTCTTTAGCAATCCTGCCTTTTCCGATAACTTCATCACCTGTTTTTAGGTTGAACCTTCGAATTTGGGAGGGTGAAACATATATATCTTTTGGACCTGATAAATAATTATTGCTTCTTAGAAAACCATAACCATCAGGTAAAACTTCCAATATTCCACCTACAGGGTCGTCACTTTCAATCTTTTCAAATGCTACGGGATATCTACCATTACGTCTAACTTGATCATTTTGTTGATTGGTTTTTTCTTCTTGATTTAGAGTCTTTTCTTCTTTTTTATTTTCTTCTTCTTTATTTTCTTCTTTTTTATTTTCTTTTTCTACTTTTTCTGTTTTCTCTTTTTGTTTATTTGTATCAATATCCTTTTTTACCTTATCTTCTTTTCTTGGTTTTTTCTTATATTCCCTTTTCACTTGTGGCTTTTGTTTTTGTTTTTGTTGGTTATTACTCTTGTTAGGCTTTTCTAATTTGGGTTCCTTATCTATTTGTATAAGTGGCTCTTCTTCTGTCTTTTGTTCTTTTTCAATTTGTGCTATAATAACTTCTATTAGGTCATCTTTCCTATACTTTGATATCCCCTTTATTCCCATTATCTTAGCAATATATCGCAAGTCCTCTAACTTTTTCTTTTTAAATTCTTCTTTTTTGTTCATACGACACCGTCCTCTTTAAATACATTATTATATTTATAACCAACAAAAGGGAATTTCATACCTATAGAATACAAGTTTAAACAATTTTCCATATATCGAGATTATGTATGTGGTATAATAAACATTGATAGAATAGTATTTGTTTTCATAAAAAATTATATCATACATATTTTAGACTGTCAAAGGCTTTTTAAATCTAATTTTAACAAAACTATTGACACACCAATATTCTATATTATATGATAGATTAAGAAATATAGAATACATAGTATATAATATTTAAAATATTAACTTATAGATAGGAGTGTTTATAGCTATGGATACTGCTAAGAAACCTACTATAGATGAATGGCATAAATTATATGAAATGGGACTTAAATTTAAGAAACTTAATTGTTGGGATTGGATGCATGATAATGATGTTTTCGGGATACAAAATCCTGAAAATGACCAAATATATTATTGTTCTATTATGGGTAATCTACAAGAGTTCTATGGTATTATGTTATATCATGAAACAGAAGGTCTTGACTTCTTATCCAAATTGCATTCTGACGAAATTGAATTCGATAATCCTGATATTATATTTCTACAACAAGGTATGATGCTTTCATTTGGTTCAAGAGTTGATTTAACCAGCCAAGATTTAAAGATTATTAAGGATCTTAATTTAAAATTTCGTGGTAAAACAGCCTGGCCACTTTTTAGAGATTATACACCCGGGCTTTTTCCGTGGTATTTAAATGCTTCTCAATGTAGATTTTTTACTATTGCACTTGAACAGGTTATTGATGTTGCCCTACGTTGCAAAAAAAATAAATTTATATTTAATTCTCGTAAGGCTAATAGTTTTTTGGTTAGGACTCCAACTGCAAAAGCAAGTAATCAATCATTGTTATGGGAAGATAAATTCATTGTCCCAAGACCATATAGTAAATCATTTGTTACAATAGCAATAACAGATGAATTGCGAATAAAAAGAATTAAAAACCAAAAGTCAAACCGTATAGGTATATGGGAAATTGATACTTTTTATACTCCAACACCTATTAAAGATGAACATGAGGAACGTCCATTCTTTCCTAAAGTATGTATGTGTGTAAATGGAAGGAACGGTTCTATGCTTTGCCTCAATATGATACATAATATAAAAGAAGAAGGGCATAAGTTTATTGAAGAGTTTTTGGCTATGACTGAAAAGTTAAAGCAATTCCCACATACCCTTTTAGTGAGTAGGCAAGAAACTTTTGCATTATTTGAAGATCTTGCAAATAAGTTAGGTATTAATTTAAAAATGGTTGATGAACTTAGTTTTATCGAACAAGCACGGTTTGATATGTATGAATTTATGAGTATTGATGAATAATCAATACTCTTTTTTTTATAACTAATTACAGTTAAGGTATTTGTTGTTAAGGTATTTGTTTTTAATCTAATTTAATTTCTTTTCAATTAATTTTGCCAATTTCTTTGCCTTAGCTTCTATATATTTTTCATCTTTTCCTTCTATCATTATCCGAATTAAGGGTTCCGTTCCGGAAGGTCGTATAAGCACCCTACCATTGCCATCAAATGTTTCCTCAAGTTCTTTTATTTCTTTACATATTTCTTTATCCGACTTATATGCCTCTTTTTTCTTATTATTAATCTTAGCATTTACTAAAACTTGGGGTAAAATATCCATTACTTTTGAAAGTTCTGATAAGCTTTTACCACTTCTTTTTATTATAGATAGTAACTGTAGGGCTGTAATAATCCCATCCCCTGTTGTACTATATTTATGAAATATTATATGCCCTGATTGCTCTCCACCAAGTACATAAGCTTGATCTTTCATCTTTTCTATTACATAACGGTCTCCTACTTTTGCTCGTATTATTTTAATTTCTTCCTTTTTTGCCATAATAGATAAGCCCAAATTACTCATAACAGTAACTACCAGAGTATTATCTTTTAACTTCCCATGGTTTTTAAGGTCAATAGCACATATTGCCATAATTTGATCACCGTTTAACACATTCCCTTTTTCATCTACAGCTAAGACTCTATCAGCATCACCATCAAATGCAACCCCTAAATCTGCCCCTAAGTCTACTACCTTTTTTTGTAGCCCTTCCATATGCGTTGATCCACACTTCTTATTAATATTAATTCCATTAGGCTTGTTATTAATGGCTATTGTTTCTGCCCCTAAATCCTTTAATATTTTCGGGCCACAACTATAGGATGCCCCATTGGCACAGTCAACTACTATTTTTATTCCTGTTAAATCATGATTAATAGTGCTTTTTACATGTTTGATATAGTCATTTATCCCATCATTTTTATCTATCTTATAACCCACATCTTCACCGGTAGTTAGTGGTATGTCTTCTTTTTTATCAAGAATTATTGATTCTATGCTTTCTTCAGTAATATCGGTTAGTTTATAGCCCTCACCATTAAAATATTTTATTCCATTATGTTCTACCGGATTATGTGATGCTGATATAACTATACCGGCATCTGCACCATAGTGCCTGGTTAAATATGCTACTGCCGGTGTAGGTAGTACACCTAATAATATTGCTTGTGCCCCTACGGAACATATTCCGGATACTAAGGCAGCTTCTATCATATCACCGGATATTCGTGTGTCCTTACCTACTAATATTTTAACCTTTTTATTCTTTTGCTTTGTTAACACATATGCACCCGCTTGACCAATTTCAAATGCTAATTTAGGTGTCAGTTCAATGTTAGCAACTCCCCGCACCCCATCTGTACCAAATAATCTACCCATTTATTAACCCCCTTCAAGGATTATCTTTACCTTTAGTAATTATATCACTTATTAAACTTTTCTCAAATTTATTTTATTTATTTTATTTATTTTATTTTGCATAGGCATAAAAACCGTCTAAACCTAATGCCTTTTTTATTTCCGGCAGTGCCTTTTTTGTCCCTATGTAACCTCTATCTATACAGTCTCTTATCCTTTCAGTTTCTAATAATTTTACATCATATATTTGTGGTTTAAATTCATAATCAACATCAGCAAGTTTGTATTTAGATATTTGATATGCCATAATATTAATAGATTGGGATGCAATTTCAAAAATATTATCTACATCTTCATTAGTTTGACCTGAATATCCTAAGTTAACAGCTAATATCTTATCGGCTCCCATCTTTTTTAAAACATCAACCGGTATATTGTCAGTTATACCTCCGTCCACCAAACGGCGACCACGAAACATCTTTGGCTTAAAAACTACTGGGAAGGCACAACTGGCTCTTACAGCTTCCGATGTAACTACATCATCTAAAAATATAAGGTCTTTTGTATCTTTTAATAAAGTTCTATTTGACACAAATAAAATTGTTTGGGCAGTATTTATATCTACCGCAGGTATTGCCAATGGAATTTTCGACTGCTTTATGCTAAGGGCATCTTTTTCCTTACAATATTTATAAATTGCATTTTCTATTATGTCGCCACGTAAAAAACCGTCAACTTTTCTATTTCTTTTAAGCAAGCAACTAATTATAAACATAAATACCCCTAAAAAGGTAAATCCCTTTTTTATTAATATCAAATCAACAAAAAAAGGAATGGATTTTGACCAATCAAAATCTGCAATTCCACTTTCGAAATTCAAAAAGATATTTTCTAACTCCTTAGCAGAATAACCGGCTGCATATAAGGCTGCTACAATACTACCTGAACTCGTACCGGCTATAAGTCCTACCGGAATACCCTCCTGTTCTAATGCCTTTAATACACCTATATGGGCTGCACCA
>CAZRSG010000053.1:0-5016 GCA_964602705.1 uncultured Oscillospiraceae bacterium
CCCTCGACCTCTAGCGTGACAGGCTAGCATTCTAACCAGCTGAACTACCAGGCCATAAAATAAATTTAAAATTCTAAACGCAATAATTATTATAAGAAAAACCAATAGCTTTGTCAAGCATTACTTTTATAAATGGCTCTAAATTACATATTAAACGAAAAACATAAAGACAAGACACAGGCTATAAAAATACTAAGATGGGAAAGGTGACTTTAAAATATGAGTAAAGATTTACAATATAAGACGATTTATAAGCATGGGACCTCTGAGTTAATTGAAAAGAAATCAAGATTTATATCTAATGCTAAACCGGTATCTAATGAAAAAGATGCAATAAAGTTTATAAACGACCTAAAGTCTAAATATTGGAACGCAACTCATAATGTATATGCATATAAAATAGGAAGGAACACCCAGAGGTTTAGTGATGATGGAGAACCATCCGGAACTGCAGGATTACCGTCTTTGGAAATAATAAAAAAAGAAGAATTACAAGATATAGTAATAGTAGTTACACGTTATTATGGTGGAATTCAATTGGGGGCAGGGGGACTTATCAGAACATATGCAAGAAGTGCAAAAGAAGGTATAAACAAAGCAAAGGTTATAAAAATGAAACTTTGTAACATAATAAATATGGAAATTGATTATGATTTATTGGGAAGGGTAGAAAATACTATAATCAACTCTAATAACTACATAAAAGAAATAATTTACAAGGAAAATGTCAAGATGACTATATACTCATATATAGGACAGACTGATGAATTTATAAAAAGAATTCTTGATATAACACAAGGCAAAGCTATTATTAAAAAAAATGGTCTTAAATATATTGCCAGTGACAAGGGTAAAATTCTAAAGGCCATTGACACATAATTTGCAAGAATATATAATAAAGCAAAATATAATTCATATAAAACCAATATGGATTATAGGGATTAACAAGGAGGCTGTATAAATGAGAATTGAAGATAATATATATAACTTAATAGGTCATACCCCTATAGTTAAACTTAATAAACTAATAAAAGGAAAAAGTGCTGATATATTAGTTAAGCTTGAATCATATAACCCGGGTGGTAGCATTAAAGATAGGATAGCATACAATATGATTATAGAAGCGGAAAATAAGGGAACCCTTAAACCCGGTGATATTATAGTTGAACCCACAAGCGGCAATACAGGTGTTGGCTTGGCAATGATAGGGGCAGCAAAAGGCTATAAAGTAATATTAGTTATGCCTGATACAATGAGCATGGAAAGACGAAGTTTATTAAAAGCCTATGGGGCAGAACTTATACTTACCCCCGGTTCACAAGGAATGATGGGTGCAATAGGCAAGGCACATGAAATATTATCTCAAAACAAAAATGCTTTTATGCCACAACAATTTAATAACAAAGCTAATGTTGATGCACATAGAAATACAACAGCACAAGAAATATTATTACAAACGAAGGGCAAAATTGATGCCTTTATTTCAGGAGTGGGTACAGGCGGAACTCTTACAGGTGTTGGTGAAGTACTAAAGGAAAAGGATGCAAATATTAAAATAATTGCTGTTGAGCCGGAATTATCACCGGTAATTTCAGGCGGTTTACCCGGACCACATAAAATTCAAGGAATAGGGGCAGGCTTTATACCGGAAATACTTAATTTAAATATTATTGATGAAACTATAAAAGTCTCTGATGAAGATGGAATTACTATAGCCAAACGAATGGCAAGGGAAGAAGGAATTTTAGTGGGTATTTCCAGTGGTGCTGTTATTAGTGCTGCTATAAAAGTTGCTAAGGAATTAGGAGAAGGTAAAAAAATTGTTGCAATTGCCCCAGACACGGGCGAAAGATACTTAAGCACGGTATTATTTAATGAAGAATAAGCAAAAACTATTGACAAATATTGCACAAGAGCATATAATAAAACAAAACATACCGGTAGGGGGTATAAAGGGATGATAAAGTGAATGGAAACTATACACAAGAAAATCTTATAAAAAGATTAAATAGGATAGAAGGTCAGGTTAGAGGCATTAAAAAAATGTTAATGGATAATAAATCTTGTACTGATGTTCTTATTCAAGTAGCAGCTATAAGGGCTGCTGTTAACAAAGTGGGTGGTATTATAATAGAAAATTATTCAAGAGAGTGCATTAAAGATGTAATTGATACTAACAAAAAAGAAGAGGCACTTAACGAAATAGTTGATATTATGTTAAAATTTATTAAATAGCAAGTTTGAGAAGGGCTAATAAAAATTTAAAATAAAGGAGAATTATTATGTCAAATGAGAATGTATTAACAATTACAAATTCAAATTTTCAAGAAGAGGTGGCAAATTCAGATATTCCTGTATTAGTTGACTTTTGGGCAAGCTGGTGTAATCCTTGCAGAATGATAACCCCAATTATTGAAGAGTTAGCAAATGACTTTCAAGGAAGGGCTAAGGTTGGAAAGGTTAATGTCGACGAACAAAATGAATTGGCAGTTAAATATAATGTAATGAGTATCCCAACTATATTATTATTCAAAAATGGGCAAATAGTAGATAAGATAATTGGTGTAAGGTCAAAACAAGATTTTGCTACAATGATAGAAAAATCAATATAAGATATAATAATAGCATATTTAAATATTATAATAAAATAGACCTGGTTATTGTTATGGGACTATTAGTATAGATTTTGGGAAAACTATACTAATAGTCTTTTATTCTTAAAAAAACTAACATGGACAATATTAATACTATGCAAATTAGCAAAAAACTCATCAAAAAAATATACTATCGTAAAGTAAATAAATATGGTATTATATATTAAGGATAATATAATAAAAACGGAGGGATAGTTGTGAAAGATAAAAAAAAGTTTTCAACGAGTTTATTTGGTTATAAAAAAAGTGATGTTTATAATTTTTTAGAGTCTCTTACCAAGGATTATGCAAAACAGGAAAAAAAGAATAGTGATAAAATCACAGAACTAACCGAAGAAAATAAGGGACTAAAAGAAAAATTAGACCAATTGGAGCAAAAAGTGCATGATGTAGAGGAAGGGCGGGCTCATATAGCAAATGCGATAATAAAAGCTGAACAACAAGCCGAAGATATAATAGCTAATGCTGTAGAATCTGCTAATTTAAGAAAAGTACAAATTAAAGATGACATTAAAGACGAAGAAGATAAGGTACAAGAAGTTAAGAATACCTTACACAATTTAAAACTTGATGCCATAAAAGTTATAAAAGAATTTGAGAGACAAATAAACGGATTGGCAGATATGCCGGAAGAAGAGGTAGAAATTCAAGTAGCAGCTACAGATGAAGATGTCTATGATGACGAGGATGAAAATTAGGCATGGTTTACTGGAAAGAATAGATTATTATCAGAAAGGGAGCAAAAAATTTATGAAGGAGCAGATACTTGAAATTTTAGAATGTAATAATAAAACTACCGTAGAGCAGATAGCAATAATGTTGGGTAGTGATGTTGATCGGATTAAACTTATAATAAAAGAATTAGAAGAAGAAAAGATTATATTAGGATATAATACTCTGATAAATTGGGAAAGAACTGATAAAGAATTAGTTTCTGCATTTATAGAATTAAAAGTAACCCCACAAAGGGGAGAAGGATTTGATAAGATTGCAGAAAGAATCTATAAATATCCCCAAGTAAAATCTGTATCTTTAATGTCGGGTAGTTTTGATATTGCTGTTACTATAGAAGGAAAAACAATGAAAGATGTTGCCTTATTTGTAGCCGAAAAATTAGCACCTATGGAATCAGTAATATCGACCTCAACACATTTTGTATTAAAAAAATATAAAGAAGAAGGCATAATATTCGATGATCCTGAAAAAGATGATAGGCTGGTGATTACATTATGAGTATTGATATCGGCAATATCTTATCATCAAAAGTAAAAAGCATACCACCTTCCGGTATCAGAAAATTTTTTGATATTGTATCTGAAATGGACGATGCAATATCATTAGGAGTTGGAGAACCTGATTTTGTTACACCATGGCATATTAGGGAAGAGGGTATATATTCTTTAGAAAAAGGACACACACATTATACAGCTAATAGGGGTTTAACGGAGTTAAGGAATGAAATAGCAAAATATATGGAAAGAAGATTTAACCTTACATATAATCCTCAAGAAGAAATATTGGTAACAGTAGGTGGAAGTGAAGCTATAGACCTAACAATTAGGGCATTAATATCGAATGGAGACGAAGTAATTATACCTGAACCAAGCTTTGTATGTTATAAACCGTGTACTATTTTAGCAGGAGGGACACCAGTTGTTATAGAAACACAAGCTAAGGATAACTTTAGGCTAACAGCCCAACAATTAAAGGAAAGTATAAGTCCCAAAACAAAACTTTTAATATTACCATTTCCTAACAACCCTACAGGTGCAATAATGGAAGAAAAACATTTAAAAGAAATAGCTGAAGTAATAAAAGAAACGAATATAATGGTTTTATCAGATGAACTATATGCGGAATTAACATATGGTCAAAAACATATATCCATTGCCAATATTTCTGGAATGAAAGATAGAACCGTTGTAATAAACGGATTTTCTAAAGCATATGCTATGACAGGATGGCGTTTAGGTTATGCTACCGGGCATAAAGATATAATATCAGCTATAACCAAAATTCATCAGTATGCTATAATGTCATCCCCGACAACCAGTCAATATGCAGGCATAGAGGCTTTAAAATCCGGCGATGAAGATGTAAAATATATGATTAAAGAATATAATTATAGGCGGCGAATAATAGTTGATGGTTTTAGGAAATTAGGATTAGAATGTTTTGAACCCTTAGGTGCATTTTATGCATTTCCAAGCATCAAGAGAACAGGACTGACATCGGAAGAATTTTGTGAAAGATTACTAAAATTATTGGCAGAAAAATATGATGGGAAAATAAAAATACTAGCACCACCTTATGATGAAAAAACAACTAATACCATCGAGAACGCAGATTATAACCTATATGA
>CAZRSG010000053.1:5026-11033 GCA_964602705.1 uncultured Oscillospiraceae bacterium
GGAGAAAGCGGTGAAGGTTTCATAAGATGTTCATATGCATACTCAATTGAAAATATTAATGCAGCCCTAACAAAAATAGAAAAGTTTGTAGAAAAATTCGTATAAGAAGAAGGATGATTTTATGGACATAAATGTGGTGCTTGTAGAACCGGAAATCCCGCAAAATACAGGAAATATATCCAGGACATGTGTTGCTACAGGAACAACTTTGCACCTTATAAAACCATTAGGTTTTTCATTAGATGAGAAACATCTAAAGAGGGCAGGTTTAGACTATTGGAATTTACTTAATATAGAACTTTATGATAATATAGAACATTTTTATAAAAAAAATAGAAATGGAAACTTCTTTTATGCATCTACAAAGGCAATAAATTCATATACTGATATTAATTATAAAGATAAAGACAAAGACAAAGTTTTTTTCATATTTGGTAAAGAAACAGCAGGCTTAAATGAAGAACTTTTAAAAGATAATAAGGAGCGATGTATAAGAATACCCATGTGCAATAAGATAAGATCCTTAAATTTATCTAATTCTGTTGCAATTGTTATTTATGAAGCATTACGACAGGAAAGTTTTCAAGGGCTTGAAAGAGCTGGGAACTTAACAAAATATGATTGGTAGAAAGGATTTAGCATGAGTAAAATTAAAATAATTACTGATAGTACATCAGATATTCCAAAAGAAGAAATAGAAAGATTAAATATAACTATTATACCCTTAACAGTTTATTTTGGTGATGAAGCATATAAAGACGGTCAAGACTTAAGCTCTGAACAGTTCTTTGAAAAATTATCCGGATCAAATATTATGCCAACAACTTCACAAGTAACACCTATTGAATTTGAGCAAATATTTAGGGCTGAATTGGAGCAATATGAAACTATAATATGCATAACACTATCGTCAAAGGCAAGTGGAACATACCAATCTGCAATTATGGCTAAAAACACCATAGATAAAGATAATATTGAAATTATAGACTCTATGACTTTTTCTTATGGCTATGGCATGGCAGTTGTAAAAGCTGCAGAAATGGCACAAGAAGGCAGGGCTAAAGAAGATATAATAAGACAAATAAATTATATGTTAAGTAAATTAGAAACATACTTTATTGTAGATACACTTGAATATTTACAAAAGGGTGGCAGGATTAATATGGCAACTGCAATAGTTGGTAATATATTAAACATTAAACCTATCCTTGGTGTTAAAGACGGCTTAGTAATTCCTTTAGATAAAATTCGGGGAAGCAAAAGAGCTATAAATAAGATGGTAAAATATATAAAAGAAAAAGATTATAATTTATCTAAGCAAACTATAGCTATTGCCCATGGAGCAATGCCAGAAAAAGCAGAACAATTAAAAGAAATCTTCAAAAAAGAATTTAATATTAACAAAATTGTTATATCAGAGGTAGGAAGTGTTATAGGTGCCCATGCCGGTCCAGGGGTGATAGGAGTATTTTTATTAAATGAATAATCTTTAATAAATGTTACAAAATAGATGGTATATTGTTAAAAAATTAATTATTTTTTTTAAAATACTTGAAAGTTTAGAAATAATAATGTAAAATGTAAAACATACGGCAGGAAAAACTTGCTAAAGAACAAGGAGTTGCATTAGCAGCTAATAACAATAATCAAATTAAGATATTAGGAGGACGATATATTATGGCAGTAAAAGTAGGTATTAATGGTTTTGGAAGAATAGGACGAAATGCTTTTAAAGTAATAATGGACAAGTATAATGAAAAGATTGATGTTGTAGCAATTAATGATTTAACTGATTCAAAAACTTTGGCACATTTATTAAAGTATGACTCATGTTTTGGAAAGTTTGATGGAACTGTTGAAATTAAAGAGAACAGTATGGTTGTAAACGGTAAAGAAATTAAAATTCTTGCAGAAAGAGATCCTGAACAATTACCCTGGAAAGAACTTGGTGTAGATATAGTTATTGAATCTACAGGTTTCTTCACTAAAAAAGAAGGGGCAGAAAAACATATAAAAGCAGGAGCAAAAAAAGTTATAATTTCTGCACCAGCAAGCGGAGAAGATATTACAATTGTAATGGGTGTAAATGAAGATCAATACGATGCAAAAAATCACAATATTATCTCTAACGCATCTTGTACTACAAACTGTTTAGCACCATTTGCAAAAGTGCTTGATGATAAGTTTGGAATAGAAAAAGGTCTAATGACTACAATTCATGCATATACAAATGATCAAAAAATACTTGATGCACCCCATAGTGATTTACGAAGAGCAAGAGCAGCAGCCCTTTCAATGATTCCTACAACTACCGGGGCAGCAAAAGCTGTATCATTAGTATTACCTCAATTAGCCGGTAAATTTAATGGATATGCATTGAGGGTACCAACCCCGACAGTATCAATTGTTGATATGGTTATAGAAACCAAGAAAAAGGTTACAAAAGAAGAAGTAAATGCAGCATTTGAAGAAGCAGCCAAAGGATCAATGCAAGGTATATTAGGTTATTCAGATGAACCATTAGTATCAATAGATTATAAAGGAGACCCACGTTCATCTATAGTTGATGGTTTATCAACTATGGTAATGGAAGATACTATGTTAAAAGTAGTTGCATGGTATGATAACGAATGGGGATACTCTAACAGGGTAGTAGATCTAATAAATTATATGGCAGAAAAAGGACTGTAAAATATAAGTTCTTTAAAATAAGAAACATTTAGATTAATAAAAAAAGGTCCGGTTTTATAATATGTTTTAAATTACATTATAGGACTGGACTTTGTTCCATATATTATATTTATATTAAGAGGTGAAAAGATGATTAATAAAAAGACAGTTGAAGATGTTAATGTTACCGGTAAAAGGGTTCTTGTAAGATGTGATTTTAATGTACCTTTAGATGATAAAAAAAATATAACTGATGAAAATAGAATTATAGGAGCCTTACCAACAATAAGATATCTAATAGAACAAAAAGCTAAAGTTATATTATGCTCCCATCTTGGTAGGCCTAAAGGAGAATTTAATAATAAATATAGCCTTGAACCGGTAGCAGATAGGTTATCACAATTATTAAACAAAAAAGTATTTATGGCAAAGGATGTCATAGGAGAAAGTGCAAAATCAGCAGTATCAGCCATGCAAGAGGGAGATATTGTTTTACTTGAAAATGTAAGGTTTCATAAAGAGGAAGAAGAAAACAATCCTGACTTTGCCAAGAAACTATCAAGTTTAGCAGATATCTTTATAAATGATGCCTTTGGAACTGCACATAGGGCACATGCATCTACTGCCGGAGTAGCAAATTATTTACCGGCAGCAGCAGGATATTTAATTCAAAAAGAAATTGATATCATGGGTAAAGTTTTATCAAATCCAGAAAGACCATTCGTAGCAATCCTGGGTGGTGCAAAAGTTTCCGATAAAATTGGTGTAATAGAAAATCTCTTAGAAAAAGTTGATGCTTTAATAATAGGTGGAGGTATGGCATATACCTTTTTAAAAGCTAAGGGATACAAAATAGGCGATTCAATCTGTGAAGACGATAAAATTGAACTTGCAAAAGAACTTATGAAAAAAGCCGAAGAACGAGAAGTAGAATTACTTTTACCTGTAGGTAGTATAATAGCTAATGAATTTAAGGCAGATGCCGAATCTATGTACGTACCATCAGATGCCATGCCGGATGGATGGATGGGCATGGATATAGGGCATATTACAGTAGAGAAGTTTGCTAAACCGATAAAAAAGGCTAAGACCATAATATGGAATGGACCTATGGGTGTATTTGAATTTCCAAAGTTTGCGGAAGGCACAAAAGAAGTAGCAGAATTAGTTGCAAATGCAAACGCAACTACTATTATAGGTGGCGGTGATTCTGCGGCAGCAGTAGAACAATTAGGCTATGCCGATAAGATGACTCATATATCTACAGGCGGTGGTGCCTCTTTGGAATTCTTGGAAGGCAAAAACTTGCCCGGTATAGCAGCATTAGAAGATAAGAATTGTAGAAAAAAGATTATAGCAGGAAACTGGAAAATGAATACAACTCCAAGGGAAGCACTTGAATTAATTGAAGAATTAAAAGAAAGCAAATTAGCATCAGAAGTAGAAGTTGTAGTTTGCCCACCATTTATATCTCTTTCACTGGTTCAAAAGGCTGTGGAAGGAACACAAATAGCTGTGGGGGCACAAAACATGCATTTTGAAGAAAAAGGTGCATATACCGGAGAAATAGCAGCTAATATGCTCACAGACTTAGGTATAAAATATGTTATCCTTGGTCATTCCGAAAGAAGACAGTATTTTAAAGAAACAAATGAAATCATAAATAAAAAGGTATTAGTAGCATTTGAAAACAACTTGATACCTATAATTTGTGTAGGTGAGACACTTGAACAACGCGAAGAAGGCATTACAAATGATCTTGTTAGGATGCAAACAAAAATAGCCTTAAAAGGGCTCACAGATGAAGAAGTCAAGAAAGTTATCATTGCATATGAACCAATTTGGGCTATAGGAACCGGAAAGACAGCTACATCACAACAAGCTAATGATGTGATAGGAGAAATTAGAAAAACAGTTAAAGAATTATATGGTGAAGATGCAGCGGCATGCGTAAGAATTCAATATGGTGGAAGTGTTAATGATAACAATGCATTTGAACTGATGACAATGCCGGAAATCGATGGTGCTTTAGTAGGCGGTGCAAGTTTAAAAGCGGAACCATTTAGTAAAATTATAAATTATGATAAATAAACTTAAATAGGTCAAGTAATAAGGAGAAAAATATGAAAGAAAAGTTAGTAGCACTAATTATACTCGATGGGTATGGAATAAACAACAGGGCAGAAGGTAATGCAATAAAAGCTGCCCATACACCTAACATGGATAATTTTATTCAAAAATACCCTAATACAGAAATTAATTGTAGTGGGATGGATGTAGGCTTACCGGATGGGCAAATGGGTAACTCTGAAGTAGGACATACTAATATTGGTGCAGGTAGAATAGTATACCAGGATTTAAGCCGAATAACTAAGTCTATAAAAGACAAAGAATTCTATAGTAACTCATCACTGATAAAAGCAATAAATAGTTGCAAGAAACATGGAACAAAGCTACACTTATATGGTTTGTTATCAGATGGTGGTGTACATAGCCATAACACACATTTATATGCAATATTAAAATTAGTTAAAGATCAGGGCTTGGATAAAGTATATATACATTGTTTTCTTGATGGACGTGATGTATCACCTCATTCAGGTAAAGATTTTATACAAGAATTAATTAAAGAAACAAAAGAAATAGGTGTAGGTACCATAGCAACAATAATGGGAAGATACTATGCTATGGATCGTGACAATAGGTGGGATAGAATTAAAAAGGCATATGAAGCCATGGTCTTGGGTAAAGGTAATAATAAGGAATGTCCTATAACCACTATAGAACAATCATATGCCGATAACATCACAGACGAATTTGTTAAACCAACTGTAATTACAAAAGATAATAAGCCTGTGGCGACAATTGAGGAAAATGACTCAATAATCTTTTATAATTTTAGGCCGGATAGGGCAAGGGAAATAACAAGGGTTTTTGTAGATGAGAACTTTACAGGCTTTGATAGGGAAAAAGGATATTTCCCGGTAAATTATGTTTGTATGACGCAATATGATGCAGAAATGCCTAATGTATCAGTAGCTTATAAACCTCAAGATTTAATTAATACATTTGGTGAGTATATAAGTGCAAAAGGTTACAAACAATTAAGAATAGCAGAAACAGAAAAATATGCACACGTTACATTTTTCTTCAATGGTGGTTTAGAGGAAGCATATAAGGGAGAAGATAGGGTCTTAATACCCTCACCTAAGGTTGCAACTTATGATTTAAAGCCTGAAATGAGTGCATATGAGGTAACTGACGAAGTAATAAAAAGAATTAATTCAAAAAAGTATGACCTTATAATTTTAAATTATGCAAACTGTGATATGGTAGG
>CAZRSG010000054.1:0-4019 GCA_964602705.1 uncultured Oscillospiraceae bacterium
GTAATCCAAACCGCTCAAGCACGCATAAAGACCAAGCACTTATAAATTTTTCTTCATTTATACGTTCTTCTTCACTAAAAGAAAATTTACGCTTTTCAGAAAGAGGTATCCTGCAGCCTAACCAATTAAGATTGGGTAAGATTTGTGCAAGCTTATTGTAAAAGCCATAATTTTTACCAAGAATCTCCCTATACGCCTTACCACTTGCTGGTTCATAAGTCTCAAGCCTCGTAATGAAATGCTTCGCTCCATTTGCTCCCTCAAGAATTGTTCCTACATAGTGCGAATGAAGTGACTGTGCCCCCTTACTATATCGATTTCGAGGATAAGTATCTGTTTCTGCCAAAACAAAATTAACTTTATTATTAAAATATGCAATTTGGGTGGCAGCACGTATCATAGATTCCGTAAAATTTCTTGCACCGGCAGTAGGTGTATGATAATTGCCGTTATTTATACGAACAACAGTTGGGTTGCCCTTTCCGGCTAAAATTTGTGCAATTTCTTCAGCCGCCTCGGCATTGTTTCCACATGCACAGAATGACATAGGCAATCTGTCATCAACCTTGTCTACCCCTTCACGCATTGCAAGTGCCGCACCAATAAGACTCTCATATTGAGTCTGGACAAATATCTCCACAAAACGCTCATTTTCCTTTTCGCCGCCTATAAGATGCTTATATAACTCCTCACGGGTAAAATTTTTGCCCGAAATACGGTTGAATTCGGCAATATGCAATGGACATGCACAAGCTCTTCCAGGACGTTGCATAAGCCTTAAGTCATCATCAACCATTATCGTTTTTGGTCTATGCAGTGCAAGAGTTTCCATTGTATCCCGTATATACGAACGAAATCCCTCATCATAAGGGCAACAGACGTTTGTTTTAACAGCATTTGTCAAATTTGTATACTGTTGAAAACTAAACATATTATTAAGTGAAAACCCGTGACCTATTGTTGATTGTGCCAAAATACCACATTCAATTCCCATTTCGGATAATTTATCACGAAAAACATCGTAGATATCACAGTAAATCTTAGCCTTATTTATAGGTGGATTTCCTTCAGGTACAAGATGCATCCTAAACAGGGCACAATCTGCCACACCATTTTCCTTCATATTTTTTATGTCAAGACATATTTCATCAACATGATTCTCATCAAGTGGCATTATCGAGTAACGTAATAACATTATATACATCTCCTTTTCAATAACTTTAAATTTTTAAATAAAACCTTAATTTCATTAAATAGCTGTCTGAATCTAATTTTAATGAAACATTAGTTGTTTTCCTTTTCCCAGTAACTGTATTAGTTCCCCCATCCCTTGTTTCCATACATCCAGGGTCCTTTTCCAGATTAGACAAAAATGGTAGTCGCTTTTATTTTTTAAATAAATTTATTGCTTAATTCAATTATATGTGAGGTTTTTTATAAAAACAATACTATAAAAAGTAAACATTTTATAGTATTGTTGATTTTAATTCTGCATTATGTTAATTTCTTGATTAGTTTGTAGATAAAGTAATGTCAGTTTTACTTCTGCTAAGATTAAAGAATTGGGTCTGTATTGTCGGATATGTTTACTGATTTAATGGGTACAATTGTAGATATTGCATGTTTATATATTAGTTGCTGTTTGCCTTCACTTTCTAAAAGAAGGGTGAAGCTATCAAATCCTTTTACAATTCCTTTTATTTGAAACCCATTTGCCAAGTATACAGTAACTTGAATTCTTTCTTTTCTTGTATTATTTAAGAAACAGTCTTGCAAGTTTGCAATAGTTTTACCCATTAGTATCCACTCCTATTTTTTTAATTAATATAATTATACTATATTATTCCTATTTCTTCTATATATTTTAAAGAGTTTTTTATTGTTTCATTTTTATTCTTATCTTCTAATCTTATATCAAGCCAGTATATTTCCTTGTTTTTGTTAAACCATGTCATTTGCCTTTTAGCATATCGTCTGGTGTCTCTTTTTATAAGGTCAATTGCTTGTCTTAGACTGATTTTGCCTTCTATATAATTAATTGTTTCTTTATAACCAAGCCCTTGCATGGAAACCATATTTTTATTGTAGCCCATTTCTATTAATTTCTTTACTTCTTCCACTAATCCTTCCTTAATCATATTTTCAACTCGTGAATTTATTCTTTCATATAATACTTGCCTATCCATTTTTAAACCGATTATTGCATGCTTGTAGGGTGATGGTTCTTGTGTGGAAAGCCTTTGATGTTCTGATATTGGTTTTTGGGTATGTTTATATACTTCTAAGGCACGTATAAGCCTTTGTAAGTCGTTGGGGTGGAACTTTTCTGCTGTAATCGGGTCTACTTTTTTTAATAGGTCATGTATATATTTATTGCCTTTTTCTTTGGATAGTTTTATTAATTTATTTCTATATTCTTCATCTTTTACAGTTTTAGAGAATTGTATGTTTTTTATAAGGGAGTTTATATATAGTCCTGTTCCACCTGTAATTATTGGAACCTTCCCTTTTGATAAGATTGTATTTATATATTTTTCAGCAAGTTTTTTAAATTTGACAACATTAAATTCTTCATCAGGATTTACTTCATCTATAAGGTAATGTTTAATGAGTTCTTGTTGTTCTTTATTAACTTTTGCTGTGCCTATATCCATATGCTTATATACTTGCATAGAGTCCGCAGATATAATTTCGCCTTTTATCATCTGTGCTAATTTTATTGCTATATTGGATTTGCCTACAGCTGTGGGACCTGTTATTACTACAAATGCTTTTCTTTCCATTATATCACCTTTATATTCTTTTAAATTCTTTTTCTATCTGTTTTTTTGTGAGCGATATTGTTATTGGCCTACCGTGTGGGCAGGTGTTTATATTTTCTAATTTTAGTAAGTCTTTTATTAATTGTTGTATTTCTTTTATATGCATACCTTCATTTGCCTTTATTGATGCTTTACAGGCTATTGAGTATAGTGCCCTTTCTTCCATGTGTGTTAGGTCATCGGGCTTGTGTTTTTCAATTATATCTATAATTTCCAGAAATAATGTCTTTATTTTTTCTTGGGCAATTCCTATGGGTACTTCTCTTATTATTACTGAGTTATTCCCAAAATCTTCTATTTTAAAACCTACGTTTTTAAAGAATGTTTTATTTTCTATAAGGCTTGCCATTTCAATATCTGATAGTACAACTACTTCCGGTATAAGTAATATTTGTGAGTTGATTTTATAGTTTTTATAATTTGCCAGTAGCTTTTCGTAATTTAATCGTTCATGTGCTGCATGTTGGTCTATTAATAAGATGTTTTCAGATTTTTCTACTATTATATATGTATTAAATATTCTGCCAATAATTTTATATTCTTCGTCTAATAGACTTTTATTTTCTTGTTGTATTTCTTTTGTATTTTTAATGGCTATGGTCTTTTCCGGTGGATTTTTTCTTTCTTTGATTATAGGGTCTTCTGCTATTAAGTTTTCTTTTATGTCTTCTTCTTGTAATCTTTGCTTGCTTTTATTTATGGCTGATATTTCAGGGATATCTTTTTCTGAGTATAGGGCGTTTTTTACTGACCAGTATATTGTATTGTAAATTTGCTTCTCGTCTGAGAATTTTACTTCCATTTTAGTAGGGTGTACATTAATGTCAATTAATGATGCTTTAATGTTAATGTGTAATACCGTTACAGGAAATTTGTTTGTTGTTAGTATATTTTTATAGGCTTCTTGTACAGCATAGGTTAATAGGGTGCTTTTTACATACCTGCCATTTATAAAGAAACTTTGCAGGTTACGGTTAGCCCTTGATATGTTTGGCTTGCCTATAAGACCTGATACCTGTATCCCCTCTTGTGAATGCTTAACTTGCAGCATTGATTGTGAGTAACTTTTACCATATAGGCTATAGATACAATTAATTAATTTATTGTCGCCTATTGTATATATGACTTCTTTGCTATTGTTAATAAATCTAAATGATAATCTCCTGTTATTAGTCTCTCTGAAATTTTTGATTTAAA
>CAZRSG010000054.1:4029-5573 GCA_964602705.1 uncultured Oscillospiraceae bacterium
ATATCACTTATATAGCCTGTTTCTGTAGCGTCTCTTTTTAAAAATTTCATTCTGGCAGGTGTGTTAAAGAATAGGTGTTTTACTATTATACTTGTTCCTTCCGGGCAGCCTATTTCTTTTTCTTCTATTAGTTTATTTGCCTTGATTATGACTGAGATACCTTCTTTGCTTTTGGGGGTTTTAGTTACCAATTCTATAAGGGATACGGAACTGATACTTGCTAATGCTTCTCCTCTAAAACCTAATGTTTCTATGTTTTTTAGGTCATCTTCTTTTGTTATTTTGCTTGTTGCATGCCTTTTAAAGGCAGTTACCACATCTTTTTTGTTTATTCCATGTCCATTATCTGTTACCCTGATATAGCTTTTGCCTCCGTTTTTTATTTCTATTGTTATAGAGCTTGCACCTGCATCTATGGAGTTTTCCATTAATTCTTTTACTACTGAAGCAGGACCTTCTACTACTTCTCCGGCTGCAATTAAATTTGAAATGTTTTTATCTAAAATATTAATTTGTCCCATAATGCCCTCCCTTTATTGCAATTAAATATCTTAATCTTAATTAGTTTGTTATTTTTTTTTGGAGTTTATAGAGTATATTCATAGCTTCTATAGGGGTTAAGCTGGTTATTTCTATTTGTTTTAGTTCTTCTATTATTTTATTGTTTTGTATTTGAAAAAGTTCTATTTGTTTGTCTTCATTAGTATCTTTTTCTATAGTTTTATTTTTTGATGGTTTAGTATTTTCATTTCTACTGCTTTTTTCTAAGCCATCAAGTATTTCTTTTGCCCTAATAATTACTTGTTCCGGAACCCCAGCTAATTTTGCTACTTCTATTCCATAACTATCGTCTGCCCCTCCTCTTATTATTTTTCTAATGAAGGTAATGTCGTCCCCACGTTTTTTTACTGCTATACAGTAATTTTTTACCCCATTAAGTTTATTTTCTAATTCTGTTAATTCATGATAGTGTGTTGCAAATAAGGTCTTTGCACCTATCTTTTTTGTGTTAGAGATGTATTCAATTACCGACCATGCTATACTTAGCCCATCGTAGGTGCTTGTTCCCCGTCCTATTTCATCTAATATTAGTAAGCTTTTTTTGCCGGCATTATTTAAAATATTGGCTACTTCGTTCATTTCTACCATGAAGGTACTTTGTCCTGCAGCTAAATCATCAGAGGCTCCTACTCGTGTAAAGATTTTATCAACTATACATATCTTTGCAGATGATGCCGGTACAAAGCTGCCGATTTGTGTCATAAGTGTTATTAGGGCTACTTGTCTCATATATGTTGATTTGCCTGCCATGTTGGGTCCTGTTATTATGGAGAGTCTGTTTTCATTGTTATCAAGTTGTGTGTCGTTGGGTACAAACATATTATTGTCCATCATTTTTTCTACTACAGGGTGTCTCCCATCTTTTATTATAATCTTATTGATAGCCATACTCTTTACCGATTTTAAAAACAATATAGGAATACAACGAATATTTAAGGGGATACGCCCTGCTGTTGTTGCGTTAATCGCTGCTCCATTGTGGA
>CAZRSG010000054.1:5583-10666 GCA_964602705.1 uncultured Oscillospiraceae bacterium
TATAATCTTATCTGATGTATTTATTTGTGGCATGCAATAGTTGTTTTTTTGTGCTACTTCCGCTAATGAGGATAAGACATCAATTTTTGCAATTATTTGGGCACTTTCCTGTATCCTTTTTGTTTGTTCGCCTATTTTGTCACGTACTGTTGTGAAAATCTCATATTCTAAGGCTATGATTTTTTCTTCTGCACCTAAGATAGTGTTTTCTATTTCTTTAAGTTCAGGGGTAAAATATCTTTCGCTATTTGCTAATGTTTGCTTCCTGATATATCTTTCCGGTACATTAGATATATTAGCCTTTGTTACTTCAATATAATATCCGAATACCCTGTTGTATCCAATTTTTAAGTTTTTTATGCCTGTTTTTTCTTTTTCTTTGCTTTCCAGTTGTGCCAGCCAGTGTTTTCCTTCTTTTGAGGCATGTCTTAATTTGTCTACTTGTTCATTATATCCTTCTTTTATAAGCCCACCTTCTCGTATTGAAAAAGGGGGTTCATCTATTATAGATTTTTCTATAATTTCATATATGTCTTCTAAGGTGTCTAATTCATTATATTTGTTTGCTAAGAGTGTTGTTGTACATTTGCTTAGGCTGTTTTTTATTTGGGGTAAATAATATATTGAGTTTTTTAAGGATATAAGATCTCTGCAATTAACTGAACCATATATTATTTTACTTAATAGGCGTTCTATATCATAAATCTTTTTAAAGTTTTCTATTAATTCGTCTCTTAGGATTAATTCTCCTAAGAGTTCATCTACTGCCATTAACCGATTGTTAATCTTACCGTAATTTAATAAGGGTTGTTCTATCCATTGTTTAAGTAAGCGACCTCCCATTGCTGTCTTTGTTCTATCCATAACCCATAAGAGTGAACCTTTTTTTGCTTTTTCACGCATTGTTTCAGTTAATTCTAAGTTTCGTCTTGTTGAGATATCAAGGTTCATATATTCGTTATCATGGTAATAGTTTATTTTCATAATATGTGATAAACTAATTTTTTGTGTTTGTTCTAAGTATTCAAGTAGTGCCCCTACCGATTTTATGGCATTTTCCTTGTCTTCTAATCCTGTGGCAGAAAGTGATAGTGTCTTTAGTTGGCTCATTATCTTTTGGGATGCAGTTTCTTTTTCAAAACTCCAGTCAAAAAAATGTTCTGTGTCACAAGCAAATCTTTCCTTGATTTGTTTAATTAATGTTTCATCTTCTATGAGTTTTTGGTTTCCTATAATTTCTGAGGGATAATATCGGGCAAGTTCATTAATTATCTTATTGTTTGCATTTTTTATGGTAAGTTCTGTTGCTTTTAATTCGCCTGTAGTAACGTCTACTAATGATATACCTATTCCTTTCTCGCCCTTATATATACAAGATAAATAGTTGTTTTCTTTTTCTTTTAGTATTTTTGTGTCGGTAACTGTACCCGGTGTTACTACCCTTACTACATCTCTTTTTACTATCCCTTTTGCTTGTGCCGGTTCTTCTGTTTGTTCACAGATAGCTACTTTGTAGCCCTTGGATATTAACTTGGATATATAGGGGTCAACAGAATGATAGGGTACTCCACACATTGGTGCTCGTTCGGCTTGCCCACAGTCACGGCCGGTAAGTGCTATTTCTAATTCTTTAGAGGCTATTTTAGCATCTTCGAAAAACATTTCATAAAAGTCACCTAATCGAAAAAGTAAGATGCAATCTTTATATTCTTTTTTTATTTCCATGTATTGTTGCATCATAGGTGTTAAGTCTGTCATATTTGTTTTTCCCCCTTATTTTATAGAGTGTGTCTTATGTTTATATTACAGGTTTTTTTATTGTAAATAGTTGGGTTTATGTTTTATTTCTTATTTTGCTTTCCGGTTAAGGACCAAGTCTTTACTTCTGTAATTTTTACATTTATAAGCTTATTAATTAAGTCTTCATTACCCGGGAAATTTACAATCTTGCCTGTCCTGGTTCTTCCTGTTAAAATTTCTTTGTTGTTTTTACTAAAGCCTTCTACTAAAACTTCTGTAATTTTATCTTTATATGGTTTGTTTTTCCTTAAAGATATTTCATTTTGAATTTTTAATAGTTTTTCAAAGTTTTCTTGTTTTTCAGCCTTGCTTAATACATCCTTCATCTTTTCTGCAGGTGTCCCTTTTCTGGGTGAGTATATAAAGGTAAATAGGGAGTCAAATTCAACTTCCTTTATTATATCCAAAGTGTCTTGGAAGGCTTGATTGGTTTCGCCGGGAAAACCTACTATTACATCACTTGTGAGGGCTATATCCGGTATTGCTTCTTTAAGTTTTTTTATAATTTCCAAGTATTGTTCTTTTGTATATTTTCTGTTCATTTTTTTTAGTACTTCATTGTTACCTGCTTGAAATGGTAAGTGCAAGTGTTCACATATATTTTTACATCTTTTCATTGTCATAATTAATTTGTCACTAATGTCTTTGGGGTGTGATGTTGCAAACCTGATACGTTCTACCTTATTTATGTCATTAACCATTTCTAATAAGTCTGCAAAATCTATACCGTTATTTATATCGTTTCCGTAGGAGTTGACATTTTGACCAAGTAAGGTTATTTCTTTATATCCTTCCGCTACTAATTGTTTTACTTCTTGTATTATGTCCTTAGCTTGCCTACTTCTTTCCCTGCCTCTTACATAGGGTACTATACAGTAGGAGCAAAAGTTATTGCAACCATACATAATAGAGATACCGGCTTTTACATTGTCTTCTCTTTTAATTGGAATTCCTTCTATTATTTCTCCATCTTTGTCTATAACATCTATTATTGTTTCTGATTTTGTCATGGCTTGTTCTATTAATTCAGGGAGTTTATATAGGGTATGTGTCCCAAATATTAAGTCAAGGTATTTATATTTATTTTTTATTTCTTTTATTATGTGTGGTTGTTGCATCATGCAGCCACATATGCCGATTATTAGGTCTGGGTTTTGAGTTTTTAAGTGTTTAAGGGCACCTATATGTCCAAAGACTTTTAATTCAGCATTTTCTCTAACACAACAGGTATTAAAAAGTATTATGTCTGCTTCACTTTTATCTTCGGTAAAGGAGTAGCCTATTTCAGCTAACATTCCTCTTATATGTTCTGAATCGTTTTCATTTTGCTGACATCCATAGGTAACAATATGGGCAAGTTTGGCTTGTCCTTTTGTTTGTATGTCTTTATATATTTTTTCTCTAATTTTTTCTATGATTTCTTTTTGTTTTTTTATTTCTTTTTTCATATTTTAAGACTACCCCCATATAAATAATTAGTTTTTATCAATCCATAGTTTCATTATATCACGTGCAATAGGTGCGGCAAGTTGCCCTCCTGTTGAGCCACTATATTCTAAGATTACTGCTACTGCTATCTTTGGTTCTTCAACCGGGGCAAAGCCGATAAACCATGCATGGGTTTTATTTTTTTGTTTTATGCTTAGTTCGTTTTCAGCTGTTCCTGTTTTTCCTGCTACGCTTATTCCCCTTATCTTGGCATTTGTACCTGTTCCTGTTTCTACAACGGCTTTCATCATGTCTTTTAGTTTTTCTGCTGTTCTTTTATCCATAACATTATTATAAATTGAAGGCTTTTGGTTGTATATTATTAAACCGTTAGGGGTGGCAATTTCATTTACTAATTTGGGCTTCATCATAATTCCATCGTTTGCTATAGAGGCTGAAATCATCGCCATATGCAATGGTGTAAGAAGTAGTTTGCCTTGACCTATTCCTATGGATGCTAAGTCTGCTTCGTTCATTTTATTATAGGAAAATTGACTTTTGTTTAAGGGTATATCAAATGCAATGTTTTTTTCTATACCTACCCTATCGGCAATATTAACAAGTTCTTTTTCGCCTAAGGTGGTTGCTATTTCTGAAAAGACTACATTACTGGATACTTCCAAGGCTTTTTTTAAATCTATATTACCATATGCTTTATTATTAGTATTGTTTATTTCTTTACCGTCTATTATTATGGTCCCTTTGTCTTCAAAAGTCAATAAGTCCATCCCTTTTTCAATTGCCGGTATACTTGTTACAACTTTATATGTTGAGCCGGGAGTATATAGTCCTTGGGTTGCCCGTGGTAAGAAAGGGGCTTCCGGGGATTCGACCATTTCTTCCCACCTTTTCTTTAAGATATCACTTGTAGGGTTAAAGTCAGGTTTGCTTACCATGGCTAATACTTCACCTGTTTTAGGCTGAATTGCAACAACAGCACCCTGCCTCGATTTTAATAGTTTATTGGCTAATGTTTGTAGTTCGTGGTCTATTGTAAGAAAAAGGTTGTTGCCTGTGTTTTCTTCTCCTGTTAGTTTGTTTTTTATGTCAAATACTGCATGGAAGTCGTTAATGTTTAATAAGTATTTATTATAACGTGCTTCAAGTAGTGATTTACCATATGTTTTTGAGTTATAGCCTATTACTTGACTGTATAGGTTTGTATAGGGGTAAATTCTTTTTTGTGTGTTATTTTCTATCTTACTGGTTGCAAGAAGCTTATCTTCCCTGTCATAGATGTTTCCTCTGATAGTATCATCTTCTTGTTTCCATAGTCGTTGGTTATATGAATTTACAACAATTTTATCTTTTATGAAGAATTCAAAGTAAGTAAGGTATACTAATAGTGATAAAAATAATAAGCTTATGATAATAAGTATGTGAATAATCTTTTTGTTAAGTGGCATATGTAACGACCGCCTCTTCTTTATTTATAATGCTTGATATCCCTTGTAGGACTCCTAAAGCTATAAAACTTGATACTAATGAGCTGCCACCATAGCTGATAAAGGGCAGGGTGACCCCGGTAAGGGGTATAAGTTTTATTACCCCTCCTATTATTATAAATGTTTGAAAGCCTAATAATAGTGTTATACCTAAGGCAATATATTTATGGAAGATATCTTCTGCCGCTAATGATATTTTAAAACCACGATAGGTTAATATGAAAAATAAAAGTATAACTGCTACTCCACCAAAAATCCCTAATTCTTCACATATTGCAGAAAAAATAAAGTCGTTATGGACTTCAGGTATAAATTCAGGGCTGCCTAAACCTAAACCCGTTCCAAAAAAA
>CAZRSG010000055.1:0-4188 GCA_964602705.1 uncultured Oscillospiraceae bacterium
TGCGGTTTATGGTTGTAGTACCAGCAGATTCAATACCTGCTGTGCCTCCGCTTGTGACATCTATATTTAAACTACCACTTGCCTCTCCTGTTGTAATGAGAATATCTCCAGTTCTATTTTCCAGTATGCCGTATCTAAAAGCTTCTCCGTTTAACCTATTATTGCCCCTTAAATTTACAATCAAATCTTTCTGGTCAAGCCCAGAGTTAACCGCTCTAATTATTTTGCCCTTAAAATTAAAGAGCTGTAATTCCCCTGTTCCAGCATTGAAGTACGCTGTGCAACTGGTACCGTTAAGCATAGCATTATAAGCTGCTTGCCCATTAACCAGACTATTATTAGTGCTATCAAGGGTTATGACACTGTCATCTTCCAAAGTAAGCCGAACCTTATCAGCAGGAACAATCGCCCCTTCAACAATAGATAAATTCGGTAAAATAAGAATTACTAATAAAAAGGTAAGTAACAATCCTAAAATTCGTTTTTGCATAGTGATGCCTCCTTACTGTCAGTATATAATATCTAATTATATCCTATAATTGGCAGTAAGTAAAGAGTTTTATTATTTATTTTATGTTCAAAAACAATCTAAAAAGCGGGGCTATTTACAAAGCAGAGCCGCCTTTTTTCAAGTAATCACATACATTAATGCAATCTAAATTTTGCACAGGTTTATTACCATTGATTGACAGATATGCCGCAACACCTGCGGCCTCTCCCAATTGATTTAAATTAATCATAACTCTTAGGGCACCAAAAGAACCTTCATCGGCATTAATCATTCTTCCTACGGGGATAAAATTATCAATTTTCTCCTGCACTAAAATATCAAAAGGGGCGCGTCAAGGGGACGTGGGTTTGACATTTCAATCTTCCCTATATTCAAAAATTGTTTAACGGTTTATTCCTCGTAGCATAACATGATATATTCCGCTTTCGCTTTTTCCCCTTGCTTGCCTGGGCATTTCTATCACCTCGAAAGCACTTTATCATGTTTTCTCAAGGGTGTCAAACCCCCGTCCCCTTGACACCCGTCCCCTTGACACCCGTCCCCTTGACACCCGTCCCCTTGACATGCGTCCCCTTGACATGCCTTGACATGCGCTTTTCGGCTGTTGCCACCGTAACCAATTTAACCGTATTCGTCAACTTTTTTACAATTCCCACCTTTAGCAGATTTGATGGATATATCGCAATACTGGTAAAAAAACAATAAGAATAGAATTAGGTTAGAGTGCAAAGAGTGCATAGGAACTGGAGTTAATAAGAATTTAAAAATATAAGATTCCGAGTAAGGGTATATTTGATATATGGGAAATGACAGTAGATAATACACACGAATTTTTCAAAACTAACTATGCTTTATAACAAAGATGGCATACTTATTGGTGATGATTAACAAGAAATGTTTATATGATTTTGAAATGAAAATTTGAAAGGCAATAAACACTAAATATAAACTTGTTAATTATAGATAAACATTAGAAAAACAAAAAGGTGCATGGTTAAAAACTTAATGAAAAAATGTAAAATATAGATATTTGACACTTGGGTTTTCTCAGGCTTTATATTTGTTGTAGAATCCGCAGGATTGTAACAAGTTCAGCGAACTAATAAGATAATTTCTTTTGTTAATATGTCAAAAACAGAAAAGAAATCCAAATGTATCTCGCAAACAAATAAGTTCTCCTTTGGAAGGGCGTGGGTCACCAAACTTATTCAAAGACGAACGCTGATAATCTCTATGGTTATCGGTGTTTTCCTTTTGTGCAAGCATTTCATTAAAAAATATTTTTTATTATTAAACTACTTTACTAACTTTTTGTAGTTTCTGATATTTCTTATATCTTTGTAGGGAAGGGTTCTAAACCCTTCCGCAATATTAATGTACCCTTATTAATCTATGGATACGATTTGGTAAAAGCAAACAACAATTAAAACATTAATGGGTGAAGTATCTTTTAATCGTGCAGTTTACGAATGCAAAGATGATGAGATTAGAAAATCTTATGTGTATTTGCTATCCAAAGAATTAGGATTTAATATAATGTGAAGACATCAGTGGTAACATCATATTGTCTGCTGACCATAAAAACACCCTTGCATATATATCAGAATCATTTATATTTTTAATTTGTTCTGAAAGGGAAATCCTATGGGGTATATCTTTATAAATTATTGTATTTGTTACATTTAAAGCTATGACTTTATCACCATCATAAAGGGCAATAGAAACATAGACACCGGTATCCTCGTCTTTATTTGAATTTATTGCCACACTTATTTCAACATTTTGCTCATCTTGAAGAAAAAGTACATCTTCTATATAAAAGTTAGGTTCCTCCCCCATCTTTGACAGTTGAAACAAATGAAAAGCCTGCATCCTATTGCAATGGCAAGCATACAGGCTTTTAGGATGTCGTTAAAAAGTGCGGAATGTTACTTGAATTTTGTTGTCTTTGAAATTTTTTTCATTTGTTTTAGAGTAACGATTTCGTAGTCAGTGCGAAATCCAAATGCTTCATGAAGTGAATCGCTAAAGTCTGTTCTAATATAGGTAGGGATATAGCCATATCCTTTTCTTTCAAGAAAGTTCATTTTTCTCAAACCGCTAATAATGGTGTCACAAGTGAATTTGCCTTCTAACCTTTTTTCTAACAATCTATAGATTAGCAAGGCCATAAAGCAAGTTGTAAAATGTGCAGTGATTCGATCATCTCTTTTTAGGTAAACAGGTCTTGACTTGAATTCATGTTTTAAAATCCGGAAACACTCTTCGATTTCCCAACGTCGCTGGTTGATTCTTGTAATTTCAACCGTGTCTTCATCTAAATTAGTGCATACTGCATAAAAACCATCGAAAGCTTCCTCTCTTTTTATCAAATCAGCTTTTAGACTGTAAACTTCTTTTTCTGCAATTTCTCCATCATTTGTGCAGTTTGTCTTTTCAATAAAGCGCCTATAGTCATTTTGGTTATGCTTCTTAATTTTAGAAGGCCTTTTGTCAAGAGCATCAAGGGCACGTTGGATTTGAGCATTACGGATTTTACGGTGATAATCACGATACTTGATTGAATAAGTGACAATTAACTTTTGTTCTAAATCATTCTCTTTAATCCATCTTTCTTTATAGAATAATTTTTCTTTATATATTTCTTCATCTAATTCACGAATGTCATAGGGTTCGGTGCTGCCGGCAAGGTGCCAGCCCTTTGGATCTAAATCCCATTTTTTAAGAAGCCCTTAAGTTTTTTAATGGATTGGGTCGTAATGAAAGCTCGCCCAGCCCTATCATTAAATTTTCTATTGTTGGTAGAAGCAAGACCTGCATCAGTGCATACGACAAATTTTGAAAGCTTAAAGTCAGATAAAATTCTTTTTTCTAAAGGTTTCAATGTAACTTGCTCGTTTGTTCGATTAGTTCAGATGAAAGTTCGTAAGTAGAAAGTTTAGAAGATGGGAAAAGGATTCTACCATAAAGAAGTCTGGATAGAATAGAGTTTAGGTTGTATTCAAACTTGTATTTAGTTGTAATTTTGCTACAGGTTTTGTGTATTCCAAGTTCGTGGTAAAGTTGCTGTAAAAAAAGATAGCCTCCATTAAAGCTTCGTTGCTCCCCCTTGTTAATTGTTTTGTAGGGAGAATATTTAGCAATAACATCTGGTTCCTTGCCTTCTTTTTTAAGGCGGTTTAATTCTGCAACATATTCCCTGGCCCATTCCTCAGGATTTCTACCACCTAATTTCTTCTCCAATTCAGCTGCAGTTCCCAATCTTTTAATAATCTTTGATGTTCGTTTTCCGTCGATTGTCACATCCTCTTTTACATAGAACGATGTTGCATTTTTAGATTTCGAAATTGATAATCTCATAATACGGTACCTCCTTAATATAATATATTATATCACGTTCCGTCACATTCCATAATACATAATTTTAAAATTTGACAAAAAAAATAAGCCTTTTCGACGGCTTTAGCGATTATTTTATTATGTAAGTGTCAAAGACCCAAATCTATGCTGCAGAGATAGGACTTAAAGCTTTTACACTAAACTTTAATGGAAAGATCTTAATCAAAAGAAGCCATTAGCAGAAAATGATGCACGAATTATTAGAATGCCGGATAGGACTGTTAGCCAATTAACTTATTATTTGGGAGGTCTATAAACATTATACAAACATTTTATTA
>CAZRSG010000055.1:4198-10306 GCA_964602705.1 uncultured Oscillospiraceae bacterium
CTTCCACTTGTAGCCAACGGCATTAGAAATACACCACCACTCCAAAGGTTTCACCAAAATATATACGTTTACCTTTTATGTAAGCATTTTTAGCCCTTCCTTCTATAAATATTTGATAATATTCTTAAGAAATTAAATTTATTAAAAGCTCTAATTGGATAAAAAACTAGACTTTTTTACAAGGATATGTTATTATAATAAAAGAGAAGGAGGCGTTCTAAATGAAAGAAACACACCATAAAGTTATTAATACTAATTCAAATAATATGATAAATATTAATAACCAATCTATAAATCTAATAGTTACATCCCCCCCATATCCAATGATCAAGATGTGGGATGAATCTTTTTCTGAACAAAACAAGAAAGTAAAATCAGCACTTACAAATGGCGATGCTATTAAAATGTTTAATGAAATGCATACGGTATTAGAAGAAATTTGGGATGAATGTGACAGGGTTTTAGCTAACAATGGTTTTATTTGTATAAATGTTGGAGATGCAACAAGAACAATAAATAATAAGTTTCAAATGTTTCCTAACCACACAAAAATAATTAATTATTTTTTTCAAAAGGGTTATTGCGTTTTACCAGATATTATTTGGAGAAAACAATCAAATTCACCAACTAAATTTATGGGCTCAGGAATGCTACCAGCAGGAGCTTATATAACTTATGAACATGAGTACATTCTAATTTTTAGAAAAGGGGGTAAAAGGGAATTTCATAAAGATGATATGAGAAAATTAAGACAACAAAGTGCCTACTTCTGGGAGGAAAGAAACTTATGGTTTTCGGATTTATGGGAACTAAAAGGAACCACACAAAAAATAAAAAAAGGCAAAACACGTGAAAGGAGTGCTGCATACCCATTTGAATTAGCTTATAGGTTAATTAATATGTATTCAGTAAAAGGAGATACTATCTTAGATCCATTTCTCGGAACGGCAACAACAACTTTAGCAAGTATTGCAGCAGAAAGAAATAGTATCGGATTTGAACGTGAAGCATCTTTAATAAAAGTAATAGATGAAAGAATATTAAATGCTTCTAATAAATTAAAGAAACGAATTCGTAAAAGAATAGATGACCATGTAAGGTTTATTGACTCGCTTCCCAAAGAACAATTGGATAAGTGTTACAATTCAAATTATCATAATTTTAAGATAAAAACCATGCAAGAAAGAAATATTTTAATAAGGAATATTAAAAACATCCAAAATATCAATAACGAAAATTATACATGTGAATATGAAGATATAGAATAACTAACAGGGGACTTACCCCTGTTAGTTATTCTAATGTCACAGTTAAACCTGTTTTAGTCTCTGTGTAGTATAATACTTTAGCTTCTATTACCTCTGAAAGCATTTCTTTAAATTTATAACTTGTTGGTTTTATAGAGTACGCTGTCTCTTTAACATAACCATCAATCCCCAAAGATTCTTCTTTAGGAGATGCCATTTTATAAGGCTTATTTTGTATTGCTGCAAGTTTTTTTAAAATAGCTTCCTGAATATTTAATCCTTTAAAGGTTTTATTAAATATTAAATCTTCAACCCATGCATGTATCATTTTTTCATCTATTAATGGTATTACATTTTTTAGATTGTTTAAGCTTTTTAATATTTTATCACTAGCATCATCTATCGCCTTTGGATGTTTTTCTAAATACCACTTTTTCCAACCTTCTAAATTTGGTTTGTTAGCTTGTTTAGCATATTCTTGGGTTAACTCTGATAATTGTCCTACTGTTTTGGGACGTGTTCCTTGAGCATTTTGATTTGCTAAGTTAATTATTTGACTAGTATATTTAGGAAAACTTATTGGATCACCACCACTCGATTCAATTATTTCATCATTACTAACTGTAAACTTTTTCATATATACTCCTCCTTTTATATTCCCTTATCATCAAGATACTATATAATTATGCATCAAATCTTTTATAAAATTTTAACGTAAAACATATAAGTTTAACGAAACTATATTTTAAATACCCCTCCTCTTTACAAGCCCCAGGACAAAGTTATTTTATTAAAATTTTATTATAACATTTACTTATCTTCGTAGCAAATTAAAAACTAAAACTATAAGTTGCCGCTAATTGCATATAAATTGCAAGTTTAATTTCCCGACATTTCTTTCCAGATATGTTCATATTAGTATCTTTATATTTGCGGAAGGGTTTAAAACCCTTCCCTACAAAAGTGTTGGAACATATTATTAAAGGAAAGTAGTTTTTTATGTTTTTTAAAGGATTGACCCAATAACGGAAAATATAATTACTATTATCCACTCATTAAAGCCTAATGCTACTGTTTTAAAGATTTCTGATAGTGTGGGTACATACATGACCACTATTGTTAGTAAAAAAGATATTAATGTTGCTAAAATTAAGTGTTTATTCTTAAAGAAGCCTTTTTTAAATATGTTTCTATGATTGTTACTGCATTCAAATGAGTATCCTAATTCTATAATAATCATTGTTGTAAAGGCAACTGTTCGAGCTTTTAATATGTCTCCCCCTGTTAAGTATACTGTTGTTGCAAAGGCAATTAATGAACTAACTCCTATTAATAGACCGGTAAATATAATGTGTGTCCCAAGTTTTTTAGAAAAGATACCTTCATTACAGGTTCTGGGGGCACGTTCCATGATATTTTTATCCGGTGGATCAATTCCTAATGCAAGTGCCGGTAGTCCGTCTGTAACTAAGTTTATCCATAATATTTGTATGGCTACTAATGGTAATGGCATTCCTAAGAAGGCAGCTATGCCCATCATTAATATTTCACCTAAATTGCAAGATAAGAGGTATTTAATAAATTTTCTTATATTATCATATATAATTCGTCCTTCTTCTATAGCTGCTACTATAGTTGCAAAATTATCATCGAGTAGGACCATGGATGATGCTTCTTTTGCTACATCTGTGCCACTTTGACCCATTGCTATCCCAATATCTGCTTCTTTGAGTGCCGGTGCGTCATTTACCCCATCACCTGTCATGGCTACTATATTTTTTCGCCTTTTTAATGCCTGTACTATTCGTAATTTGTGTTTGGGTAATACCCTGGCAAAAACATTTATCCCCTCTACCTTTTCTTCTAATTTCCTGTCATTCATGGCTTCTATCTCATCACCTATAAGTACATTTTTAGTGTTTATATTTAAGCCTAATTCTTTTGCTACTGCGATTGCTGTGCCTTTATGGTCTCCTGTAATCATTACAGGCTTTATACCTGCCTTATAACAACTTTTTATTGCCTTTATTGCTTCCGGTCTTGGTGGATCAATCATTCCTTCTATACCAACATATATTAAGTTTTTTTCAATATCAATGTCTTTAATTTTTTGGGGTAATCCTTCTATTTTTTTATAGGCAAATGCTAAGTTTCTTAATGCTTGCTTTGCCATTATTTCATTTGCTTTTAATATGGCTTGGTTTTGTGTCCTTGTTAGTAATGTTACCCCTTTATTAGTTAGTTTTTGATTACATAAGTTTAATATTATATCGGGGGCACCTTTAACAAATAAGTACATATCATTATTTTTGTCACGGTAAATTACACTCATACGTTTTCTTATTGAGTCAAATGGATTTTCAGCTATTCTTCTATAGTTCCTTAGACTTTCTTTGTCTATTCCTGCCTTCTTGGATGCTATTAAAATTGCTGCTTCTGTTGGATCGCCACTAACATTGCCGTCTTTATATTCTGAATTATTACAAAGAGCTCCTATTGTTAATAACATTTTTAAGGGTTCGTTTTTTTGTAAATTAATTTTCCTATTATTTATTATGTAGTCACCTTTTGTATCGTAACCGCTTCCTGTTACTTCTATAAGTCCCTCGTCTGTATATATTTTCTTAACGGTCATTTTATTTTCTGTGAGTGTTCCCGTTTTGTCCGAACAAATAACATTAATACTTCCTAAGGTTTCTACTGCTGGTAGCCTCCTTATTAGTGCTTTTCTTTTTAGCATTCTTTGAACAGCAAGTGCCAAAGAAACGGTTACAATTGCAGGTAATCCTTCCGGTATTGCTGCTACAGCTAAGCTTACACCTGATAGGAACATATTGTGTAGGCTTTCTCCATGATAAATTCCTGCAAGAATTATTAAGCCACAAACCAGGACACTAATTAGAACGAGTTCCTTTCCGATTTTATCCAATCGTTTTTTTAGTGGTGTTTCTTCGTCTTGGACTCCCTGAATCATATGTGCTATTTTACCCATTTCTGTCTGCATGCCTGTATTAGTAGCAATAGTTTTAGTTTTGCCCATTGTTATTGTGGTACCCATATATAAAGTGTTTTTACTTATAATTTTTTTATTATTTAAGTCTATTTTATTAAATTTAACAGATTCTTTTTTTACCGGGATTGATTCTCCTGTTAGTATGGATTCATTTGCATATAAGTTTATTGCTTCGAATGCTACACAATCGGCAGGGACCCTATCTCCTGCTTCTAATATTATTAAATCACCCGGTACAAGATCTGCCGCTGCTATCTTCTTTTTTTTGCCATCCCTTAGTATTAACGCATGAGGTGCAGATAATTCTTTAAGGGCTTCTAATGATTTTTCCGTTTTATATTCTTGAATAAAGCCTAATATAGCATTTAAAATAATAATAATCGTGATAGTAATTGCATCCGGTATTTCCCCAATTAGAAAGGAAATCATTGTTGCTATGAGTAATACTAAGGTTATAAAGTCCTTAAATTGCCCAAGAAATAAATGCAGGGCTGAAATTCGTTTTTTTTCTACTATTTCATTTTTACCATATTGTCTTAGTCTTATTTCAGCTTCTTTTTCTGTTAAGCCGGTATACATATTGCTATTTCTTTTATTATATATATAGTTTTTTTGTGCCCTTATCATCGGTCTCCCTCCATGTATTAGTTCTAATTGTTTTTCTGGGTTTACCTTTTACTGTAGACCCTAATTGTTTTGTTTTGTTAAGTTTTTTTATATATTATATTTTCATTATATTAGGACATACTTTCAAATATTCATAACTTTATTGGCTAATTTTAATTCTAAGTCGTAAGTTTGTGATATATATGCCTTTTCTTCTATAACTGTGATTGGTGTTTTGATTTTTCTGTTAATATACTTATCCATTAAAAAGCTTTGTATTCCTATTTGACTCCCAGTTTCTACTTTTACGCCTCTTGCCAAGATACTTTTGTTTATTCTTGTGTTTTCTTTTATAATACAGGCTGACATAATTATAGAATCTTTTACTATTGCACCTTTTTCTATAATGACCCCCGGTGAAATTATAGAGTTGATAACTTCTCCTGCTATATATGAACCGTCAGCTATTATAGAGTTGTTAATTCTACAAGTAGGTCTATAATATGTATATTTGTTTTGCTTGTTTTTACAATATATTTTCCAATTATCGTTGTTAATTAGGTGGTTGTTTGCTGATTGAATAGCATCCATGTTGGATTGCCAATATGATTCGATAGTACCAACATCCCTCCAATAGCCTTCAAATGGATAGGCATATATATTTATATTATCTTTTAATATTAAGGGAATAATATTCTTTCCAAAATCATGTTCTGATTCTTTATTATAAAGGTCTAATAATAGGTAATTTCTTAAGTCTTTCCAATTAAATAGATAAATTCCCATAGATATATGGTTACTTTTTGGATCCTTTGGTTTTTCTTCAAAGCCGGATACTTTATAATCTTTTTCTATATTTACTACACCAAAGTTATTTGCTTTTTCTTTTGGAATCTTATATGTTCCCATGGTTAGTATGGATTTTTTATTTTTATGAAATTCTATCATCTGCCTATAATCCATTTTATAAATGTGGTCACCTGATAATATAAGTAAATACTCCGGTGAAAATTTGTCTATATATTTAATATTTTTAGCTATTGCATCCGCAGTGCCCATATATTGTATTCTTGCATGTTTGCTGTCATCTGCTTGCAGAATAGATAGGCTAATATCATTAGTTTGTGCTATTTTATTGTAAGTCTTTAATATGTGTTTATTAAGTAGGTTTGGTTTGTATTGCGTTAGAACACCTATATTTTGTATTTTGGAATTAATACAGTTGCTTATTGTGAAATCAAT
>CAZRSG010000056.1:0-9915 GCA_964602705.1 uncultured Oscillospiraceae bacterium
TAGTAGATGATAGGGGTAATTTGAAAGGTTTAATAACAATAAAAGATATTGAAAAAGCAGTAATGTTTCCAAACTCTGCCAAGGATGACAACGGAAGACTATTAGCGGGTGCAGCTGTAGGAATTACAAAAGATATGTTGGAACGGGTTGAAGCATTAATAAATGCAAAAGTAGATGTAATAGTCTTAGATTCAGCACATGGACATTCAAAAGCTATATTAGAGTCAATAAGAGATATTAAATGGGCATACCCATCCTTACCCCTAATAGCTGGCAATATAGCCACGGGAGAAGCAGCCGAAGAACTAATCAAGGCAGGGGCAGATGCTGTAAAAGTAGGGATAGGTCCCGGTTCTATATGTACTACCAGGGTAATAGCAGGTATTGGTGTTCCACAAGTTACAGCTATTTCTGATGTTTATAAAGTTGCTAAAAGATATAATATTCCGGTTATTGCAGATGGTGGAATTAAATATTCCGGCGACCTAACAAAAGCAATAGGGGCAGGGGCTGATATTATAATGATAGGAAGCCTTTTGGCAGGTTGTGAAGAAAGTCCGGGAGAGTCAGAAATATATCAAGGAAGGCAATTTAAAGTATACAGAGGGATGGGTTCTATAGGTGCTATGCAAGAAGGAAGCAAAGATAGGTATTTCCAAGAGGAATCCAAGAAATTAGTCCCAGAAGGTGTAGAAGGAAGAGTTCCATACAAAGGACCTGTTTCAGACACCATATACCAATTATTAGGAGGACTAAGAGCAGGAATGGGCTATTGTGGCAGTAAAACTATTAGTGAATTAAAGAATGAGGGTAAATTTATAAAAATAACACAGGCATCTTTAAAAGAAAATCATCCTCACGACATATATATAACCAAGGAGGCACCTAATTATAGTATAAATCCATAAAATCAAATTATATCAAAAATGGGGTGGCAGTATGAAAATAAGTTTTTCAACTTTAGGATGTCCCGAATGGTCATGGGAAGAAATTATAGCAACAGCTAAAGATTTTGAATATGACGGTATAGAAATCAGGGGTATAGAAAATGAGCTTTTTATGCCTAAAGCAAAACCGTTTTTACCACAAAATATATGTAAAACAAAAAATGGGCTTGCAAAAATGGGCTTAAAGATATCATGCTTAACATCATCATGTTATTTGCAAGAAGGAAACGAAAAAACAATAATAGATGCAAAAAGATATATTGATTTAGCAGAAGAATTAAATATACCTTATATAAGAGTATTAGGAGATACAAACCCAGAATCGGGACATAATGTAAATGTGCAAAATGTAATAAACTCTTTAAAAGAACTTGCAAAATATGCAGTAGATACAGGTGTAACAATACTCATAGAGACTAATGGTGTTTTTGCAGATTCTAATAAATTAAAGGACCTTATAGAAAAAGTAAACAGTGATACCGTAGGTGTACTATGGGACATCCATCATCCATACAGGTTTATGAAGGAACCGGTTATTGAAACATACGAAAACTTAAAAGATTATATAAAACATATACATGTAAAAGATTCAATAGTAGAAGGTAAAAAAATTCAATATAAAATAATGGGTCAAGGGGATGTACCCATAGAAGAATGCTTAAAAATATTAAAGTCTAATACTTATGATGGTTATATATCCTTAGAATGGGTTAAAAGGTGGTATAGTGCCCTTGAAGAGCCTGGGATAGTTTTTTTACAATTTAAAAATTATATTAAAGATATATGGGAGAAAATTTAAGTATGCAACAATTTATAAGGTATATTATTGTAGGTATAGTATCATTTATATTAGAATATTTAATTTTCTTGTTTTTGAATAAATTATTAGGCATAGGCTATATAGTAGTATCAAATACTATAGCCTATACAACAGTATTTACAGTAAACTTTTTACTTAATAGGCTATGGTCTTTTAAATCTAAAAAAGACTATAGGAAACAATTGTTGCAATATGGCTTACTATTTGCATTTAATATGCTTATATCAAATTTTTTAATATATATATTAACGAACAAACTAAAGATTATTCCGGAATACTCCAAAATCCTTGTTATGGGAACAATAGTAATGTGGAATTTCTTTGTATATAGAAAAATAATTTATAATGATTGATAATTTATTATAATTATGCTACAATTAAGTTAGAAATAAATACAAGTTAATATGGAAGTATCTTCAGGGCAGGGTTATATTCCCGACCGGTGGTAAAACAAGGCTTTTAAAATAAGCCTATATTAAGCCCACGAGCCATTATGGCTGATTTAGTGAAAATCTAAAGCCGACAGTAAATAAAGTCTGGATAAAAGAAGATTTTATGATAATTATTAAGATTAAGATTGATGTTTTTTAATTTTAATATTTTATATCTATAAATAATTTCTGAGGATATTTTCAGAAATTATTTTTATAGGGGGAATTGTAAAATGTTAAAAAAACAAGAACAAAAAGAAACAAAGTCAAGAAAGTTATACTACCTAACCAAGATAGCATTACTGGGGGCTATAGCAGGAATAGCAATGATGTTTGAATTTCCATTACCTTTTATGCCGACATTTTTAAAGATGGATGCAAGTGAAATACCGGTATTATTAGGAACATTTGCCTTAGGTCCAATTGCAGGGATACTAATATCGCTATTAAAAAACTTAATACACTTACCCTATACACATACTATGTGCGTAGGTGAATTTGCTAACTTTTTAGTAGGTATATCATTTGTAATACCGGCAGGCATGATATATAAGTGGCAAAAGACTAAAAAAAGTGCCTTGATATCATTAGGTGTAGGAACAATAAGTATGGCAATAATAGCGGGCTTTTTAAACTATTTTCTGCTTTTACCCTTTTATCAATTTGTTTTAAATTGGCCTTTAGATACTATAATTGAACTTGGGCAGAAAGCTAATCCTTCAATAGTTGACTTAAAGACAATGATTATTTTAGGTGTAGTCCCATTTAATATAATTAAAGGCATAATAACATCGATAATAACCTTCTTAATCTATAAAAAGACATCAGTAATTCTTAACAAATGATAAAATACTTTTAATCTACTTACTAACAAGTAGTAGCAATAGTAATTATAACTTGCAATTAGCGTAGTAATTACAACTTGGCGAGTAATTACAACTTCAAAATAGTAATTGCATTTATGGTAGAAATGGAGTAAAATATAGGAAAAGAATAGATGAGGTTGAAGGAATGATAGGAGAAATATCTTCATTATTTACCCAAACACGTGAACTATTGCTTGTACTACTTGTAGCAGCAACACCAATTTTGGAATTAAGAGGTTCAATTCCATTAGGGCTTAGCCTAAACTTAACTTGGAAGAAGGTTTATATATTAAGTGTTATAGGGAACATTATACCTGCCCCATTAGTAATTATATTTATGAGACCGGTATTTTCATTTTTTAAAAAGACAAAGTTCCTTAATAAAATTATACACTGGCTGGAAGATAGGGCAATGAAAAAGGCTGAAACAGTTATGAAATATAGTGCTATAGGTTTATTTTTATTAGTTGCTATACCTCTTCCGGGAACAGGTGCATGGACAGGTTCTATGGTTGCAGCCTTGCTCGATATGAGGATAAAATATGCAATGCCGGCAATTATATTAGGCGTAATTGTAGCAGGTTTACTGGTTATGGGTATCAGTAACGCATTTTAATATTATAAATGTTTATTTTATTGTGATATAATAAAAAACTATAATATAATAAAAAATACTTATTATCTTTTCCATTTTATAAACTAAGGAGATGAACATATGTCTAAAAATTTATTCACATCAGAATCAGTTACAGAAGGGCACCCGGACAAAATATCTGATGCAATATCTGATGCAATATTAGATGAAATATTAAAGAAAGACCCTATGGCAAGGGTAGCTTGTGAAACAGTAGTTACTACCGGTTTAGTATTAGTTGTAGGTGAGATTACAACAAAAACTTATATAGATATTCCAAAAGTAGTAAGAAAGACAGTAAAAGAAATAGGTTATGACAATGCAGAGTATGGTTTTGATGGCAATACTTGTGCAGTTTTAACTGCTATAGATGAACAATCTTCAGATATAGCTATGGGTGTAGACAAGGCCTTAGAAGCAAAACAAGGCAAGATGAATGATGCAGAAATAGAAGCGACAGGTGCAGGAGATCAGGGTATGATGTTTGGATATGCTTGTGATGAAACACCTGAATTAATGCCTATGGCTATAGACTTAGCCCATAAATTAACCCAAAAATTAACTGAAATAAGAAAAGAAGGGCAATTAACTTATTTAAGACCGGATGGTAAAAGTCAAGTAACTGTTGAATATAAGGATGATAAACCTATAAGAGTAGACACTGTAGTAATATCTACCCAACATAGTGAGAAGGTAGAATTAGAAACAATAAGAAAAGATATTATTGAAAAGGTTATAAAACCAATTATACCATCTGAACTATTAGATGATAATACCATATACTTAGTAAATCCAACCGGAAGATTTGTAATTGGTGGACCCCAAGGGGACGCTGGTGTAACCGGTAGGAAAATTATTGTCGATACATATGGTGGTTATGCAAGGCATGGCGGCGGAGCTTTTTCAGGAAAGGATCCAACTAAGGTAGACCGATCTGCAAGTTATGCTGCACGATATGTTGCAAAAAATATTGTAGCTGCCGGCTTGGCAAAACGATGTGAGGTCCAGCTTGCATATGCAATTGGTGTGGCTAAGCCGGTATCTATACATATAGAAACATTTGCTACATCAATAATACCGGAACATGAAATACAAGATTTAGTTAATAAACACTTTGACTTAAGACCAGCTGCAATTATAAAAGAACTTAGATTAAGGCGACCTATTTATAAGCAGGTTGCTGCATATGGTCACTTTGGTAGGACAGATATTGAATTACCCTGGGAAATAACAGATAAGGCAGAAATATTAAGAAAAGCAATCGAGAAATAAATTTCGATTGCTTTTTCACCTATATAGAATAATGTGCATATAATAATACTGGGGTGATATTAATATGAATATTTTTACTCAGTCTATTATATGCTTTCTTGTTATATACGGTACAATACAAATGATACTAAACATATATGAGTTTTTTTCTAAAAGTTATCTGCAAGATGATAATATATACATAATTATAACAGTTAAAAACCAACAAAACACTGTTGAAGGAATAATAAGAGCACTCGTATGGAGAAGCTTAAATAACTATTATGGGGGTATAATCCCTAATATATTTGTAGTGGATATGGGGTCAACTGATGAAACATTAAAAATACTTGAAAAATTACGGCAAGAATATAATTTTATTGAGGTAATTAACAAAGAACAATATAAATCTATATTAGATAAGATAATTAAATAAACCTACAATTCTACATATATTTTTAGATTAGGCTTATGAAAACTTTAACCTTTTAATTATTTTATCAAGTGAATTGCTTATTAAATCTTTTTCAAATTGGTTCATGCCTAAAAACCACATGGAAGTTATAAAAATAAGACTATAAATTCCAACCCATAATATAAACATATAAATATTAGGAATATTGATAAATATATTTATTAATATTCCTATAAGGGCAGGTAATAATAAAGATTTTGAAAACTTAAATATCTCAGACCAAAATCGTTTAATATTAAGCCCAACTTTATTATGATAATACCAATTCATAATAAAAACACTGCCTATTAATAAGGAAATTGCTGTACCCAATGCAGCACCTATTCCACTATAAAGTTTAACAAGAGGGATACTTATGAATAAATTACTTATGGCTATAAAAAAGTAGACTAATGATCTAAATTTATGCATATTTTTGGCCTTTTGTATTTCAATACCTAAGTTTTGAATTAAGGGAATAGTAACTGGAATAATAAGCAGCAGGACAATTTTATATGATTCATGGTAATTACTACCTGCCCATATATTAATAAAAACTTGACCGAAAAATATAAGCCCGGAACCTATTAAAGACAGTAAGATAAACTGAATTCGTCCAACTTTAATAAATAAGTCAGTTAACTTATTATTATCATTATCTGTAGAAACCATCCTATTAACCCTTGGAATAAAGACACAGGCTATTGTTGATGATATCGACAAATAATAGCTATTAAGCTGGGCAGCTAATCCGTATACTGCAACTTCACTTGTACCCTTAAACCTACCCAACAACAACTTATCTACACTCCAATTAATTTGGTCTATAATCATACTAAGAAATATATAAGATGAAAATATTGACATCTCCTTCATTAATGGGAAGTCAAATTCGGTAAAAGAAAAACTTATATTTAATTTCTTAAAACAGAATATAATATTAACAAATTCAATAATAATTGTAAGTATCGTTGTTGCTATAACCATACCAATAGACTTATAGCCCATTAAAAGAACAGGCAGCATTACAAATGGATTGATTAAGGTTTTAATTATTAATAAGGAATTTTGGAAGATATATTTTTCATTAGCAACAATGTAAGAATTAAAAATACTGGCGGGAAAGGAAAAAGCTATATTAAATATCATAAATACCATTAATGTTTTAGCAGTCGATAATTCATTTGCTGTAAGTTTACTTCCGAAAACTAATTTAGCGTTTAGGATTAAGATACCACCTGCTATAAGAGCAATAAAACTAATAATGGTAAGAATGACTAAAAACATACCATTTAACTTTGCAATACTTTTTTCATCATTTTTAACCTTATATCTGGAATAAAATCTTATATAGGCACTACAAAAGCCAAAACTAAGCAAACCTAAATAACTAACTACCGATGCAACTAAATTATATAAACCATATTCACTTTGACCTAATAAACGGAGCATTATGGGCGTATATACTATAGAAACAATATAAGATAAGCCCATAGAAATATATGATAAGAGAGCCCCCATCTTAAGTTGATTTGTTTTCATACTGATACCTCATTTATAAGTTTTAACGATTTTTTAAGAAACTCAAGAGCCTTATCACGTTCTAAATTCAATATTTGGTGGGTATGTGAAAAATCCATATTAAAAACTTGTTTATCAAGTTTTATATTACTTTTTTCCCGACTTTTCAAGTCTAAAGTGGATAAAAGTGTTTCAAGTCTTGAATACATACATTTAGATTGATTTTTTCTTTTGTAGACAAGGAAAGGTGTTTCCATTAAGATAGAAAAGGTTACACCATGAAAGGAATCAGTAAGAAATAAACTTGCTGAATTTATATAATCAATAAACTCAGCAGGTCCAATCGTAAACAATGTTTTATCCTTTAAATTAGCCAGATTAATTAGTTGTAAACTATTAGATTTTGAAAATTTTCTTATTTCACGTTTATCCTTCCCGGTTAAATCACCTAAAAAATAAGTTAATATATACCTTTCTTTAGGCTTTGCAAGGTGTATTTTTGAAATTTGAAGCCATTCCTCTTTTGTAAGTATAAGTGTTGGATCAATTAAAACATCAACTGCTTGTCCAATTAAGCTTTTGATAATTTTAGCTCCGACTTCCTCTCTTACAGATAGAGAGTGCATACCTGATAGCCAAGCCTTATAATTATCCTTATACTCTTCCGGTAAATCTTCTACCCCAAAACTTGGTGCATATGCTATCCTTTTACTTTTATCAGTAAATGTCAAAAAGTAAATAGGAAGTTTATCGAAATATAAGGGGTTCCATACTTGATCGCTTCCTGTAATAAAAAAGACACAACTTTCTGATAGGGTTTCCAAACTATTGTAAGTATCATAATAAAACTTTTCAAATAAATATTTCTTAGAAAAGTCTTTAAAAACTTCCTCTCTTTTATTTAATAAGCTTTTATTTTTTTGATAATAAACAGTATTATATACCCTATAATAAATTTCCTTACAGAAAGTATTAAATGAAATCTTGCATAGTACCTTTAACTTTTTTCGAAAGATATTAATTAATCTATCTTTGCAAGGTACATTTTTAATGATAATAGTCTCAACATCAAATCCAAGGTCCTTTATTATTTTACTTAAAGCATAGTTTTGTAACCTATTACCATAATTATAATATCCATGCAGGGTAAGGATTCCTATTAAATTAGTATCTTTCGGCATTGTAATTCCCCTTTTCTAAAGTTTAAATGATAATATGACTCTTATTGTTTCAACAATTTAATATAGGGTAAAAATAAAATAAGAACAATTTAAAAATTGCTTGCATTGCCATTTTTTTAATGATATAATTATAACACAAAAGTATAATTAATGTTATGTAAAAAGCAAAAATATTGAAAAATATTTTCGCAAAGCTATAGGGTCTAAGTTCTTTTAAGAAGAATATGATAGCCAGCTGCCGTAATATTGACTCTATGTCTAAATTACGGTTTTTTTTATAGCATAGTAAAGTAGTTTGTGACAAAAAAGAGTTGATTTATATTTATCTTATAAATATGTAAGAAATATATGGAGATGAAAAAGGTACTTTTAAATTGAAATTTAAAAAATATTGGAGGGGTATTTATGAAAAAGAAATTATCAATATTATTAATGTTTGTTTTTATTATTAATGTTTTTGCAGGAATTATGGTGTTTGCTAAGGAAGTCGATGTGGATAAGCTGGCAGTATATTTAAAAGGTGATTTTTATGCTGACTCAGGAAAAATTGAAAATGATATCTACACCTTAAACGGAAATGTGGGTTTTAGCGGATCAGGTTCTAATGAGGTTACAGGAAATATTTATATGTCTGAAGATGCTGAATATACAATAGAAAATAATAACTCCAAACCTCAAATTGGTGGTGTTTTAAGACACCAGGATACTAAATTTGACAAGGTAATAGGTGATTTTGAAGCCTTCCCGATAATAGAAAATTATATCCCAACACATGAGGCAGGTTATTATCCACTTTCTGAAAAAGTTATACAAGATACACATTATGGTAACTTAACCATTACAAATTATTTGGAAGTTGATGTATCGGATGGGGATAGGTATATTGTGGTAGATAACCTTATATTTGATGGAGTAGGTTATATTAAACTAGAAGGGGATGGCAACTTATTTATATTTATCAATGAAAGTCTGCTTATTAGCGGTGTTACCTATCCAATAAAAAAGGATAAAAACACTAATTGGGAAATACCGGATAGGGTAAATATATTCTTGAAAGGAACAGCAAATTTAGGAGATAATAGTATACTTTTTGCTAATATATATATTGACAACGATAATATAGATTTGGGTGGTAGTTTTAAATTGACTGGTAATATTATATCTACAGCTGATAACATAACATTAAGTGGGAACTCCACTATAAATGGTGTAGTCTATGCACCAAATGCAGCTATTGAAATGACCGGAAGTGGTAAAATAAAAGGGAGATTAATAGGTGAATCATTAAATATATCGGGTGGTACAAGTATAACCTATGATGAAAATTATGCTGATTATGAACTATTAAGAATAGAAGAGCCCATTGAACCCGAAGAGCCCATTGAACCGGAAGAACCTGTAGAAACAATACCTGAGGGTGACCCTGTATTAATAAAATTCCAATATGCATATTTATATGGATATGATGATGATGGGGTATGGGCAGATGCAGATATTTTAAGAGAACAGGCAGTTGCTTTAATATATAGACTATTAAAACAAGACAATAAGCTTGGAACATTTAATCCGGATTCATATGAAGCAAGGCTTGCTAATATTGAACCTGATAGGTGGTCAAAAAATGCACTGGAATATGCTAAGCATATAGGAGTTTATAATACTAATTTTATAAATCCACAGGACCCTATTACACGAGCTGAAGTTGCAAAAACAATATGTTTTTCTTTAAGATTAAGACCTGATGAAGGTAAAACTATGGATTATGATGATATAACACCTAATGATTCAAATTATAATTATATTAAAGCTC
>CAZRSG010000057.1:0-1388 GCA_964602705.1 uncultured Oscillospiraceae bacterium
ATAACCTTACCATAAACGACGAAGCCTATTTTGTAATAAACAGGGACTATAACTCAGACACCTATAATGCAGCAGTAATACAAGTAACAGACATTGCACAAGACCAAGATACAATTATTGTTTACAGGGGTAGAATAAATGAAATTAAAGAAAACAAAGACTTTACAATACAATCATTTTCACAATTAGACACCAATAAACTAAACATCCCTACATGGGACTATTACAACACGCCAAAAACATTTATAATAACACCACAAACAAAAATAGTAGACCAAGACGGCATAGTAAATAACAGGGACTTTAGTGAATACTCATCAAGAACCTATATAGATAAAGTAGTAAACATAGTATCCGATGGAATAAATGCAATCATGATAAGTGAAGCACCCTATGGGGTTTACACCATAAAAGGTGAAGCGGTAGTAGATTACGGTAAAAAAATTAACAACACTTTAAAATTAAAAAATGTAAAAGAATATAATGAAAATAGGGGTAGGTGGGAAACAATCCAAGATACAGAACTTACCATAAGATTAGACACAATAACTTTAAAAAATAATAAATTAACACCAGTATCCGATATACAACGTGGAGACACCATAACAGTCCTAAAACAAGAAAATGTTGAAGAAGCAATAATTTTAAAAATTGAGAAATAGTGAACAAAATTAAACCATAAGGTGGGTCAACAAATGAAAAAACTAATATATTTAACCATAACTATACTATTAATTTTTAATATAAAAACATATGCAATATTAGGAAACAACGGCTATGAAGGGGGCATATCTTCAGGAGGGCTCGAACTCGAACAAACAGGAAACACACGTACAAACAAACAGACATATGACTATAGTGAAATAGTATTCATAACCGGTAAACCGGTAACGTTTGAAGGAAAATTAACAGTAAGTCGGTCAATACGCAACGAAACAGAAAATATTACATATAATTATCTATTACTCAATGCAGAAGGAAATAGGCTAACAAGAAATGTAGTCTTAGATATTATTTTAGAAGAAAAAAACAATCAAGTAATCCGAAAAGTAGTAACAAAAGGACGACCAACCGAAAGGATAACAATAGAAGGTACAAGCTATGCCTTAGACACCCAAAGTACGGTAGAATTTTCAGCAAGTACAATAACAGATGAACGCCCGGCAGCAGACTACTTTGCCGGCAACTGGAACGGTAAAAAAACTTATAACGGCTCTAACGGTGATAAAGTAACAATCACTACAATAGGGAAGTCATATGGTTATGTCCAACATTGGGGCAGTGCCGAAGTACAAGATGCTAAAGTAATAATTGACGTAAAAAGAAACACAGAAGAAATAGAAGACACATGGACAGGTGTTGTTGACCTAACAATATCATCAACAACA
>CAZRSG010000057.1:1398-9734 GCA_964602705.1 uncultured Oscillospiraceae bacterium
GACCGGAAGAAATAAGCTTTGAAGGTGGTTACCTGCAAAGGCAAGAAAATAATAGCGTAATGAAATATACAGCCTCATTACCCGAACTTGATTCAAATGGACTGGCAACAGACAGAATAGTTACATATAAAGACCAGCTTAGCCATCAAAGCTTCCCACTACAAGAAAGGTTAATCGTACCGGAACTAAAAAAAATAAAAGGACATTGGTATGAAAAAGATGTAAAAGAACTATATAGTTTAGAAATATATGATGATAATGCAAATGAATTTATGCCAAACCAATATATGACCAGGGCAGAATTTGCTAAAGCTGTGGTATTAGCAGGTAAAGTCTATTATGAAGAACCGCAAACAGTCAAAAAAACATCGAAATCTAAAAAAACAGAAGAAGAAACATCCCCATATATAGATGTACCATATAATCACTCATACTATAAATATATAAACGCACTATATAAAAATGGGGCTATGACAGGAGTCGGCGGTGAAAACTTTAACCCGGACGATATACTAACACGGGCACAAGCACTCACCATCTTTATAAGAGTATTAGGCTTTGAAAGCCTTGCAGCAAACCCTAATGCAGTTACCCTATTTAGAGACAATGATCTAATACCCGATTGGGCACGTAACTCAATGTCGGTTGCGGCATATATAGGACTTGTCAAAGGTGATGATTATGGCTATCTTAACCCTAACACACCAATGACAAAGGCAGAAGCCTCATCATTTTTAAATAGGTTTATAAACTATATGAGGCAAGATATTGTGAAAGATTATAAAGATAGAATGATGATATATTAAAAAAGCAAAGGTATAAACCAAGAAAAGGTTTATGCCTTTGCTTTTTAGGAATACAAGACAGGTATATTTCAACAAATTAATTCAAAAATATATTTTAGTGACCTAATATATAAGAAAGTACACAAACTATTTTAGACTTATTTATACCTATAATTCGTATATATACCTTCTTAAATTATCTAAACCAATTTGTATTGCTTCTATAGGTTCTTCCATACCTTCAAATTCTATACCGACATAACCGGTATAATTAGCTTGTTTTAATGCTGATAAGCAAGTTTTAATCGGTACATCTCCATGTCCAATTATTGCTCCCCTAAGATAATTCCCACCTCTTGTGGTAAAAAATCCTTGACCGGGATTTGATAGCATGGCAGATTTGAAATGAAAATCTTTTGCATGGGTATAAAATGTATAAGCTGCCAAACGACTAAAGGCCTTATCCGGTTCTTCATCAGCACATAGGAAATTACCCATATCTGCCAAAAGCCCAAAGTTTGGATGATTTACCCGGGCATATAACTTTTCCATCCTATAACTGTCTTGGCAGAAGAAACCATGATTTTCAACTGTTGTACGTATACCTTTCTTGTGTGCATATTCTGTAACTTGTCTACATGCATCTGCTATTATTGGTAATATAACATCAAAAGCTCTGCCATCGCCTCTGCTTGCATCATGTCGTACTAAGTCTGTATCTAAAATTTCTGCTATATCTATCATTTTTTTTACTCGTTCTATTTCTTTGTCTGTATCGCCATTACTGCCTTGTAAGAAGTCTGCAGAAAATGTGAAGCATGATATTGGTAGGGAATTCTTTTTGCATTCATTTGCTAATATTACTGCATATTCTTCTTTCGAAGTGTCTTTAGGGGCTTGAATATCCACAAATTCTATTGCATCTGCTCCCATTTCTTTGGATTTTGCTATTGTATCAAATTGGGTCATTGCCCCTGTTTTAAATAATTGGTTAAAACTATATGAACTAATTGATATTTTCATTTTATTGTATGCCCCCTATATAATCGTTTGGTGTTAAACTCGTGTTTCTTAATATTTTGATATTTTTTAAAGTATAACCTCATGTCCTGTTTTTGCAGATTCATATATAGCATCTAATATTTTCATAATTTCAATACCGTCTTTTGCGGGTGCCAAGCATGGTGTTTGATCAGTTAGGCATGATACGAAATGATTTACTTCATTTTCAAATAGACCTTCAAAACTTAGGCTTGTTTCTGCGTCAAAGGATATATTTGAAAGGTAATCATTTATTTCAGAGTAGAGTTCAAGGTCTGGGTTTAATTTTGCACCTGCCTTTGTGCCAAATAGTTCTATCTTTCCTTCCGGTTCACCTATATTTAAGCTAAAGCTTGTTTCTATTGATAATACAGCACCATTGTCAAAGCGAATTAAGGCACTTGCTAAATCTTCTACATTAAAAGTATCATTGTCTGAAGCACCGGCAGCCTTATATATTTTTTTACCTTTTATATTTCTACGGTCGCTTAGTTTATGAAATGTTGCCCCATATACTGATATCGGTTTTGGGTTTCCTAATAGAAATCTAACTAAATCTATTACGTGAACCCCTAAGTCGATAAGAGGGCCACCGCCTGAACGTTCTTTTTCGCCAAACCAACTGCCCGGGCTTCCTATCCTTCGTAAATAGGAGGCTTTGGCATAGTATATATCACCTAAAAAGTCCTTGTTAATAAAGTCTTTTAGTACAGTACAATCATTACCAAAACGTCTTACAAAGCCTATCATTAATAACTTTCCATTTTTTATAGCTGTTTCTTCCATTGTTTTTGCCTCTTGTGCAGATATTGCCATTGGCTTTTCACATAGAACGTGTTTACCTGCATTTAATGCTGCTATTGTGCAAGGGGCATGTGCAGAATTCCATGTACAAACACTAACAGCATCTATTTCTTTTAGTTTTAACATTTCATCCATATCTGTATATGTCCGTTTGATTCCATATTCTTTTCCTGCTGCCTCAACCCGATCCTTGTTAATATCACAAAGGGCATACACTTCTACTTTATCGTTTTTTAGGTAGGATTTTATATGGCTTGCTGAGATTGAGCCTGTTCCTATTATTCCAATTTTTATTTTCTTTGACATTTTTATAACTCCTTTGTTTTGTCTATATTATTTTATAGGGTTTTAATCTTATGTTCAAGGAATTTTACTGCCTTGCGTATATCTTCTTCCGGATTATCGCCTACTTCACGTTCTATTGTTAAAAACCCTTTAAAGCCAACTTCGTCAAGTGCCTTTAAATAATTATCAAAATCAACATCACCTTCACCAAGTGGCAGTTCAATGAAGGCCTTGCCTGTTTTAATTTCTTCTTCTATAAGACCATATACTATTTCAGGACCCTTATTGATTAACCTTCTACCATCTTTAGCGTGTGTATGAACTATATAGTCTTTTAATGTGTATACAGATTGTACGGGGTCATCTCCTGTGACCATAACAAAGTTTGCAGGGTCTAAGTTGACTGCAACACCTTTGGAATTTAAACTATCTAAAAATTCTTTTAGGACGAGTGCTGTTTCAGGTCCGGTTTCAATGGCAAAGTGGGCGTTTAAAGAATCAGCATATCGGCTTAGTGTGTAACATGCTTCTTGTATAGTTTTATAGCGATCATGATTTTTGTCTTTAGGTATTACACCAACGTGTGTAGTTACGACATCTGTTTCTAATTCTTTAGCCAGTTCCAGTATACGTTTTGATTTTTCGATTAGTTGTGGATTTTTTTCTTTATTAGCAAATCCCTGACCTAAGTCACCACATAGTGCGGAAAATATTAGTCCATGAGATTTTACCATATTTAAAAGTTCTTTTCTTTTCGTGGAACTTAGATTTTCAGGTGCGTATTCACCTGATGTTGCATACATTTGTAAACCTTTTGCCCCCATTTCTGCGGCTTTTTCTATTGCTATTTTTGTGTCAAGTTTGAATGAGTCTAACATAACTCCTATAGGGAAGTTAAACATAAAACCATTCCTTTCTTTAAAATATAGTTGTAATATTATATTATTATTGTATAATTAATTTAGGCCTAAGTAAAGCAATGATATTGCGAGAAATTAACACTATTTTGCTTAAAATATATAAAATTATTCAAGAGTGAGGGAATTTTAATGGATACAAGTCGCTATGAACCACATTCGTATTTGGACCCGAATTTTCCATTTATATTTCATTTAAATAATATTAGTAAAAATAAGACAAGTTTCTGGACTCATTGGCATGAGAATATAGAGATACTTTATGTTATAGAGGGTGAGATATCTGTCTTAGCTGATGCTAATTATATTATAGCAAAAAAAAATGATATGGTTATAATTAATTCGAATAACATTCATCATATAAAATCAATTAGTGAAAATTCAAAATATTATTGCCTTATTATTGACAAGGAGTTTTGTAAAAGTTTTGATATTTATATAAAGGAAATGACATTCCAAAATAAAATTACCGATTCAACCCTAAATAGAATATTTGAAGAAATTAAAAAAGAATTTTTAACCCGTGGAGACTTTTATAAGTTTGTTATAAAGTCAAATATTACAAGGTTCTTAATTTATATTTATAGGAAGTATATTTTTTCACAATCTCCACTATCTAATAAATTAACCAATATTAAGGAAGATGCTATAAAACAATCGATTCGCTATATCCAGGATAATTATGATAAAAGAATTTCTACTTCTGATGTTGCAGAAAAGGTTGGAGTTAGTAAATATTATTTTTGCCGTATTTTTAAAGAGTTAACGGGTTATACTGTTATAAATTTTATTAATCTGGCACGCTGTTCCAATGCAAAAAGGTTATTACAAAGTGGGGAATATACAGTTAATGAAGCTGCTACATTATGTGGCTTTGAGAACTTTTCTTATTTTTCAAGGACATATAAGAAACATATGGGAGTATCACCTTCTATGGAAAGACCATGATATAAGTTAGGTTAATAGCTATTTTAAAAGATGGGGAAGTGGTGTAAATGAGAGTTTTAGTGACAGGTGGATGTGGCTTTATTGGGTCGCATATTGTTGATAAATTGATGGATAGAGGGCATGAAGTTGCAATAATAGATAATTTATCAACGGGTAATTTAAGGAATTTAAATAAGGGTGGCAAGTTTTATAAAATTGATATCCTTTCCGAGACTATGAAAGAGGTATTTAAAGATTTTAAGCCAGAGATTGTATATCATCAAGCTGCACAAATAGATATTCAAAAGTCTATAAAAAACACCCCTTTTGATACGGAGATTAATATACTTGGTAGTGTTAAGGTCTTGGAGGCGTGCCGTGATTATGGGGTTAATAAAATAATATATGCATCGTCGGCAGCTGTTTATGGGAATCCTGAATATTTGCCTGTAGATGAGAATCATAGGACAAATCCAATTTCATTTTATGGAATTTCTAAATTTAGCCCGGAGTATTATATAAAGGTTTTTTCTGAAATGTATGGTATTAAATATTCAATATTAAGATATGCTAATGTGTATGGTATAAGACAAGATCCTAAGGGTGAGGGTGGTGTAGTTTCAATATTTTTAGATAAGCTATTAAAGAATGAGGAGCCGATTATCTTCGGAGATGGTGAACAAACGAGGGACTTTATTTATGTTGAAGATATAGCTAATGCTAATATAGCTGCCTTGAACGGTGGGGATAATAAGGTGATGAATATAGCTACTAATATTCCTGCAAGTGTAAACTTGCTTTTTAAGCTGATGAAGGGTATATTAAATAGTAGCGTAAATGTTTTATATGGTGAGGCGAGAAAAGGTGATATAATACACAGTTACTTATCTAATAAGGCTGCCATGTCATCCTTAAGTTGGAAACCGGAATTTTTATTAGAGGAAGGTTTACATAAAACTATAGATTATTATTTAAAATTACGATAAAATAAAGTATAACTTTAGGAGCAATAATTTGGCAAAATATCTTATATTGCTTTTAAATAATTTTATACAAGGGGTGTTGTTAGATGGATAAAATAGTTTGTAATGATTATAGGGAAATGAGCAAAATTGCTGCAGATATTGTTAGCAAACAAGTTAATTTAAATACTTCTTCAGTTTTGGGTTTACCTACGGGTTCTACACCAATAGGAATGTATAAGGAATTAATAGAAATGTATAAGGCTGGTAAGGTTGATTTTTCACAAGTTAAAACTTTTAATCTTGATGAATATCATAAAATTGATAGGAGTAATGATCAAAGTTATTATTATTTTATGTTTACTAACTTTTTTAACCATATTAACATAAAGAAAGAAAATGTTAATATTCCTAATGGTAGTGTTGATGATGTTGAATCGGAGTGTAAAAGATATGATGATTTAATAGCTAATTCAGGCGGAATAGATTTGCAGGTTTTGGGGATTGGTACAAACGGGCATATTGGTTTTAATGAACCTGCACAAGAATTAATGGCTAATACCCATTATACAAGTTTAACCCATGATACCATTGATGCAAATTCAAGGTTTTTTGATAATATAGAAGATGTACCAAGGCATGCTTTAACTCTTGGAATGGGTGGAATTTTGAAGGCGAAAAAGATTATATTATTAATCAGTGGTGAAAATAAGGCTAAGTTAGTAAAGGAATTATTTAATAATAAGATTACAACAAATATGCCGGCTTCATTATTGATGACACATAGGGATACTACTCTTATAGTTGATAAGGCAGCATACGGAAATTAAAATGTTATAATTGTTATATGATTAGCATACAAGTAGATTATGAAGTTTTCCAAACAGATTGATATAAGTTTTATAATTAGATGAGGTGATATAAATGCTTTTAAAAAATGCAAGGGTACTTAATAGTCTTTTTAAATTTTCAAACTCGGATATCTCTATTAATAATGGGAAAATTGAAAATATATATATTCCTGATGAATATGATTTTGCAGATTATGATGAAGTTATTGATCTTAGTGGTTTAACCATACTACCCGGCCTTATAGATATTCATACACATGGTTGTATGGGTTATGATACTATGGATGCAAGTGATGAGGCACTTGAGACTATGTCTAAGTTTATGGTTAGTACAGGGGTAACTACATTTTTACCAACATCTATGTCTGGAGATTATAATTGGTTAGAAGAAGTGTTTACTAATATAAAGTCCGTTATGGATAAGGGAATAGCTGGTGCAAATATTGCTGGGATACATATGGAGGGACCATATTTTTCACCTCATTATAAAGGGGCACAGAATGAAAGGTTCCTACGTTTACCCTCACGAAATGAACTTTTTAAATTGCAAACTGTAAGTGGAGGCAATATAAAAATAGTAAGTATGGCTCCGGAATTAGAAGGGTCATTTGAATTTATAGATGAAGCTGTTAAACAGGGAATTGTTGTATCACTTGGGCATACCGGTGCAGATTATGATACCGCTGTATCAGCGGTTGAATATGGTGCAAGTCATGTAACCCATCTTTTTAATGCTATGGCTGCTTTTCAACATAGGGCACCGGGTCTTATTGGTGCGGCATTTGATAAAAATATGACACTTGAAATAATATGTGATGGAGTCCATTTACATCCTGCAGTTGTCAGGGCTGTTTATAAGATTGCTGCTCTTGATAAGATTGTATTTGTAAGTGATTCCATACGGGCAACCGGTCTTAGTGATGGTAGTTATGATTTAGGTGGTCAAGAGATTTATGTTAAAAAAGGCGTTGCCAGGATTAAGAATGGGACTATTGCCGGTAGTACTGCAACTTTACTTTATTGTATAAAAAAGGCTGTAGGATTTGGGATTAAATTAGAAGATGCTGTTAGGATGGCTACAATTAATCCGGCTAAAGTTATAGGCTTAGATGCTAATAAAGGGAGTATTCAGCAAGGAAAAGATGCGGACTTACTTGTCATTAATGATAACTTTGAACTTATTTATACCTTTGTTAATGGAAAGTTAGTTGTAAATAATAGTTAATAGTGTTTATGGGAATTTAAGGAGCTTTCATTGAAGGCTCTTTTTGTTTTTTGTATTATTGCTAATCTCACAAAGGGTAACCGAAGGCTTTTAAAAGACATATTATAAAATGAGTCATATTATGTAAATGTCGGTGAGTAATCACAGGGGGGGAGATTAGTGAATAGAACAAATAATTTTATTGAGTTATTTTGTGTTTCAGGAATTATAAGTATAATATCAAAGTTTTTAGGTGGTATTAAGTTATCATATATGATTTTATTATTGTTATTAATGTTTGATACAATTACAGGTATGATTGCTGCCATAAAATATAAGCGTTTTAATAGCAAAGGACTATCAAAGTTTATTAAAAAAACACTTTCCTATACCTTATCTATAATTGTAGTTAGGTTATTAGAGATTGGTATGGTAGCTTTATATGAAACTATGATGCTATCACAACTTATGGTGGCATTTTTGGAAGTTATTGAAACTATAAGTATTTTAGAAAATTTAGCACTGATTGGTGTTCCGATTCCTTCTAATTTTATACCTTT
>CAZRSG010000058.1:0-9415 GCA_964602705.1 uncultured Oscillospiraceae bacterium
AACTGATGTATATATCCTTTTACCAAGAGAATTTTAAGGAGGGTAATTACTAACAGTGACAAAGATTATGATAGCAGAAGATATAAGTGCCTTTCGTAGGCGTTTCAAGTCAATTTTAAGTAAACAGCCGGGAATAAAAGTGGTTGGTGAATGTGATAATGGACAAGATGCTGTTCAAATGGCATTAGATTTAAGGCCTGATATTATAATAATGGATATACAGATGGAAGCGGATGATGCCGGTATTGTTGCTACCCGTAAAATTATTAAAAGTCTTCCCAAAGTGAAGATAATAATGATTACCATACATTCGGATATAGATACAATTACTGAAGCTTATAAGGCAGGAATTACTGACTTTCTTACAAAAGAGGCATCAGATATTGAAATTATTCAAGTTATAAAAGATGCAATAAAACATGAAAAGGTAGGGAAAAAAATAAATAAAATTATTCGTGATGAAATGCTTAAGATGAAAAATGAATATAATAGTATGTTTTATTGTGCAACTTTAATTTCACGTCTATCAAGCAGTGAATTAGAGACATTAATATTTTTATGTGATGGTATGAAGTATCGAGAAGTGGCTGAGGTACGTTTTGTTGAAGAAACAACAATACGTGCTACCGTGCATAAGATTTCAAAAAAGTTAGATGGTATAGCTATAAGAGATTTAATTAAATATATAAATGATAATGGTTTTTTAATTATGCTTAAAAAGATGAATAAACAGCAAACAATATAATAAAATCCTAATAAATTAATTGACGTGGGGAAAAATTGGTGTTAGAATAATTTGAGTAGATAAACAATAGATGTAAAAAGATAATATAATTTGTATATTGTGATGTTTTGAATGAAATTAAAAATTTAATAATAAAATAGGTATTAGTATAATAATAAAAATTATACTTTTTAAAAGGGAAGTTAGGTGAAAGTCCTACGCGGTCCCGCCGCTGTAAAAGGGGAGTTACATTTAAAGCCACTGAATAAATATATTTGGGAAGGGAAATGTAACAATGATCCTTAAGCCAGAATACCTGCCTATTTGATACACTAAATACTCTACGAGTGATAGGGAGGTGTTTTATATGGTAAATATCTGTTTATATTTCCATTAGAGCCCTATGCCTTTTAAAAAGTATAGGGCTCTATTTTATATATATTTTAACAAATAATAATAAATTAGGATAGGGGAAAAAGAAAATGACTAATAAGTGTCTAAGAAATAATTTACTTTTAACTATAGCTATAACTATAACTATATTAATTTCATTAAGTTTAAACTTTACTGTGGCGGCAGATGAAATTTTATTAAAAACAGTAAGTATAAGGGTAGAAGGGATAGAAACAACTATAATATCGACACCTGATACTTATACAACAAGTGCTATAACAGCTTGGGATGCTTTAAAAGAATTATTAGACTTCGAAAACATTCCATATGATGCACCTGAATCAGTATATGGTATATATATAAATTCTATTAATAACGAAGAAGCAGGAAGATTTGGTGGGTATGATGGCTGGATGTTTGCAGTTAATGGCAGAATGTCAGACTATGGTGTAGATTCATATGAAATAAAAGAAGGAGATAATCTTTTATTTTATTATGGTGGCTTCGGAATTGAGACAATAATACCAAAGGTTTCTTTGGAATCACAAAGGATAATTGCCGGTAAAGAATTTGAAATAAAGCTTGAGTATACTTATTATGACTATATGGAAGATGAAGATAAGACAATAAATGTTTCCGGGGCAATAATTACGATTAATAACAAAGAATATATAAGTGATGAAGATGGTAAAGTAAAATTAGATGCCCTATTACCGGGAAATTATATATTAACGATTGATAAGATGGGGGAAGATGGCTTTCCGGAACTTGTTAGGGATGAATTAGAAATAGAGGTTTACGAGCCGGTTTCATATTTAGGAAATATTGATGAAGAAATATATGAAACTATTGGCTATTATAGACAAAATATAAAAGTTATAGAGGATTGGGATACTGATTGGTGGAATATTATTTCTTTATTTGGAGTTAAAGAGGATATTAATAACTTAGGCTATCAGTTAGCAAAATGGACCAAGGATGACATGCCCCAAAATCCTCAAATATTAGACTATGTTAAGTATATATTTGCCGGGAAAGCATTAGGATATAATCCTTATAATTTAGAAGATGAAAATTTAATTCAAAGTCTTATTGAAAAACAAGACATAGAAGGTTCCTTTGGCAATATTATAAACCATCATATTTGGGCAATGATTACATTAGACTCATTTAATGAAAATTATAATATAGATAAGGCAATAGATAGATTATTAGAGGGACAAAATCCTGATGGTGGATTTACTATCAGTGAATATTTACAAAGCGACCTTGATATTACTGCAATGGCAATAATTGCACTTACAAGACATAATGAGAATGAAGATGTTAATGATTCAATAACAAAGGCAATAAACTTTTTAAAAAGTAAACAAGCAGTATCAGGTGGATTTATAGGAGCCAACGGTGAAAATTGTAATACTATATCATTAGCAATAAGCAGCCTAATAATATGTGGGGAAGATATATTTTCAGAATTTTGGAAAAGTGAAGAAGGATATACACCATTAGACGCCCTATTAAGTTATAGGATTGATTCTAAGGGTTTTTACCATCCACCAAATACCACAAAAGTTAATTTGATGGCTACTTCACAAGCTTTAATGGCATTAGGAGACATTAAATATGGGGTAAGCATATTTGATAGAATAAATGATCTAGAATTTATTAACTTGCCATTTCTACCGGAAGATATAGGACAAGGGGATAAGGATGATGGTTCAAATTCCTCTACACCCGGTAATACAAGTAAAGAAAAATATGTATATTTAAAGGTAACTGGAGATCCTAAAACAGGAACAATATATGGGCGTAAAAAGGTAAACATTAATAATGGTGATACTCCTTATACAGTATTAAAAAAGGAAATTTCCGATGTGGTAGTTGTTGGGAAAGGTGAGAATGTATATGTAAAATCAATTAAGGGGCTAAGTGAATTTGATAAGGGACCCTTAAGTGGTTGGAAATATACTGTTAATAATAAGGATATACAGGTTGGTGCAGCTGGCTATATATTAGAAAAAGGTGATGAAGTTCATTGGTTTTATTCCATGGAAGAAGAAAAAGGAGGGACCGGTAGAGCAGGCAAGATTAATAATGTATCTAATAATGATATTAATTCTGAGGCTCCATTGGAACTGGAAGCCTTAGAAAAAAAGATACAAGATGGAATAGAAATCCTATTAGAAATGGATGAGGTTGACAATTGGTCATTGTTTGTATTAGCACAAGATAATCAAATATTACCATATCATAGGGAAATGTTTATTCAATTAATTAAAGATGAAAAAGGGGAATTTAGCAAGATTACAGATTTAAGTTTAGCAGTTATAAATGCATCTATATTAGGCTTAAATCCGGAAGATATAGGTGGATATAATTTAATAGAACAAATATATAAGCATGAAAATCTAAAAATGCAAGGAATTAACGGTCCAATATTTTCACTATTAGCTCTTAATACAGGTGAATATGCAAGCTTGGATAAAACTAATAATACAATAGAATCAATTATTCAAACTATCATAGAAGAACAAAATGATGACGGGGGTTTTTCCTTAATTAAAGGTAATGAAAGTAGTGTTGATATTACCTCTTTTGCCTTAACTGCACTTGTTCCCTATAAAGAAAATAAAGGGATAAATACAGTTATAGAAAAAGCATATAAATGGTTATCAGATTTCCAAAAAGAAAAAGGAGGCTATTTGTCATATGAAGGTATTGAAAATAGTGAAAGTTTATCCTGGGCAATAATAGCTAAAACTTCCTTAGCTATAGACTGTCTTAATGATGTTCAAGAACTATATACTTATATTAATAAAGATGGTTCCTTTTCACATATAAAAGGTGGAGAGGCAGACTTAATCGCAAGTCAACAAGGTTTAATGGCATTATTAGCATATAAAAGCTATATAAATAATAATGAAGGAATATTTAAAGTAAAAAAAGAAAAATTTAAAGAAGATAACTTTAAGGATATAGAAGATGTATCAGATTGGGCACTTGAATATATAAATAGGGGCTGTGAATATGGTATAATAAAAGGTGATATTAATGGTGAAATAAGACCTAAAGATAATATAACTCGTGCTGAATTTACAGCTATGATTGTACGATTAAAAGGGCTTGAAGGAAAAGACTATGAAAAAGACCTATTTCAAGATGTAAAAAAAGATGCTTGGTACTATCAAGATATTATGATTGCATTAGATGAAGGTATAATACAAGGGAAAAGCCCATACTTATTTGAACCGGAAACTACAATAACTCGTGAAGAAATAGCAGTAATACTATCACGGATAATGCCAAAAGAAGAACTTTCTAATCCCTTACCCAAGGATATAGATGAAGTATCAACTTGGGCAAAAGATGGGGTAAAACAAATATACACATTAGGAATTATGTCCGGAGACGGTATTAATTTTAATCCTCATATGTATGCAAATAGAGAAATGGCAATAAAGACAATTATAATCTATTATGAAAGGGAGATATAGGCAAATGAGTTTAAGGATAAGACTAATATTTATAATATTAATATTTCTTAACTCCTGTGGATTAAAGACAAGTAAAAAACAAGATTATAATATTGCACCATACCAAGAAAATATAAAAGTAGAAACAAGTAAAAATATAAAAGAAGATACTAATAATGATAGCCAAGTATTGGATAATAGTGCTATAATTCCCGATAAAAAAGAGGAAGCAGCAAAGGAAGAAAAAGTATCAATACAAAGAAAGACTATCATTAATACTAAAAAAGAAGATATAAACTTAAAAGACGAAAATGATAAGATTATAAATTCTTCGATAATAGAAGAAGAAACAGAAAATAACTTTATAGATAATCAGAAGCCTGATAATAATAGACACGATGAGGAAATAAGACTAATTGAGGAAACAGGAATCATAAATATAAGTATAATTGGATTGGGTGATGAAATAATATTATCCAAAACAGACCTTAAATTTAATGATGGACAGACAGCCTATGATGCACTAAAAACTATCGCAGATAAGAACGGGATAAAGATTAAAGCACGTGGAATAGGCAAGTACACATATGTTGAACAAATAGCTGATTTAAAAGAATTTATGGAAGGTCCATTAAGCGGATGGCTTTATACAATTAATGGCGAACAACCCAGTAAAGGTGCAGGTGCCTATAAGTTAAAGGAAAACGATACCCTTATATGGAAATATAGCACAGATGCAAGTTAACTTATAAGAGAAAGGCTAAAGATATGTATGTAGAATGGATAATACTAATTATTATAATCTCCATAAGTATTATAATAAAGAAAAAGGTAAAGAACTTTACAACAAATGAAATTGTAATTATAGCTATGTTAGCAGCACTTGCATCGGCAGTACGGGTTGTTCTTGTAGCAGTACCCAATGCTAAACCAACTTCATTTATAATTATTATGACCGGGGTACTTATAGGACCGGAAGCTGGGTTTATTGTAGGTTGCCTAATACCTTTAATATCAAACTTATTCTTAGGCATTGGTCCCTGGTTGCCTTGGCAAATGTTATTGTGGGGTATTATGGGTTTAACATCTGTAAGTATAAAAGATAAAAGTAAACTAATACAGGTAAGTTATGGTTTTATCTGGGGTATGATTTTCGGCTGGGTTATGAACCTATGGTACTATACAACTGGGGTAATTAGTTTTAGTCTAAGGGCATATTTTTTATCATGTATATATAGTTTTTCATTTGACGTAATACATGGCATTACTAATGCTATACTTTTGTTTGTTTTTCCAATTGAAACTTTAAAATCGAAGATTACAATTAACCACTAAATAAAAAGTGATAAAACCTTCTATATTAATTGCATTGTCAATATGAGATAAAAATGCATATTATGTAGAAGGTTCTTTTTATTAAAAATTTTAAAAGGTGGGTGTAATAATACAATGTTTAAAATAGACGACTTTAAAGTTTTAGATGTTAGGTCGGAACAAAGACGTGAAGTTATAGATTATGGTATAAAAATGGTTGGGGCACCACTTGAATGGAAGGAAACCATGGGAAGTGGAATAAAAGTTGGAATTATAGATACAGGTATAGATATTAATCATGAGGATTTAAGAACAAGGATAAAAGGATATGTTAACTATAGTACAGCAGACAAAAAAGATATAAAAGATGAAAATGGTCATGGTACCCATGTAGCAGGGATTGTTGCAGCATCTAAAAATAATATAGGCGTAGTAGGTGTTGCCCCTGAGGCTGATTTATATATAGCTAAGGCATTTAATAAAGATGGTTCGGCAGATATTGATGCTATACAAAAAAGTATTATTTGGATGGCAGAACAAAATGTTGATGTAATAAATATGTCTTTTTCCTCACAAACTTCAACTAAAGAATATCAAAAACTTATTTCAGATATTTATAATAATGGTATAATAATGGTATGTGCAGCAGGAAATGAAGGCTCAAGCCAAGCCGGAAAGGCAGATACAATAGGTTATCCGGCAAGATTTGACCAAACTGTTGCAGTAACTGCTGTAGATACGAGAAAAAGAAAAACTGATTTTAGTTCGATTGGAACAGCTGCTGAAATTGCTGCAGCCGGAAAAGATATATATTCATGTTATCCCAATAATAAATATGCAACCTTAAGCGGTACATCTATGGCAACTCCTATAATTACTGGGGCAGTAGCATTGCTGCACTCAAAAGCAATGATAAGATACGGTCGCAGACTAAAACCGAGTGAAATAAGATTATTACTCCATATATATGCTGAAGACTTGGGTAAGATAGGAAGAGATTCTGAATATGGTTATGGTTTATTCAGTTTTGGTAGAATAGATGGGAGTGACTATATAAGTCATAACCCTTTAACAAACAGTTCAACTTCAATTATAGGAAATAGAAAAATTGAAGATATATTTATTAATGCAATTATCGCCGGAATTTTATTAATATAGTATATAAGCTCAACAGATTAGCAAACTATAAAGAAAAGTAATTTTTCTTTATAGTTTTTTTTAGGTCCTTGTAAAGATATTAAAACCTATATAGAACTACCTATTTTTTAGTCTTGTTTTATTATAAGCCCGGTGAAGAGGATTATGTTTAAAATACTATATTATATAGTCGCTTGGTGTCTTGCCGGTAATCTTTTGAAAAGCTTTATAAAAATTTGATGCACTGTTAAATCCACACTGAAAAGCTATATCAAGCTTGCTCATATCAGTATTTTTTATTAAATTGATGGCCTTTTCTATGCGTTTTATCATTATATAATCCCATGGAGAAATACCGTTATATTTTTTAAATACTGTTGAAAAATACGTTTTGTTCATATTAGATACTTGTGATAAATCATCAAGTGTTATTTTTCTTTCTATATTGTTATTGATATAATCTAAGGCGATTTCTAATTGTTTAAAAGTATTTTTATAGTTTATTTGCTCATTTTCAAAGTTTACATAACCATAACTTCTAATAAGCTTTATTAAAATATTTACTATATTCATTTTTATTATTAATTTATATTCTGGTTTCTGATTTATAAATTCTTTTTCAGTTTCTAATATTAATTTCCTTATAAGTTTAGTTGTAGGATTTTTTGAATCTATTTTATTTGTGAATTTATCAGTACGGGAATAGAATATACTAAGGAGTTTTGAGTTGCTGAATCCACTATATGACCACAGCATTCTTGGTTCAAAGTGAATGTTTAAAATATTGAATGGTTCTGTGTCTCCTATATTAATAATACAGTGACTTTCATTACTTCCAAATATGAAAATATCATCTTTTTTGAAATCATATTCTTTGTCATTGACTTTATATATACCTGTACCTGATATAATAATAGAAATTTCACATTCAGTATGGTGGTGCCCTAAATATGTTCGATTTCCCGGAGGAACTGTTGAATGGAACATTTTCACTTCATTATTCTCTTTTGTAGAAAATTCATCGAATCTCATATTAGACCTCCCAAGAATAGAATATAGTGGATAAAGAACTAAATATAGTGGTGGAAAAATTTAAGCTATAATTATATAATAATATAAAATGAAGTATAAGTCAATGGTCACTATATGGCTATTGTCTAATCAAAATAGGGGGAAAATAATGAATAATAAAACAATTCTTGAAGGGGTTGAAGAAAATATAAATGTATTTTCTAATCCATCCCAACTAAGGATAACGGACATAAGAGTAACAAACTTAATCGGTGCACCGAAACATTGTCCACTTATAAAAGTATACACTAATCAAGGTTTAATTGGGTATGGTGAAGTAAGAGATGCTTCCAGTGCTACATATGCACTAATGTTAAAATCAAGACTTATAGGTGAAAATCCTTGTAATGTAGATAAGATTTTTAGAAGGATAAAGCAATTTGGTGGTCATTCACGTCAAGGTGGTGGTGTTTCAGGTCTCGAAATTGCCATGTGGGATCTTGCTGGAAAAGCATGGGGAGTACCCCTTTGGCAAATGCTTGGCGGAAAGTTCCGTGATAAGGTAAGGATGTATTGTGATACTGATGTTGATGGTAAACATACAGGTACTGATATGGGTCATGCACTACAAGAAAGAATTGACCAAGGATTTACATTTTTAAAAATGGACTTGGGGATAGAGTTGATACTTGATGAACCCGGTTGTCTTAATGCACCTATTGGTTTTTTGGAGGACATTAAGAAATATTCAATAAAAGCAATAAATCATCAAAAAGGATCAATAGATATGGATATGATGCTCGGTAAAAATTATGAAATATTTACAATACCACATCATGCAACAGGTATTCATTTGACAAATAAGGGTATGGATTATCTTGAGAACTATGTAAAAGAGGTTAGAGATGTAATAGGCTATGAAGTTCCCCTTGCGATAGATCATTTGGGACATATAGCAATTCATGATGTAATAATGTTTGCAAAACGCCTTGAAAAATATAATATTGCATGGATTGAAGATATATCTCCATGGTATTATACAGATCACTTTGTAAAGGTTGCGAATAATTGTAATGTTCCTATTTGTACAGGTGAAGATATTTATCTTGCTGAAAATTTTGAACCCTTGCTATCAAAAGGTGGAGTATCTGTTATCCACCCTGATATTCTTACTGTCGGAGGGGCAATGGAAATAAAAAAACTTGGAAATATGTGTGATAAATATGGAGTAGCTATGGCTATTCATATGGCTGAAAGTCCAATAGCATGCATGGCAGCAATTCATGCAGCCGCTGCAGTTCAAGATATTTTAGCGGTTGAATTTCATTCTATTGATATTCCTTGGTGGAATGATCTTGCAATC
>CAZRSG010000059.1:0-8946 GCA_964602705.1 uncultured Oscillospiraceae bacterium
GTAAATCAATATAATAATCATCAGGAACTTTCACTTTATGGTGTTACAAAAGTGGCACAGAAAAAACTTGTTGAAAACTGGGCACCAAATCTTGCACATTACGGCATAACAATAAATAATGTTGCACCAGGGGCAATACAAACTCCTCGAAATGAATCTGTATTAAATGATGAAAACTTTAATAAAAAAATTGTTGCAGCTATACCGGCAGGTTATATAGGTATACCGGAGGATGTTGTTCCGGCAGTTTTGCTTTTATGTAGTAATGAGGGAAGATATATAACAGGTAGTGAAATAATAGTTGACGGGGGGATGCACCTATAAAATTTAACGATATGGCGGAAAGTATATAAACAAAAATTTTTATATGGAGTGATTACTTTGGAGGATATTTTTAAATATTTTGAACAAAACAGAGAATGGCTGGAATCTCGTATTAGTTCTGGAATCGAGCAGAACAGAAAAGGATTAATGCATCTTGAATTGATAGATAATGAACAAAAGCCAATAAAGAATGCAAAAATAAAGCTGAAACAAACTGGCAGTGAGTTTGACTTTGGATGTAATATCTTTATGTTAGATGGTTTTAAAACTGAAGAAGAAAACAAAATATATAGGGAGTCTTTTTCATCGTTGTTTAATTGTGCCGTTGCACCTTTTTATTGGCAGGATGTCGAACCACAGGAAGGTAAATTGAGATTTGATAAGGATAGTGAAAAGATTGAAAGAAGACCTGCACCAGGATTAGTTGTGGAATATTGTAAGGAAAATAATATTAGGTGTAAGGGGCATGTTTTAGTCTGGCATAATCCGAAAATAGGAATACCGGAGTGGGTGCCGATTAATCAGGAAGAAAGATTTTCTTATATAGAAAGATATGTAAAGAATGTCGCCCATGAATTTAAAAATGATATAAGGCAATTTGACGTTGTTAATGAAATGCTCTATCATCGTAAAGCCAGACAGCTAAACTTTCCGAAAGATTATGTTAAAAATAGTTTCAAATTAGCAGAAAATTATTTTGATAGTAATAATGAGTTGTTTATTAACGAAGGAACAGATTTGTCCTGGAGGAACTTTGATTATGAGTTGTCATATTATTACTTGCTAATTGAGTCATTAATGTTAAAGGGCTGTAAGATTGATGGAATTGGCTTGCAGTATCATATGAAAAAAGATTATGAGACTTTAAAAGAGCAGGCGGATGTTTTCTTGAATCCGGAGCGTTTATTCAATGTATTAGACTTTTATGGTGGATTGGGGAAAAAGTTGCATATCTCCGAAATCACGCTGCCAACATATTCTTATTCAGAAAAGGATGAGGAATTACAAGCAAAGTTAGTATATGAACTGTACAGACTGTGGTTTAGCCATAGTGCAGTGAATGCTATCATATGGTGGAATTATGTTGATGGAACAGCTTTTGGCTCGGAAAATGTCCATAACGCTGGGCTTCTAAGAGAAGATTTAAGTGAAAAGCCATCTTATCATGTATTGAAAAAGTTGATTTTTGAGGATTGGAGAACAAACATTGAAAAGCAGCTATCAGAAGATAAAATGCTTGTAAAAGCATTTTACGGAACTTACGAAATTACCGTTGAGGTTGACGGTAAGGTTTCAAAGAATATCTTAAATTTTAAAAAAGGAGATTACAACCGTTTTGTAATAAATATAGATGATGGAATAACAATGGGACTGGATGATTTGGGTTATAAATATAGTATGGCATAAATACTATGGCTTAGACTTTTTTGTGTTGAGAAGGGGATACCCTGATAATTTTTTAAAAGCTGCGACTGAAATAATATACATTTTAGAATTCAAGCATTTCAGAAACAGCTGATACAGAATACAGGTATGTTTTCAAAATATCTGGGGCTCGTATTAACGTAATATTAATATATTAATAAGGAGAAAAGTAAATGTATTTTAATGACAGAGAAGAAATAATAAAACTTACCCCACTGTGGAAGGGTGAACGCTTATCCGATGGTCGTCCAAAGGTTGCTGACAAGCATTTAAAAGCTTTAAAAACACTTACAATTGAAGAAGTTTGGAAACCAATTTTTCTTAAGGGTTACGAAAGTCAATTTGAAGGAAGGTTGCTTACCCTTCATGACGATGGTAGAAAACTCATAGGGCGTGCTGTAACAGCTACTTATTGTCCATATAGACCAGATCTTGATCAAGTAGTCAAAGATATTGGCAGATCAGAAGGGAGAACAGGGACATATAATCAATGGGTAATAGATAATTTGCAAGAAGGTGATGTGCCTGTAATTGATATGTATGATAAGATATACAAAGGAACATTTTTAGGTGGTAATCTTACTACTGCACTTTATAATAAGACAAAAAATGAAAATGGCGGTGCTATCATTTGGGGCGGAATAAGAGATACCGAACAAATGAAAAAGATTGAGGATACACAGGTTTATTATAGAGGTATAGATCCGACACCGATACGTGAGTTTATTATGACCGGCTATAATACAGCAACAAGAATAGGAAATGCCGTATGTCTTCCCGGTGATATTGTATTTGGTGGCGGTGGCGGAATACTTTTCATACCATCACACTTGGTTGATGAAGTAGTTAGTGGAGCTGCTAAAACACAGGTTAAGGACTTGTTTGGCTTTGAAATGATTTCATTAAATAAGTTTACAACTGCACAGATAGATAAAAACACATGGACAAAAGATATGCTTGATTTGCTTATGGAGTTTATAGAGACCGATGATAGGGCTAATGAATATAAAGGCCTTGACTGGTCAGATGAATATGACCTTGCAATTAACGGCGATCCAAACGATACACAGAGTGCATTATAAAATAAGATTGGTAACCCCAATTTCCCTGATATTTATAAGCTATAAAGAAAAGTAAATTTTCTTTATAGCTTTTTAGGTTCTTCTTGCTTAACTTTATCTCTGCCATATAAAATCAATTTATATAAAGGATTATTTATTTTTAGAAAATATTTAGGATTATACTAAACTTATTTTATTTTGCTTTACAAAATAAAATAAGTTTAGTATAATGTATTACATTGCAAGAAAGTAACTTTTAAATAATATTAAATAAGCGCCCTTAGCTCAGCTGGATAGAGTGGCTGACTTCGAATCAGTAGGTCGGGGGTTCAAATCCCTCAGGGCGTGCCAACTTAAACAGGCTATACCCTATAGGTTTGACCTGTTTTTAATTTTTCAAGTATAAATAACTCATAGTATGGCGAGTTGTAAAATTAAGTGACGGGAAATAAGAATTTGAAAACCAATGAAGTATCTTATACAATGTAAATATCAGCAAATACAAAGGAAGATAAACATTGAGTCAAAAACATTATATTACTTCATCAATATCCGTTATGGAGATAATAGCAAATAATTTGGATGACCCAAATGGAATTAGGCGGATGTCAGAGTTGCGAAATAATATACAAGAGTGAAGTGATAAATTCTAACATAATTTGCAGGCGAAATTAATTTTTAAAAATAGATTGATATCATACTATCTTTAGAAGTATAATATTATTAGGAGGCGATTAAAATGACGGTTGATACAAAAGTATTAGTTCCTATGACAGATGCAAATCAAAACTTTTCAAAAGTTACACAACTTGTTGATGAAAACGGCATGGCGATTATTTTAAAAAATAATAAACCTCGTTATCTTGTTGTAGATTTTGTAGAATATGATGAGATAAAGGCGACAAAGGCTAATTTGCTTAATCAAATCTCTGATAAATTGATCGATGAAAACATAGAGGCTTTTAAGGAGCTTGCTAAATGATTTTTATAACGACAGAAGAAGTTATATTGCTTCATAAAAAGTTGATTGTCAAAACTGGTGGGTTGAATGGTGTTCGTGATATTAGTATGCTTGAATCTGTCATTTTGAACAGAAAATAGTTTGAAAGAAGTTTTGAAAGAAGCTTAACGTTAAATACCAAAAAGGTGTTAGAAAAAAACTAAAAATTTTCTATTGACAAATAACTTAAATACTACTATAATAGTCTTTGTCGCTTCGAGTTATATCTTGGGCAATAACATGCGGGCGTGGCGGAACTGGCAGACGCGCTAGACTTAGGATCTAGTGTCATTGACATGGGGGTTCAAGTCCCTTCGCCCGCACCAAAAATTAATTTAATTTGTATTTTCCCTAATAAATACTTTAATTGAACGAATTAATATTATAAAAATATTAATAAATTTTTGCGGGTGTAGTTCAATGGTAGAATCTCAGCCTTCCAAGCTGATTGTGTGGGTTCGATTCCCATCACCCGCTCCAAAAAAAAAGCTTCGTAAATTTTATTTACTAAAGCCTTTTTTTATCATTGTTTAATGTAAATAGGGATATTATTTTAGGGTAAAGTTGAACTGAATTACCTTTCCAATAGTTACATATCTTTTTTGCTTCTATTTTTGAGCCAACTGTAAATTTAAGTTCAATAAGAGGTTCTCCATACTCTATAACTTTACATTCAACTAAATAACCATTTTTAGGTAGTTGTGAATAAGTACTAATGACTTCATCCGCACGTTTAAATTCATCTTTGGTAAAAGAAATTGATTCTAAAACTTTTTCTTTTATAATTTGGGGTATTTTTAATTCAAAATATTCCAAGGATTGTAGCCCTCTGTTTGTTAAAACATGAACCTGTTTATCATCTTTTGTTTTTAATAAAATTTGTCCTGTTGATATAAGCTCAGCCAAATATTGTTGTAATAAAAAATAATTCATAAGTGAATCTCTCATAACTAATTCGGTGATTTGTGCATTTGTAAGGGCTAATGCTGACTTTTTAATTATAAATAAAAGAATTAATTTATTTTCAGTTATATCATATATATTATTAATCTTCAAAAATATCACTCCTATTAAAAAACAAAAGTAATTAAGGTTCAGGTAACCCTGAACCTTTGAGAATATTATTTACAGAAAAGGTTTAAAGTTTTTTAAACAACAAATTGTTTTATTTCATCCATAAACTTCTTAGCATCTTCTGTATATGTTTGTAATTTAATAGGCCGACTTAGATCTAAACTAAATATACCCATAATAGATTTAGCATCTATTACATACCTTCCCGATACCAGATCAATCTCAAAGTCATATTTATTAACCAAGTTTACAAAGTTTTTCACATCATCAATTGAATTTAACATAATATTTACACTGTTCATTATAAAACCCCCTTTTTTAATATAAAAATTATTAAGAATATTAATTAAAGCCTTCTTACAAATATAATACTATTTTTTACCTCGTTAGTCAAATGGATGTTGTTAAATTTGAAAATATTTAATATAATTTAAAGGTAAGCTTTTAAAAAATATATATTAAGGGGCATAAAATCTTATGAAAAAAGTTGCTTTCTATACATTAGGATGTAAAGTTAACCAATATGATACAGAAGCTATGATAGAAATCTTTGAAGCTGCAAATTACCAATTAACAGGTTTTGAATCATATGCAGATGTATATGTAATTAATACTTGTACCGTTACAAGTCTGAGTGATAGAAAATCTCGCCAAATGATACGTAAGGCAAAAAGGACAAATAAGAATTCCATAATTGCTGTTGTAGGCTGTTACGCCCAAGTAGCTGCAGATGAAATTAAAAAAATAGATGGTGTTAACTTAATTATAGGTACTAAGGATAAGGATAAAATTATAGATTATTTAAAGTTAATAGAACTTAACAAAAACAAACAAATTAATGCCGTTCAAGATATTATGAAAGTAAAACAATTTGAAGAATTAAATATAAGCTCCTATAAAGAAAAAACCAGAGCTTTTATTAAAATTCAGGAAGGTTGTAACCAATTTTGTTCATATTGTATTATACCATATTCACGTGGTCCGATTAGAAGTCGCAATTTAAGTGAAATAACAAATGAAATAAGGACATTATCCGAAAAAGGTTTTAAAGAAGTGGTACTTACCGGTATACATTTAGCATCATATGGTAAAGATTTAAAAAATATAAACTTAATAGATGTTATAAAAAAGGTCCATACAATAAAAGATATAAAAAGAATACGGCTTGGCTCAATTGAACCAAGGTTCATAACAAAAGATTTTATAAATGAAGTGCAAGGACTGGAAAAGTTCTGTAATCATTACCATATATCACTTCAAAGTGGTTCAGATAATGTTTTAAAAAGGATGAATAGAAAATATACAACTGCCGAATATACTGAAGTAGTAAAAAACCTTAAAAATAATTTTAAAGATGTTGCTATTACTACTGATATAATGGTAGGCTTTCCCGGTGAAACACATAAAGATTTTGAAGATTCACTTAGGTTTGTTAATGAAATGAAGTTTAGTCATGTACATGTATTTAAATATTCACCAAGAAAAGGAACCCCGGCTGCAAATTATCCCGGGCAAATAAATTCACAAACAAAAGAAAAACGAAGTCATGAAATGATACTGATAGCTGATAAAATTGAAATGGAATTTTATACGGATTTTATCAGCAGGCACATGGAAGTATTATTCGAGCAAAAGGTTAAGAATATGAAGGGATACTACGAGGGATTAACAAGTAATTATATTAAAGTTATATCATCTTCCAATACAAATATTGAAGGAAAGCTTGTTACAGTTCAATTAAAAGAAAGTAAAAAGGGATATATTAAGGGTTCTATATTTCAATAATAGTAGAAATATTAATAGCCATAAAAATGTATTTAAAAGTTTTGTAAATATGGGATTTTTAATTATAATAAATGATATAATAAGTATTTATAAGAATTCTACAGATTCCTAAATAAATATTATTAAATAATTGTATACAATAATTATTTGATTAATTCTTGACAGGCATCTCCTCGTAACCCTATATTTAACGCTTGGAAAGTAATAAAATCTTTTCAACGGTTTTAGTGATTATTTTGTTATGTAAGTATTAAAAACCTGACTATATCAAATTTATTTTATTTTGTAAAGCAAAAGAAGATATGTTATAATTAAATCCTAATATAAATTTACTTATGATTTATTAAAGGAGATAGGCAATATTGAAAAAGGTTTATATAACACTAATATTTCTGTTTATTTTTTTTCTTGTTTTCTATCAAAAAACAAACTATGCTACCACAAAACCAATAAAAATATTTATGGATAATAAGGAGCTTATATTTAAAGATTCCCAACCATTTCTGTATGAAAGCAAAACGATGGTTCCTATAAGATTATTTGCAGAAAATGTAGGTTTTAATGTTGATTGGGATGCAGATATACAGATGGTAATCTTGTCTAAAGGAGAAGATAAGCTATATTTTATAATAGAAGAAAAGTATCTTATTGCAAATGGTGTTATAGTAGATATAGATATAATGCCTAAAATAATAGACTCCACAACATATTTACCCTTAAGAATAGTAGCTGAACAAATGGGGTTAAATATCAACTGGAAGCCAGAAGAAGGAATTGTTACAATTAGCACAGGTTTGCCTAATGATTCTATTATAAATGATAAAGATAAGATAAGTATTAGTACAATAGATGAATATATAATAGAAGATATTAGTCGGAATAGAAATATACCTATAAAAATATATTATCCTGATGTGAATGTAGAAAATCAATTACCTTTAATTATTATTTCTCATGGCTTAGGTGGATCTAAAGATGCACTTGCTTATTTAGGGAAATACTGGGCAGCACATGGCTATGTTTGCATTCATCCTACCCACATAGGTAGTGATGTTTCATTGTTTCAGAATAATGATAATGCTATAAATAGTTTAGTATCAATCTTATTAGAAGGGGAGATTTTTAGCGAAAGTCCAAAAGATATATCCCTTATAATAGACAATATAGATGAGATACAAAATCTCATACCTAATAAAGATGTAAAAATTAACAAAGAAAAAATTGGTCTTGCCGGGCATTCTTTTGGTGCTTATACAACTATTGCACTTGCCGGTGGTAAGGTAACTTTAATGAATAAACAATCCAAATTTTTTACAGATGATAGAATAAAAGCATTTATAGCACTATCACCTATGGGGGATAGTGGGCTGGGCTTATTATTCACAGAAGATTCATGGGATAATATAAATGTTCCCGTAATGTTACTGACGGGAACTAAAGACATGCAACCGGAAATTAAAAAGGATTATAGCTGGAGAATAGAGCCGTATGATAAGATGCCAAAAGGTGACAAGTATCTTGCTATTATAGAAGATGCAACGCATCTAACATTTACGGGAGATAAAAATATAGATGAGACAATAAAAGATGACGATATTAGCTATATTAAATTTCTCACCTTAAATTTTTGGAATTTATATTTATTAGATGAAAATGGTCCCCAAAAAGTTTTTAAAAACTCAACAATAGTAGAAAAGGTTTGCAATCAAAACATTAAATATAAATTTAAATAATTAATTTGAAAGAGATGATTGGAATTAAAAAAGTTAACTTAAAAGAAATAGTGATTTATACAGATGGTGCATGTACAGGGAATCCAGGTCCCGGAGGTTACGGAGCTATTTTAAAGTATAAGACAAATATTAAAGAGATATCAGGGGCTTATAAAAATACTACTAATAATAGGATGGAGCTTAGGGCTGTCATAAAGGCACTTGAAATGTTAAAAGAAAAATGCAATGTTATAATATATAGTGACTCAAAATATATTGTAGATGCTATTAATAATGGATGGGCAAAAAAATGGCAGCATAATAAATGGATGAGAAATAAAAAAGAAAAAGCCTTAAATATAGATCTATGGAAAAGATTATTAGGATTATTGGATAAACATAATGTGCAATTTAATTGGGTAAAAGGACATTCGGGGCACCCAGAAAATGAACGGTGTGATTATCTTGCAACCCAGGCAATAAAAGATAATAATTTAATAGAAGATATATTATACGGTGTATGAAAATTATGATGGTGAGGGGGATGTAAGTATATGAGTTTAAA
>CAZRSG010000060.1:0-8917 GCA_964602705.1 uncultured Oscillospiraceae bacterium
GGAGAAATATTAAATGTCTTCCGATATTTTAAATAAGAATAATTATCAAAATGTAGGGTGCAATAAAAATCTAAAAATTACACTATTGGACAAATATGAGGAGGATTGTTCGGAATATGATCCAAGAACTGCATACAAGGCAAAAGGCGAATTTTTAGCAAATATGAGCCATGAAATTAGGACCCCATTAAATGGAATTATTGGTATGTTAGACCTTACTCTTTTAACGGAATTAAATAATGAGCAAAAAGAAAATCTATTAACTGCCAAATCGTGTGCTAACTGCTTACTTACAATAATAAACGATATTTTTGATTTTTCTAAAATTGAGGCAGGAAAATTAACTATTGAAAATATAAAATTTGATTTAAAATCACTTATTGAAAAGATAGTAAAAGTTCATTATTATGAAGCAAAAGAAAAAGGTATTGAACTAACTTATCAACTACCTATAGAATTGCCACCTTTTATTATAGGAGACCCTGATAGACTCCAACAAATATTAAACAATCTTTTAAATAATGCTATAAAGTTTACCGATAAAGGCTATGTTAGTTTAGTAATAAAGGTAATTAAAAATATAGAAAATAGAATACGACTCCAATTCATAGTTATAGATACAGGAATTGGTATTTCAAAAATAGACAAAGATAAACTTTTTAAAAGTTTTAGTCAAATTGATAATTCAAAAACAAAAAGATATGCGGGTACAGGATTAGGCCTAATAATTTCAAAACAACTAATAGATATGATGCATGGAATATTAAAAGTGGAAAGTGAATCGGGGATAGGGAGTACTTTTAGTGTAGAATTGGAATTCCAAACAGGGGGTTTAGAAACTGTTTTTGAAAGAACACAATTTAAAGGTGTTGAAAAAACTAAAAGCGATGCTACAATATTATTAGTAGAAGATGATGAAGTAAACCAGATTGTAATTAGTAGAATGTTAAAAGAAATGGGCTATAAACTTGATATTGCAAGTAGTGGAGGGGAAGCATTAGTGCCCTTAGTGAAACAGAAGTAACCTTTAACTCTTTGGAAGAAAAGGAATATTATATAACTAAACCTGTTACCCTAAAAATGGTTGATGATGCTTTAAGAGAATTAGGTTTTATAAATGGAAGAAAATAAAGATGATTTATATTTATGTTTTAGGACTGTAATATACAAATGGATACTTCTATTAATAGTTGGATAAAAATACTATCCAACTATTAATCAATTATGCTAATAAGCAAGGAAGGAATAAAGGTGTTAATATGTCAAATATCGATTTAATTAAAATAGCGAGAGATATGCAAAAAAGAGCTTATTCACCTTATTCTAAATATAAGGTAGGGGCTGCACTTTTATGTAAGGATGGTAGTATAATTACAGGTTGTAATATTGAAAACATATCATATGGTGGAACAATATGTGCTGAACGTACAGCAATATTTAAAGCAATATCAGAGGGGAAACGGGAATTTAGTGAGATAGTAATATCAGTATCGGGAAGCAAATTAAGCACCCCATGTGGGATATGTCTCCAAGTATTAAGCGAATTTGTTGGGGAAGATTTTAAAGTTACATGTAGCAATAAAATAGGTAAGTATAAAACATATAAATTTTCTGAATTATATCCTATACCTTTTAACTTTCAAAAGATAATATCTGATGATATATAAGAAAATAGAATGTATACATAAACACATAATAGACTAATCAAGAAGTTATATATAGGCATTAAAAGCTTTGGATTTGATAATTACCATTACAAGAAAATTAAACTAAAATAGTCACTAAAAATCTACTATATTCATATTATATAGTAGATTTTTAATCTTATATGGCAAAAACTTGGAGGTGGGCAGGTGAAAGAAAAGAAGAAAATATCAATAATAGGTGGAGACTTACGTCAGATAAAAATGGCAGAACAATTAGTGGAAAAAGGATATGATGTAAAAATTTTTGGTTTTACCGGAGTCAAATTTAATGAAAACATATTAAACGCAGATAATATAAAAGAAGCTGTTAAAAATGTTGATGTCATAATTACTCCGTTACCCTGTTCTCAGGATGATGAAACCATTAATGCTTTTTTTTATAATAAAAAAATATATTTTAATGACTTATTTAAGGAAATCTCTAAAAATCAACTTCTTGTAGGAGGAAGGGTTAGTGAAAAGATTAGTAATCTTGCAAAAGTATACAATACTTATATTATAGATTACTTTGCAAGGGAAGAATTAAATATACTAAACGCAATCCCCACAGCAGAAGGTGCAGTTCAAATAGCAATGGAGGAATTACCTATAACACTACATAATAGTAAATGTTTAGTGTTAGGTTTTGGAAGAATAGGTAAAGTTCTTTCGAAAATACTATATGGAATAGGGGCAAGGGTAAGTGTAGGTGTTAGGAAATATGAAGACTTAGCATGGGTTAAGGCATATAATTATAAGGGCATCCATACTAATAACTTGAAATATATAACAAGGGAATATGATCTTATATTTAATACTGTTCCCTGTAAAATTATAGATAAACAAGTACTTGAAAATCTTAAAAAGGATTGTTTAATAATAGACTTGGCATCTAAACCGGGTGGGGTAGATTATGCAATAGCAAAAGAAATGGGGATAAAAGTAATTTGGGCATTATCCTTACCGGGAAAGGTTGCCCCTGTTACGGCAGGAAATATTATTATTGAGACTATATTTAATATCATAAATGAATTGGGGGTGTAAAAATGACTTTAAAGGAGGTGAGAATAGGTTTTGCTCTAACAGGGTCATTTTGTACATTTAATCAAACACTACCTGTAATTGCAAATATTGTAGAAACAGGTGCACAAGTTACTGCTATTATGTCAGAACATGTATATTCAATGGATACAAGGTTTGGTCTTGCACAAGATCTTATAGATCTAATAGAAGAAATAACAGGCAATAAGATAATTAATAATATAAATGCAGCCGAGCCAATAGGGCCTAAGTCACTGTTGGATATATTAATAGTTGCACCATGTACCGGTAATACAATTGCTAAACTGGCATATGGAATAACAGATACAGCGGTTACAATGGCAGCCAAGGCACATTTACGAAACAATAAACCTATAGTAGTTGCAATTTCGACAAATGATGGTTTAGGTGCGAATGCAAAGAATATAGGTATTCTAATAAATAGTAAGAACATTTATTTTGTTCCTTTTAGGCAAGACGATCCAAAAGGAAAAAATAATTCATTAGTAGCAAGGACAGACTTAATAATACCGACTATAGAAAATGCATTGGAAGGTAGGCAAATTCAGCCGGTAATGTTAGGGGCAGATAAGTAATATAATTTATTGTTTATAAGTATATTTTTTATTATATAGGGTCATGATAGGATAGATGTAGGGAACGGTTCTAAACCGTTCCGCAATCTTATGAAAGTATAATATAATTAATAGTCCTATGTCATGGTAATGCTTTATTTTATTTTGCGACATTCCAAATAAAATCTTTTTTCTTCCGCATCACCCATTGAAAAGGTCTTTCTTGGTAAAACACCATCTAATATAACAGTTTTAAATAAGTCATGTTTATCCATAGGTGGTAATAAGAATCCAATATTATTAGGCTTGACTGCCAAAAGCTCAATGATATCTTCGCCATGTATATAATCAATTTGCACCTGTTCATTGTTACTAATATAAAAATCTAAGAAAGTTTGTAGTGTACCGACTTCTATATTATGAGTAGGATTTTTAACAATTATAACACCATATTTATCCTCAGAAATAAAGGGGATAAGGTGGGAATTTTCTTTATTAATATTTTCTAAATAAGTTGACAGGTCAGTTTTACTTTTAAAGAACTTATAGCAAAGGTTGGATCCTTGTTGGCTAAAATACGAAGTCATATTTTTTATCATATCTTGTACATCAACATTGAAAAGAATTCTATGAATTGGCTCGAATATTAAGCCCTCATCATAAACATTTACAAGTTCAACTAATGCAAACCTTGCCGGATGGGTTTCCATCTCTTTTTTACTAAGGCTTGGCTTAATATTTTCCCAACAGGCTTTTGCAGTTGCCAATGAGTGGTTACCATCACCTACTGCATATAATAAAATATTTGTATCCTTACTTATATTATATTTGTTGTGAAAAACTTTAGGATCTGCAAGTTTTGATATAGAATTAATAATACTATTAATTAAGTTCTTATTATTAATAGAGTAACCTTTAATATGCCCACCACCCATCATTAACTTAGTATCATAAACCTTATTTGTTTCATTAATCTTTTTAGCTAATGGCTCAATAACTGTCTTTCCGGGATCATCGATTAAAATCATAATATGCGGTGTCTCTATAGGGGCATTCTCTCTAATTTTCACTCGAGGTGGAATTCTTTCAATAACAGTTTCCTCAGTAGCCCTAATTAAACTTTGTGATGATTTTTCATAATTGTATTTTTCTAAATCCAATCCTATAATTAAGCCTTTACGTGATGGAGTATTAGAAGTTTGTCTATCTATGAAAATGAAACCTGGATCTTGTTTAATAAATGTTTCATTTTCTAAATAATCATTCATCTTATTAAGTGTTTTTTCGATTCTTTCTTTACTGTCGTCATCTTCTAAATATATTTCTGGAAAAACTAAGTGTAATGTTGACGGCATATCACCTACAAGTTTTTCAACATCTTTCCAATAATCAGCTTGTGAAGTATACTGATCACAAGCAACAACACACCATTTAAAAAGATCGATTTCTTTATTAGCTAAGAGTACAGTTGGAATATGTATACCAATATTATTTGTATTATAATTTAACAATTCTTGAACCTCCAGATACTTATTTATTTAAACCTTAAAATGCAAGTATGTTATTGCATGCTTGTATTTTACTACTATCTAAAAGTAAAGTCAATATTGCTTTATGAGCAACTTCCAAAGAAAAGGAATAATACAATGACAAAAGATAACAAAGACATTATTATAAAAACTGGTATGATAAACTTATATTAAAAATTAGTTTTAAATAGTATTTTGAAAATATCAGTCAGTTAATATTACAAACTGTATTGATTTATTTTTCCTTATGTGTGTTGACATTAAAGTTTAAGGGTAGTAAAATGTGACTGTAAGTTATAATTATTAAAATAATTATTAAAATAACTTAAAAATAATGAAAGTGGGGTTTAAAATGAAAATACTTGTAACCATGCCAGCAGGAAAAGGAAGGAATACTTTTATTACACCGGAATTAGAAAAGGAGATAAATAGTTTAGGAGATGTTAAATGGAATACAAGTGATCGGCAATTCACAGAGGCTGAATTAGGGGAGAACCTAAGGGATATTGATATTTGCATTACTGGTTGGGGTATAAAAACATTTGATAAAGAAATATTAGATAAGGCAAACAAGTTAAAACTTATTGCTCATACTGCAGGTTCAGTGTCACCTATTGGAATGGAACCGTATGGGAGGGGGATAAAGGTGATTAGTGGAAACACATTTTTTGCTGAATCAGTAGCAGAGGGTGTGATAGCATACATCTTAGCAGCCCTTCGTGATATTCCATATCATAATTCAAAGGTACATGAAGGGGGATGGAGGCAATCCAACTTTTATAATGAGGGTTTATTGGATCAGACAATTGGTTTAGTAAGCTTTGGTATGATACCAAAGTATCTTGTGAAAATGTTACAACCTTTCCGACCTAAAATTAAAGTTTATTCAGGCCACTTAACAGATGAATATAAAGATAAATATGGTTTGAAATATGCATCATTAGAAGAAATCTTTGCAACATGTAAGATTATTTCTATCCATTCAGCTAAAACACCTAAAACATACCATATGATAGGAAAAGAATTGTTAGAAAGTATTCCTAATGACTCTTTATTAATTAATACTGCTCGGGGTAGCGTCATTGATGAAAATGCATTAGAAAATGAATTAGAGAAAAAAAGGTTTAAGGCAGTCTTAGATGTTTTTGAAAAAGAACCTTTACCTCAAGATAGCAAATTAAGAGGTTTGGATAATGTTATTTTAATGCCACATATGGCAGGACCTACAGTTGACAGAAGAAAATATATAACAGCACAAATAATTGAAGATATAAGAAGATTTATTAAGGGACAAGCTTTAAAATTTGAAATTGTAGAAGATTACGCCAAGAATATGACCCGGTAAAATATTGGGTCTGGATGTAAGTTATTTAATAAAATGTATTTAAAAGATAGAAAAATACTAAGAAGTATTAAAGAACATATATATATATATACGGGAGGGTATATTAATGCAAAATTATAATGTTGCAATAGTTGGTTATGGTGGAATGGGAAATGAACATAATAGAAGAATTAAAGAAGTTGAAAACCTTAATGTTATAGGTAGTTTTGACATAAAAGAAGAAAGGCAAGATTACGCAAGACAAAAAGGTTTAACCACTTATAATTCTATGGAAGATTTAATAAAGGATGATAAAGTTGATATAGTTTTAATAGCTACCCCTAATGATACCCATAAAGATATTGCAATACGTTCCTTAAATGCCGGTAAAAATGTAATTTGTGAGAAACCGGTTACATTAAATAGTGATGAATTAGAAGAAATTATAGATACAGCAACAGCAAATAAAAAGTTATTTGTTGTAAACCAGAATAGACGTTGGGATGAAGATTTTTTAACCATAAAAAAGATTTATGACGAAAAATTATTAGGTAATATATTTACAATTGAATCAAGAGTACACGGATCAAGGGGCATACCGGGTGATTGGCGTGCTAAGAAGGAACATGGAGGGGGCATGTTATTAGACTGGGGTGTTCATATTTTTGACCAGATGGTTTTAATGGTAAATGAAAAAATAAAAAAGGTTTATTGTCAAACAACAAATGTTACAAATTATGAAGTCGATGATGGATTTAAGGCGTTTTTTACTTTTGAAAGTGGGATAACTGCCTTATTAGAAGTTGGAACAAGCAATTTTATTTCTCTTCCACGTTGGTATATGTCAGGTCAAAATGGAACTGCTATTATAGAGGGTTGGAAATTAAATGGTAGTATAGTATATGCTAAAGGGCAAACGGAAAAAGATATTATTCCTGTTAGAACAGCGGCAGGTTTAACTAAAACAATGGCACCACGGGCTAAAGAATTTATTCATCAGGCAGACCTACCAAAACAAACTGCAGATGTTAAAGATTTTTATATAAATGTTATGAAAACCATATCAGGAGAAGAAGAAATTATAGTGAAGAATGAAGAGGTTCTAAGGATTATGCGACTAATGGAAATATCACTTAAATCTGCAGAATTACAACAAGTATTAGACTTTGAATAATTTAACAAAAAAGGTTAATTTAAAATAAAAATCACCTAATATAAATAGGTGATTTTTATTTATGACTGTACAATCGTATTAATTTGTTATAAAATAATTATAGGTTAAGTATTTTATAATAAAATTTAATAAATAATAAGCATTTTATTAGGAGGGGATAGATAATGAGGAAAAGGATTGTATTATATTTATTACTTATTATATTAGGATTAAGTATTAGTTTTGCATATGCCGAGCCCCAGCAAGATACTTATATGAATTCAATTAAGGGTGAAATAAACTTTGCTGCAAAAGAAGCCTCAGAATATGGTACTGCAGATACAATTGTAGATGGACAAAATAAACTATACGATTTTTTAGATATAGAAAAAGATAATATTAAAGAATTAAAGCATGACATTAAAACTGATATTTCACTATATATTAATAATGTATATATATCAACATTATTGATTTCATTAGGAATAATTGGAACAGTGGCTGAAATATTTATTCCGGGTTTTGGGGCATTTGGTTCAGTTGGAATTTTATCATTTACTTTATTTTTTGCCGGAAAATTTATTGGAGGGCATACTCAATGGGGACTTTTAATTCTTTTTATTGCCGGAATAATACTCCTACTAATAGAAGCTTCTATTCCGGGCTTTGGTGTCCCAGGAATAACGGGAATTTTATGTATAGTATTAAGCCTTTTATTAAGTTCAACAAATATTATTATAGGAACAATATCACTCTTTGCGGCATTAACTATAAGCACCCTTGCTCTTATAGCAATATTTAAATATATGCCAAGAAAAAGATTATTAAAAGGAATTATTTTAAGGGATGAACAAAAAGTAGAAAAGGGCTATAGGACAGCAAGAAATGAAAAAGATAAATATAAGGATGCAGAAGGAATAAGTTTAACATTTTTAAGACCGACAGGAATAGCCTTACTTAACAATGAAAGAGTAAATGTAATATCAAATGGTGAATATATAGAAAAAGATACGAAAATAAAAGTTATTAATATTGAAGGTAATAAGATTATAGTTAAAAGTATATAATTATATGATATACCTTACAAATATAAAATAAGTTAATTAATTTACTTTAATTTAATTTAATGTATACTTATTTAAATTTAAAGTAAAATTAAAAATAAATGGAGGGATAGTAAATGGAATACTTTGCAATAGGATTAGTGTTTATAGTAGTTATTTTAATTGTTTTTATTTTAAGCTATATACCCGTAGGATTATGGATATCATCTATGGCTGCTGGGGTAAATATTAAAATATTTACTCTTATTGGTATGAGATTGAGGCGAGTAATACCGGCAAGAATAGTAAACCCATTAATAAAAGCACGTAAGGCTGGTATAGATGTAAGTGTAGATAAATTTGAAACACATTATTTGGCAGGTGGTAATGTAGATAATGTAGCAAATGCACTTATAGCAGCACAAAGGGCAGAAATTCCCTTGGAATTTGAAAGGGCTGCGGCAATTGATTTGGCAGGCAGGGATGTCCTTCAAGCGGTAAAAATGAGTGTAAATCCCAAGGTAATTGAAACACCAATAATTGCAGCAGTTGCAAAAGATGGGATAG
>CAZRSG010000061.1:0-2583 GCA_964602705.1 uncultured Oscillospiraceae bacterium
GAAATATCTCCAGAAAAATCTTGGGTTCAAGTGTTGTTCCCCTACAGATTTATTATGTGCAGGACAATCTTTATGAATTGGGAAAGACTACCGATATTTCAAATGGAATTCAAATTTCGATATATGATCGTGAACGCACAATTTGCGACTGCTTTAAGTATAGGTCAAAAATAGATAGCGAAACTTTTAATAAAGCTGTTAAAGCTTATGCGAAAGATGATAAAAAGAATTTAACCAATCTTTCGTTGTACGCAAAAAAACTTCGAGTGTATAAAAAAGTTACGGAATTAATGGAGGTACTTATCAATGGCTGATATAGCTGCATCTGTCCTTGCAAAATTAAAAAACAAATCAATTCAAAGTGGCCGAAGCAATCAGCTATGCTTACAACTATTTTGCCAAGAAGAATTTCTGCGCAGGCTTGAAAACTCAAAATACGCTGATAATTTTGTGTTGAAAGGTGGACTGTTCATCTATGCACTGACTGACTTTGACAGCCGAGTTACAGTAGATATTGATTTTTTGCTCAGAAAATTACCGAACACTCCTGAAAAGTTAAGAGAAGTATTGAGTGAAATAATAAATACAGAAAGTAAAAATGACTATATCGCTTTTGAAATAACCTCAGTAGCACCTATTGCCCTACAAAAAAGATATGCCGGCATCGGTGCTACTATTGTGACTAAGATAAAAAACACAAAGACAACATTTAGTATTGATTTGGGTTTTGGCGATATTATTGTCCCTGAAGGAGAAAAGAGAGAAATTCCAACACAGCTTGAGGGATTTGCCAAACCGGTTGTAAGTACATATTCTATCGAAACTACCATTGCCGAAAAGCTGGATGCTATTTTAGATTTAATGGAGTTTTCCAGCCGGATGAAAGATTATTACGATATTTACTATATTGCAAACACTTTTGATTTTAACGGTGAAACGCTTGCAAAAGCTTTAAGGACAACATTTGAAAATAGGGGGCACAATTTTTCCATAGAACAGTTTAATAGAGTCATAACTTTTGCGGACGATACTAATATGCAAAAGAAATGGAAATTGTTTATTCGGAAAATTGATGTAAAAACCGATGGATATAGTATTGTGATAGATACGATCAAAAAATTCCTTGCAAAGCCGTTTGCTTCTGCAGTAGAAAGTACAGAGTTCAACAAGAAATGGTCTGCAAGCCAAGGACTATGGTTATAAGTTTTGGAGGGTTACAATGAAGAATAATTTATATAGATTTTTAAACAATCCCGCATTTGATGCTTTGCAAAAATTACATGAGCAATTTGATAATAGTGCTCTTTTTTCTACGATGAATGAATTACAAAGAACACTGGATATGGTAAAGGTGCCGACATCCGGTATCACGGCGGCTCTTCAAACATATCAAGATTCTATCGCACCATTAATGTCAACCGTGCAAAATATTAACAACTTATATGCCCCAATTCTTGAACAGACAAAAAAATATGAGGGTGTATATAATAGTTCTATGGTTGCTGTACTGCAAAGCAGTGCGGCGGCAATTCGTGAATTAGTTGAGCTTGAAAACGGTGTAAATTTCAATGATAATGCAGAAATAGCTATCGTACTAACACAAGAAGAATTAGATGATTTTGTTTCTTCTCTCGGAAAGGATAGCAGGTGTTGCAAGCTCTATATGGGACATGATTTACTACCATCTGGGGATCAGGAAAATATACTTGCAGCTCAAGGCATTATGATTAATATTATTCCCGATTACTACTATCGGGATTTGCAGGAGGGATAATCAATGGAGTTAAAAGAATTTCAACACTTAAGTTTATATTTAGCTTAAGGTGTGCCTTTTGTCGTATTCAGTTTGCGTTTCTTATTTTGTCCCTATGGGACTATGCCATTTTGTTAGTCTTTTTTTTATATAAATTTTAAATATAGGATATTAACTTTTTTAAAAAGTAATTAGACAATTTTATTAAAAACTAACATATATATTATTAAGAGATATATCAATAAATTAGGAGGTGTCTTTTAAAATGTATAATAAAAAAAACAATAGAATTTTTATTTTTCTAAGGGAAAATGATAAGGGCTTTTTAATTGGAGATAAGGTAAGAGGGTTTATAAAAATTGAAATTACAAGTCAATTAAGTAAAATTTCTGCAAATATTGAAAACCTAAAACCAATTGAAGGAAATAAAGTTTTTAAACTATACTTGCTTTCTAATAATTATATAAAATATAAGCCCATTCTTATAGGGGAAATTAAAAGCAAGGGCAATAAAGGTTATTTTCTAAATAAGGTTTATGATTCTAAGACCGATTTTAAAAATTATTCTATATTTAACTATAATACTGTTATTATAAAGTATGAAGATGAAATTAGTAAAAATCAAGATATTATTATACCACTAATAGGGTTCAAAGATGTCAGTTGGAACTGGAAAGAAGCTTTTAAAGAATACATTTTCAGTAAAAAGCAAGAAATAAATAATAAAATATCATTAAATAAAAAAAGTCAGCTTGATAATAAAGAAAAAAGTCAAACCGTATCTAAAGAAAAAATTAAGAATATAGAAGATATGAAAATTACTGAAAAGG
>CAZRSG010000061.1:2593-8791 GCA_964602705.1 uncultured Oscillospiraceae bacterium
AAAAGGCATATGGAAATAAAGAAATACCCCTAACAAAGGAAGTAAATAAAAATAATGATAGTCTAATAGCATACTTGTCAAGCTATAGCCCCGAAATAAGCCCTTTTATTAACGGAGATATGGGATATTCATGGTGGCGAATAGATAATTGTGAAGGATTTATAAATGATTTGTATACAGAACACTATACAATTTTAAATAATTATAACAATATGACAAAAAGTAATTTAATGCTTATTAATAATCCATATGTAATTTATGCTGCACGAAAATATGGTTACATTCTTATTGGCATAAAACAAGATACATTAAACAATATTGAACACATATCATACGCAATTCCTACAAGATATATAAGTGAACCACATCCATTAATACATATACAAGAACATACCTTTTGGGTGCCTAAAAAAGGAGAAATTGAATCAAGTAATTCAATTGGTTATTGGATTATGAATATTAAAGTAGACATTGGAAATTTAACAATATTAGAATAAAATAATTTTAAAAATGTATAAATATAATAATATAATCAAATAATAACCTTGAAATGGGATTAAGAAGTACATATCCCAGAATATAAGTTAGAAAGAAAGGAGTTGATTTAATGGGTAATATTACGTCTAAAGAATTATCTGCACTTGATGACCAATTAAATTACGAAGAAACACTCGTAAAAAAATATAGAACTTTTGCGAGTACATGTCAGGACCCGGAATTACAATGTAAATGTGAAGAAATTGCAGATAAACATCAACAACATTTTAATACTTTAATGGGTTATCTACACTAAGAAGAGAAAGGAGAAAAGTTAAGATGAACACTATGAGTCAGACTATGGGAGACAAAGAAATGATGAACGATTCATTAGCCAGTCAAAAATTAATAAGTTCCGTATATAATACATTTGCTAATGAGTGCGTAAATCCACAGTTAAGAACAGATTTCCTTAATATATTAAGGGAAGAACACGATATACAAGCAGATATTTTTCAAGAAATGCAGAAAAGAGGTTGGTATCAAGTAAAACAAGCAGAACAAACGCAAGTAGATCAAGCTAAGCAAAAATACTCAAATATAGGTATGAATCTATAAAGTTTTTTTAAATTATTGAATAATAATTACAATGTTATATAATAGTATTATCTTTTTCACAATTAGTGAGAAGATAATACTATTATTTTTTTATAAAATTGAAAGAAGTTGGGTGAGTATGGTTATAACTTCTATAGAAAGACAAAAAAAGAATACTCATAGAAAATCTGTATATATTGATAAGAAATATGCATTTGGTCTTGATGATGAAGATTTATTTCGTTTAAACTTATTTATTGGCAAAGAAATAACAAAAGATGAAATAGATAAAATTAATCAGACATGTAATTTTTCTAAAGCAAAAAATATAGCATTAAAATATATAATGTATATGAGACGAACAGAATATGAACTTAATACTAAGTTAAATCAAGCAGGTTTTGATGAAGTAATAATAAAGCAAGTTATACACAAATTAAAAGAACTAAATTACATAAATGATGTAGATTATATTGAACGATATATTAAAGATGCTATAAATTTAAAAAAGTTTGGGGAAAAAAGAATAAGGCTTGAATTAATGAAAAAGGGAATAGGTAAAGCCCTTATTAATGAAAAAATCAACAATATAACAATTGACGAATTAAAAGTATTAAAACCATTAATCGAAAAAAGAATATCTCATTTTATAAAAGATAGTAAAATTTTAGATTATAAATCATTAAATAAAATTAGAAATTACTTTCTAAGGAGGGGATATTCTTTATATAATATTAATAAAATAATTAATGAAGTAAGTTTTCAAGAAGATATTATCAAGCAATCTGAAAAGAGGGATGAATTTGAATTATAATATAGGAATAATATCGCTGGGTTGTGCAAAAAACCTTGTTGATACAGAAATAATGCTTGGCCTATTATCTAAAGGTGATTTTATTATAACTAATAACCCCCAAAATGCTGATATACTTATAGTTAATACATGTAGTTTTATAGAATCAGCTAAAACTGAATCTATAGAAAATATCCTTGATATGGCACGATATAAGGAGGAAGGAAGGTGTAAGCTCCTAATAGTTACTGGTTGTTTAGCTGAACGATATAATAAAGAGATACTTAAAGAAATTCCTGAAGTTGATGCAATAATAGGAACAGGTAATTATCATGAAATAGTAGATGTTATAAAAGAAGCTATTAAAGGTGGGAAAGTAGTCAGGTACGGTAAGCAAGATTTTACTCCTGACGAAGGCCAGCCACGTATAATAAGCACTCCACCATATACTGCTTATTTGAAAATAGCTGATGGTTGTGATAATAACTGTACATATTGTATTATACCACAATTAAGGGATAAATATCGTAGCAGGCCTATGGAATATATCATAAAAGAAGCAATAGAACTTGCAAATAAAGGTGTAAAGGAATTGGTATTAATAGCTCAAGATACAACAAGGTATGGGATAGATATATATAATGATTATAAACTCAGTGAATTATTAAATAAGCTATGTGAAGTTGAAGGAATAAGATGGATTAGATTACATTATTCCTATCCTGATGATATAAACAATGAACTAATTGAAACTATTGCAAAACAAACTAAAATATGCAATTATTTTGACATCCCTATTCAACATAGTGATGATTACATATTAAAAAGGATGGGAAGAAGGATAAGAAATTCAGAAATAATTGAATTGATAAGTAAGATACGAAAATTAATACCTAAAGCTATTATAAGGACATCTATTATTATAGGTTTTCCCGGAGAAAAAGAAGAACATTTTAATAACTTAATAAATTTTATAAAAGAAATTAAATTTGATAGATTAGGAGTTTTTAAATACTCCCGAGAAGAAGGTACACCGGCAGCATTATATAAAGAACAGGTTAAAGAAGACCTTAAACAAGAAAGGTATAATAAAATTATGCAGATACAGGAAACAATTGCTGATAAGCTAAACCGAGATAAAATTGGGGCAATATATCAAGTATTAGTAGAAGGAATTGAAAAAGCTACTAATTATTATTATGGTAGAACTTATGGGGACTCATTAGATATAGATGGGAAAGTTTTTTTTACAAGTGAAAAAAGGATAAAACCCGGTGAGTTTGCTAATGTAAAAATAACAAGTACTGAAAATTATGATTTAATAGGAGATGGTATAAATGAATCTTGCCAATAAAATTACATTACTTAGAATATTTCTTGTACCTATTTTTATGTTCTTTTTACTTACTAATTTTTCATTTGGGGGTTATGCAGCTTATATAGCAGCAATTATTTTTATCGTAGCAGCAGCAACTGATGGTTTAGACGGATACATAGCAAGGAAACGCAAGCAAGTAACAAATTTTGGTAAGATTATAGATCCACTTGCCGATAAATTGCTGGTAACAGCGGCATTAATTTCACTTGTGGAGTTAAATAAGTTATCATCTTGGATAGTAATGATAATTATAAGCCGAGATTTTATTGTTACCAGTCTTAGAATAGTTGCCATATCAGAAGGAATAAATATAGCTGCAAGTATTTGGGGTAAAGTAAAAACGATTTCACAAATAATTGCAATTGCTTCATTATTATTAAACAACTACCCATTTGTAATTATTGGATTTCCATTTGATAAAATTGCAATATTAATAGCAGTAATACTTACGATTTATTCGGGATTAGATTACCTTATAAAAAACTGGGAAGTAATTGATAAGCAGGGACATTAAACTATACATAAGTGCCCTGTTTTATATTACTTTTTATTGGCTTACGCCTTATAATTTTAACTATTAATAAGTGTAGATAACAATTCCTAACATTTTCTAATTATATAAAACTTGAAATAATTCTTGTATTTATGAATAATATATATTATAATGATTTATAACTTGGGTATATCACCAGGTTATAATATCATGTTATACACCTATTAAAATTAAATAATGGAGGTGAATATAATAAATAAATTTTCAGCCAAAAAAATTAGACAAAAAAAACTTGTAGAAAAAATAAAAAAAGACCCCTTTTTAACAGATGAAGAATTAGCCGAATCTTTTAAAGTTAGCATACCAACTATTAGGTTAGATAGAATAGAATTAGGAATTCCAGAATTACGCAAGCGAATAAAAATGGTTGCTGAAAATAGTTATAATAAAGTTAAATCTATACAAAGTAAAGAAATAATTGGTGAACTTATAGACATAAATTTAGGGGAAAGTGGAATATCAATACTCCAAACAGATGATAGTATGGTTTTTGAAAGTTCTAAAATTGTAAGGGGACATTTTATATACGCATTAGCTGAAACATTGGCTATTGCAATTATAGATGCCCATGTTGCACTTATAGGCGTTGCTAATATAAAATACGTAAAACCGGCATATTCAGGAGCTAGACTAATAGCTAAAGCAGAATTAATAAGAACACGTGAAAATAAATACATAGTTTGGGTTATAATTAAAGAAAAACAAACAGAAGTCTTTAGGGGAAAGTTTATTTTAGTATCTTTAGACGGGGAAATTAAAGAGAGGAAATTAAAAGAGTGAAAATAATTATAGATGTAATGGGAGGAGACAAGGCACCTGAAGAAATAATAGAAGGGTGTGTGCAGGCAGTAAATAAACTTAATATTAATCTTGTATTAGTGGGTAAAGAGAAGATTATAAAACAAGAATTAAGAAAATATGATTATTTGAAAAATAAGATTTCTATTATTAATGCCGAACAAGTAATTGAAAATGAAGAGTCACCTACAAAAGCAATTAGGACAAAAAAAGATTCATCAATGGTTGTAGGATTAAAAATGTTAAAGAAAGGTTTAGGGGATGCATTTGTTTCAGCAGGAAATACTGGGGCATTGCTTACAGGGTCATTATTATTGGTTGGTAGAATAAAGGGCGTAGATCGTCCGGCACTAACACCTGTAATACCTACTGATAAAGGGGCAGCCTTACTGATAGATGCAGGTGCAAATACTAATTGTAAACCAATAAATTTACTTCAATTTGCAATAATGGGCTCTGCCTATATGGAAAAGGTAATTGGAGTTAATTTTCCTAAAATAGGTTTAGTAAATGTAGGAGTAGAAGAAGAAAAAGGCAATGACCTTACCAAGGCATCATATAAACTACTTAAATCCTCTAATACTAACTTTATAGGTAATATTGAAGCCAGAAGTATACCGGAAGGTCTTGCAGATATTATTGTATGTGACGGATCTGTTGGAAATATAATATTAAAACTTATGGAAGGTGTCGGTATAACTTTTTATAATAATATTAAAAATATTTTTAAAAGAAATATATTATCCCTATTCGCTGCCTTATTATTAAAAAAAGGCTTGACTAATTTTAAAAAGAAAATTGATTACACAGAATATGGTGGTGCACCATTCTTGGGGATAAATGGTATAGTTATTAAATCACACGGTAGCTCCGAAGCAAAACAATTTTACTATGCAATAAAACAAGCGAAAGATTTTATTGAATCAAAATTAATCGAAGAAATTAAAGATTATATTGATAAAACAGGAGATGGTAATATTGACGCAAATATTTAATAATGCTCTAATTACAGGGGTTGGTTTTTATGTACCTAAAAAAGAGCTTAGCAATTTAGACCTTGAAGAAAAAGTTAACACTACAGATGAATGGATAAAATCACGAACAGGAATTGACTACAGAAGGATATCTGATGATAATGAATTTACATCTGATTTAGCAATAAAAGCATCTTTAAAAGCCTTGGAAAACGCAAATATGGAAGCTGATGATATAGATTTAATAATTGCAGCAACAGTTACACCTGATATGTTATCTCCGTCAGTATCATGTATAGTTCAAGAAAAAATAAAAGCAAGCAAAGCTGCAGCTTTTGATATTAACGCAGCATGTTCAGGTTTCGTATATGGATTAACAGTCGCCAACCAATTTATTTCAACAGGTTATTATAAAAATATTCTTATAATAGGGGTAGATGCACTATCTAAAATTGTTGATTGGAAAGATAGGAACACATGTGTACTATTTGGAGACGGAGCAGGTGCAGCTATAGTAAGAAGCAAGGCACCGGGCTATAAAATAATATCAACCCTTATTGGTGCAGATGGTCAATTAGGTAAAACACTTACTATCCCCCTATTATCAAAACCAAAAAATGAAATGGAT
>CAZRSG010000062.1:0-8695 GCA_964602705.1 uncultured Oscillospiraceae bacterium
GTCTTTATTTTTCACCAAGTTAAATTCACTTAGTGCGTTTAAATTGCTATCTTTAAACATTACCTCCCACCCCTATTATCCTTTTCAATATCCCTATGTTCAAGAATTGTCCTATGGTTTTCCTTAATTAAATTATTATAGATTTCTCGAGCAATTGTAACTGACCTATGTTTGCCACCTGTACAGCCTATTGATATAACTAATTGCGATTTACCTTCTTCTATATAATGTGGTATTAAAAATTCCAATAAACCTAATAATTTTTCCATGAATTCTTGTGTTTGTTGCCATTTAAATACATATTCTTTTACTTTTTCTTCTTCACCTGTATGTTGTTTAAGTTCTTTTATATAAAATGGGTTTGGTATAAAACGTACATCAAAAACTAAGTCTGCATCTAAAGGAATTCCATATTTGAAGCCAAATGATAAAATAGTAATTACAATACCCTTATATTTTTTATCATAAGCAAATATTGAATTTATTTGTTCTTTTAGCTCTTTTGGAAGTAAATTAGAGGTATCTATTATATTATCGGCTATCTTTTTAACTTCTCCCAATAATATTCGTTCGTCTTGTATGGATTCTATAATTCTACCTTCTTGATATAAAGGATGTCTCCTTCGGCTTTCTTTATATCTTTTGATTAAAACATCATCATTTGCTTCTAAGAATAAAATTTCATATACATATCCGGATTTTTTTAATAAATCTAATTCTTTAAAAAGTGCATTAAATAGTTCTCCACCTCTTATATCTATTACCAAAGCCACCTTTTGAATTTTCCCATGGGATTGGGTACATATTTCTGCAAATTTGCTTATTAAGGCTGGTGGCATATTATCAATACAATAATAACCTAAATCCTCCATGCTTTTAATTGCATGACTTTTCCCGGCACCTGATAATCCAGTAATAATAACAAACCTCAATTAAAACACCTCATCTTTAGTAGATATTTATACGTATTTTCTTTCAAATTATGCCTATGCCTAAATCTATATAGCTATTTCTCTCCTATAATTTTAAGTTCTGTTTGTAAACCTACATTGTATTTTATCATAATTTCTTCCTGTATATATTCTATTAATTTTAAAACTTCATTAGCTTTTGCCGCACCGGAATTTATAATAAAACCACAATGTTTTTTTGATATTTGTGCATCCCCGACACTATATCCCCGCAAACCACAATCTTCTATTAATTTACCAACATAATAACCTTGTGGTCTTTTAAATATACTACCTGCACTTGGATATTCAAGTGGTTGTTTTTCTTTCCTTCTCCTATTTAAATCCATCATTTTTACCTTAATAGATTGTTTATCTCCATGTTTTAACTTTAATTTAACACTTAATATTATTTTATTTTTTCCTTGAAAAAAACTGTCTCTATATCCAAATTTATGTTCTTCATAAGTTAACTTTTTTATTTTAATATCTTCATCAATATATGTCGTTTCTATAACTATATCTTTCATCTCACCACCATATGCACCCGCATTCATTATTACTGCCCCACCTAAACTTCCGGGTATTCCGGATGCAAATTCCAAGCCTGCAAGACTATTATGATATGCAATATTAGCCAAGTTTGCTAATAAAATTCCTGATTCACATTCAATAATATTATTATCTATCTTATTTCTTTGTAGAGCTTTACCTATCTTTATTACAAGACCCCTTATACCTTTATCCCTAACTAATATATTAGAACCATTACCTAATATAAAGTAATTGATATTATTGGTCTTACAAAGTTTAATAATTTCTAATATTTCTTCAATATTTTGTGGCAATATCATAATATCAACAGGACCACCAATTTTAAAACTTGTATGTTTACTCATTGGCTCATTTAATAAAATATTTTCATGACTAATTATTGATGTTAATTCTTTAATAAAAAACCTGTATTTTTCCACATCACACCTCCTGCATCTATTCTATTATATCATTATATCAAAAATAAAGTGTATATAGTATAACTATATACACTTTATTTGTTTTATTTAATAAAACCTTTTCTTTCACATAATTTATCCCGGTGGCCATTGCATAAAACGACCTGCCAAAAGGTGAAAGTGAATATGGTCTACCGTTTGTCCGCCATATTTACCGCAATTATTAACAATACGAAATCCCTGTTCTGTAAGATTTAATTTTTCAGCAAGTTTATTTGCTACAATAACTATTTTACTGATTAAATCAGAGTTATGTTCATTTATTTCTAATAGAGAACTTATATGCATTTTAGGAATAATAAGTACATGTACAGGAGCCACAGGGTCAATATCATTAAAGGCTACTATATCATCATCTTCATATAACAGTTCTGAGGGAATATCTTTTTTTGCTATCTTACAAAAAATACAATCATTCATCCGTATTTGCCCCTTTCAATTTTAATTGTTCTTTTATCAACTCCTTAGCCTTTGCAAGTGCTTCAGGAACTTTATTAGCATCTTTACCACCTGCTTGTGCCATATCCGGTCTTCCACCGCCACCGCCACCGGCAATTTTTGCTACTTCTTTTATAATATTACCTGCATGTATTCCTTTTGAAATTAAATCTTTACTTGCAGTAGCAATAAAATTTATTTTTCCTTCTTTTTCAGCAGCTAATACGACTATTCCTGATTTAAGTCTATTTTTAATTGCATCTCCTAAATTCCTTAAACTTTCCATATCCATTGCATCCATTTTAGCAATAGCAACTTTTATATTGTCAATACTTTTTACCTTTGCTATAATTTCATCTACTTGTCCAAACGCAAACTTATTTTTTAATCTTTCAATTTCTTTTTGCATACCCTTACTTTCATTCATTACAGCTTCTGCCTTTTGCTTAACATCTGTAATATCTGTTTTTAAAATATTTGCTGTTTGTTCTAATATTCTTTCTTTTTCCCATAAATAATCTAATGCCCTTAAACCGGTAATTGCTTCTATTCGTCTTGTTCCTGCGGCAACTGCTCCTTCTCCCGTTATTTTAAATACATTTATTTGGCTTGTTCTTTCTAAGTGTGTACCTCCACATAACTCTATACTATAACTTCCAATTTTAAGAACCCTAACAATATCTCCATACTTTTCACCAAAAAAAGCTATAGCCCCGGTTTTCTTAGCTTCTTCTATAGGCAACTGGCTAACCTTTATACCTATATCCTCTAATATAATATTATTTACTTCCTTTTCTACTTGTCTAATTTCTTCTTTTGTCATAGCTTTAAAGTGAGAAAAATCAAATCTTAATCTTTCTGAATTTACTAAAGAACCGGCTTGGGCAACATGATTACCTAAAACATTCCTTAATGCTTGTTGTAATAAGTGTGTTGCAGTATGATTTCTTGCAATAGCCCTTCTTCTTTTTGTATTTATTTTAGAATTTACCTTATCTCCTTTTGATATTTTTCCGGTTTCTATTTTACATACATGTAAAAACTTATCTTCTCCAACTTTAAAACAATCTACAATAGAAACTTTAACCTTGTCATTTTCAAGGCTTCCTATATCACCTACTTGCCCACCACTTTCTCCATAAAATGGGGTCTTATCTAAAATGATAAGTGCGGTTTCATCTTTATTAGTAAAATCATTTTGTGATATTGAATTTAATACTTTCTTATCTTTAATAATTGCTAATACTTGACTTTGAATATTATCTTCTGTATAACCAACAAACTCTGTGCTTATATCATTAGCTAATAGGGAAAATATATCTGCATCACCCCATGAATCATAACTTGATTGAAGTCTTTCTTCCCTACCTCTTTCCCTTTGTTCATTCATCTTTATATCAAATTGTTCTTCATCTACTGACATATTATTTTCTGCAAGAATTTCTTTTGTAAGGTCTAAGGGAAACCCATAAGTATCATATAGTTTAAAAGCCTTTTCTCCGGCAAGCTTATTTTTTTCTTTTTCCTTTAATTTATCTATATATTCATTTAATATGCTTAAACCTTGTTCAATGGTTTCTTCGAATCTTTCTTCCTCATACATTATTATCTTTTTTATATTTTCTTCTTTCTCTCCAAGTTCAGGATAAGCCTTTTTAGATTGTTCTACTACTGTTGCAACAATTTTAAATAAAAAAGGTTTTTTTATACCCAATAACTTTCCATGCCTTGCTGCCCTTCTTAATAATCTTCTTAAGACATAACCACGTCCTTCATTTGAAGGCACAACACCGTCTGATACCATAAATACAGTACTTCTTATATGGTCGGTTATTACCCGTAATGAAACATCCTTTATTGGGTTTTGTTTGTAGTCAATATCTGCTATTTTACTAATATGATTTGTAATTTGCTTTATAGTATCTACTTCAAACAAAGAATTTACATCCTGCATTATTGCAGCAACTCTCTCTAAACCCATACCTGTATCTATGTTGGGTTTAGGTAGTTCATTGTAATTACCATCCTTATCTTTATCAAACTGTGTAAATACCAAATTCCAAAATTCTATGTACCTATCACACTCACAACCTAAACCACAATTAGGGCTACCACACCCTACTTCTTCTCCCCTGTCAAAATATATCTCTGAACAAGGACCACATGGTCCTGTCCCATGTTCCCAAAAATTATGTTCTTTTCCAAGCCTTACAATTCTATCTTGGGGTAAGCCTATGGTCTTTGACCATATTTCAAAAGCTTGTTCATCATCTTCATATATGCTTATCCATAGTTTATCTTTAGGCATATTTAAATAATCTACAACGAATTCCCATGCCCATGTTATTGCTTCTTTTTTAAAGTAGTCACCAAAAGAAAAGTTACCAAGCATTTCAAAAAAAGTTCCATGGCGTGCTGTTTTTCCAACCTGTTCTATATCCGGTGTCCTAATACATTTTTGGCATGTTACTATTCTTTTACTTGGGGGTTTCTCCTTGCCAGTGAAGTATGGTTTTAATGGTGCCATCCCTGCATTTATAAGTAATAAGCTGGGATCATTTTGGGGAACTAATGAAGCACTTGGCAATCGCAAGTGTTCCTTACTTTCAAAAAAACTTAAAAACTTTTCTCTTATTTCGTTTAAACCTAATTTTTGCAAGACTATCTTCCTTTCGTAATCCTTCATAATAATATTAATATTTAAGGTTTCTTATTAAATATTACCTTACAAATTAGTTGCAGTAATAAGATAATATCATTTGTTATATTTTAAATTTTTATTATCTTTAGTAATATTTTTAAATTCAATCTTTTTTATAAATATCATTATATTATATATTACTTATCTTCTCAACTATTTTCTTTGACCCTTAGTATTTATTATAAATTGCAAGTTTAATTGTCCATCATTTTCTACCAGTTGTGTGTTTATATTAAGCAACTTTCTGTTTCATCAAACAATCCATATCCTTAATCTATTTTAAACTATATATTTTATAATTAACTACAAACATAATTAAAGGACGGTTTTTAAGCCGTCCCTATTTTCTATCTAATGTTTATTTCACCATTTCATATTTCTAATACCATCAAAAGAATCACTTATTCCTTTTACAATATTTCGTGCCTTCCTTTTTAAAATTCTTCTATCTCTTCTTCCCATTGGGTTCATTATCATACTTACAGTTGAGCCAATGATTGCACCGGTTATTACTCCTTTTGTAAATCTAGCTCTCCCCATAATCATACTTCCTTTCATTTACTTAATGAATAACTTTATAAATTTTGTATTAATATTATGTCACTTAATTATAAAAAAATTCGTATGATTTTGAAATTTTTAGCTTATATCATTCTTACTCTTAATACTCCGGGAATATTTTTCGTCTTATTAATTGTTTCCTCAGTAATATTACATTCAACATCTATAATTGTATATGCAAAATTACCCTTGCTTTTATTTATCATATTTACAATATTAATTTCAGATAAAATCGAAGATATTTGGGCAACCATATTAGGAACATTTTTATGGGCAATTGTTATGCGACAATCTGAAGACCTAATTAACTCACACGATGGAAAGTTAACTGAATTAGTTATATTTCCATTTTCTAAAAAGTTTTTTAACTGTTTAACTGACATCTTTGCACAATTCTCTTCAGATTCCGGTGTAGATGCACCTAAGTGTGGAATTACTATCACCTTATCCATTTTCAATAATTCTTCATTTGCAAAATCTGTAACATAATTAGTTACTATACCTTCTGCAATAGCTTTCTTTAATGCATCTATATTTACTAATTCACCTCGCGAAAAGTTTAATATGCTTGTACCTTTTTTCATTAATGCAAATTGCTCATAACTAAGCATATGTTTTGTATCAGGTGTAAGTGGTACATGTAATGTAATATAATCAGAGTTCTCCCAAATTGATTCTATATTATTTGCCCTTTTCACACTTTGACAAATATCCCATGCTGCATCAATTGATATATACGGATCAAATCCTTCTACATCCATACCCAAATATGATGCTGAATTAGCAACCATAACACCTATAGCACCAAGCCCAATTACTCCTAATTTCTTACCGGCTATTTCAGGTCCAACAAATTGTGATTTGCCTTTTTCAACAAGTTTCGGTACTTCATCACCTTCATTTGTTAATGTCTTTACCCATTCAATACCATCAACAATATTTCTTGAGGCTATAAATAATGCAGCTATAGTTAGTTCTTTTACTGCATTAGCATTAGCACCCGGAGTATTAAATACTACAATCCCTTTTTCCGAACATTTATCAACAGGAATATTATTTACACCTGCTCCTGCACGTGCAATTGCTTGTAATGTATCAGGCAATTCTAAATCATGCATCGAATAACTTCTAAGTAATGCCCCATCACTCTCATCTAATACATTTGTAATAGCGTAATTCTTTCCAAATAACTCTAAGCCTATATCTGATATTTTATTTAAAGTAGCTATTTTATACATGCTAACCATCCTTTATTATTTGTTTTTCACTTCAAATTCTTTCATAAAACTAACAAGTTTCTCTACCCCTTTAATTGGCATCGCATTATAAATACTGGCACGCATACCACCTACAGAACGATGTCCTTTTAAGTTTACAAAGCCCTTAGCACTTGCCTGTTTTATAAATTCTTCATTCAGTTCTTTGCTGGGACAAATAAATGGTATATTCATAAGAGACCTATCTTTCTTATTTACTGTTCCTGTAAAAAGATTAGATTCATCTAAAAAATCATATAATACCTTTGCCTTTTCTACATTTACTTTTTCAATGGCAGATACTCCACCCATTTCCTTTAACCATTCAAATACAAGTTTACATATATATATATTATATGTAGGTGGGGTATTGAACATTGAACCCGTTTCCGAATGTGTTTTATAATTTAGCATAGTAGGTGTTTCTTTCCTTGCTTTGCCTATTAGGTCATCTCTTATTATTACAATAGTAACACCCGCAGGTCCTATATTTTTTTGTGCACCTGCATAAACTAATCCAAACTTTGATATATCATACTCCTGAGATAAAATATTGGATGACATATCTGCTACTAAGGGAACGTCTTTAGTATTAGGCAAATCAGTAAAACGTGTACCATAAATAGTGTTATTTGTAGTTATGTGACAATAATCAGCCGATAAATCAAAGTCTTCTAAGGTAAATTCAGGAATATAGGTAAATGTTTTATCTTCTGAAGATGCAACTATATTTATATCCCCAAACCTACTTGCTTCTTGGGCTGCTTTTTTTGCCCAGACCCCGGTAATTATATAATCTGCCCTTTTATTATTGTTTAAAAGATTTAAGGGAACCATTGAAAATTGGCTTGAAGCTCCGCCTTGTAAGAACAAAACCTTATAATTTTTAGGTATTTGCATTAGTTCTTTTAATAATTCCTCTGCTCCTTCTATTATCTCTATATAATCTTTAGATCTATGGCTCATTTCCATAACTGACATCCCGGAACTTTTATATAAAAGCATATCTTTTTGTGCCTTTTTTAAAACTGTTTCCGGAAGCATTGATGGACCTGCTGAAAAATTATAAACTCTATCCATATTTAAACCCTCCAATATTATTAAAACTATTTTATATTGTTTGTTAATATTTATACAATCTATATTCCAGTAATTACAATGGAAAAATTTGAAATCACCGAACAAGTAAATATTATTATAAAGTATAACATATTTTAAAAATCAAGTAAAGACATAAATTAACATTTGCTTTATATTATAAATTGCAAGTTTAATTACCCAACATCTCTTGTATATTCTATAAACCACGGATTATAAAAGCATCCTTTTGTAATATGTCTATTTAAAACTTTCTCTGTATTGCCTTGGTGATATACCCTTTTTCTTACTAAAAATTCTTGAGAATAATAGGGGATCATTATAGCCCACCGAATGTGCTATATCACTAATATATAATGTCCTATTATCACTTAATAATTAACATATTAAATTAAATTAAATTAAATTAAATCAAATTAAATTAACAGTTACTTTACAATATCTTATGATTACAATTAACCTTTTTATTACGATTAACCTTTTTATTACAATTAACCTTATTGCGGAAGGGTTTAGAACCCTTCCCTACATGGCAAGATATCTACTTTCCGTCTTATTATTTATTATTATTAAATCCCCATCCTCCTGATATTTTCTATCCACCTGATATTTTCTATCCTCTTGGCATATCTGAAATACCTAACATACCTAATACATCTAACATACCTGACATACCAA
>CAZRSG010000063.1:0-8653 GCA_964602705.1 uncultured Oscillospiraceae bacterium
ATGCTTATTGTTACCGGGGTTAGATTTTGTAGATTATCACTTACTGGGCATCTTTCTTCTACTTCTTTAATCCATTCATTTAAGGTATCTTCATTAGCATCAGTATCGGGTATTAAGTTAACCTTTATGGATTGAAATCCTGCCCTTTCATTAGTTACTGCCCCGGAAAACTTTGCTGGGTTTAAATCCCCTTCAATATTTATTTGGAGACCATCAAGTTGAAATTGCATTTCTTTAGCCACTATGTGAGCAACTACATTTAAACAACCAGCCAAGGCTGCTAATACATATTCTACAGGATTAGCACCTGCATTACTACCGGCTAATTCCTCCGGCTCATCCACAATAATCTTAAAATTTCTTGCATTAACAACTGTTTTAGTCTTATTTTCACTTTCTGCATTTATCTTAATATTTAATAATTTCATTTATACCCCTCCTTAAGTTTGCCTTATGCAAATATAATAAATCTAATGTTTTTCTAATTTATTTATACCCATAAGGAGTGGATTTAAACATTTTATTATGAAAATTTTTATAATTTATATAATTGATTATTCTAAAAAGACCCTTGTCAAAATTTCTATATTAGAATTTATATCAATGATTTTATTACAATCACTTTTAAGAATATTATCACTGCACCTAATTATTTTTACCTTAAATTGATTTTTTAATTTACTACCATCAACTTCTATAAGAGAGTTATTTCTTGCTTGTATAATAATAATTTCTTTATCAAATTCATATTCCGGAAGTCCGTTAATTAATACTTTTATTTTCTTATTTGGTTTTGTGCCTTCTATTTGTAAAGTCAATTGTCCCATATTAGTTACTTCAGTTATTTCTTTTAAGTTAATACCTTCATACTTATCTACTTTTGTTAAATATGTCCTTGTACTTTTATTAATAAGTCCTATTTGCGTTGATATAAGAGTTCCAACTAAGAAACCTAAAGTAATGAATAATACCTTTTCAGCTTTTTTATTCAGAATATTTATATTTAAAATATTCTGAATAAAGTCCTTTATATTTAATTTGAAAATTTTCTTAGCCATAAAGATAAAAGCCTCCTTTTTTAATGCTTAAAACTATGTCTGTAATTATATTATGCACCCAAAAAGTAAAAAATACTCATTACTATTCCAATTATATACAAGTAGTCCCTTATAAAAGCCTCACAATTAAATTGTTGTTGGTGAAGTTTTTATTAACAAAAATATACTAACTTCTATTGAAATTTATCCTATAAGAGTTATAATTATATTGTGAGGTGGTTAATTTGAATTTTTTAAATTTACAATACTTTTTACTTGTAGCGGAAATGCTTAATATTTCTAAGGCGGCAGAATGTTTATATATATCTCAACAATCGTTAAGTGCACATATTATAAAATTGGAAAAGATTTTAGGAACAAAATTGTTTAATCGTAAACCTCAATTTACCTTAACTTATGCAGGTACGAGATTAGTTGATTTGGCAAGTCAAATATTAAATTTAAAACAACAAATTATAACAGAAATTGATGATATTAATAAATTTCGCAGGGGTAAACTTACTATCGGTGTCTCTCATACCAGAGGAAGTGCTATTTTACCGGAAATCCTACCTGAATTTAAGAAGGCAAATCCTTTAGTTGAAATTGCTTTAGTGGAGGGAAATTCACAGGAACTTGAAGGAGCATTAGAAAATGGTATTGTTGATTTGATAATTGGGTTTGCACCAATTTTATTAGATTCAATAAATACGGTAGAAGTTGCACAAGAAAAACTTTTTGCTGTTGTACCCCATAAATATACAAAACAAACATTTGGGGATAAATCTGAATTTATGCGTGGAAAGTTTTCAGAATCAATAGATATCTCTGCATATATTAAGTGTCCCTTTATACTGCTTAACAAAGGGAACAGAATAAGAAATATTATTGATGATTATTTTGCAAAATCTAACTTAAAACCAAATATAATTTTGGAAAGTGATAATATTGAAACTACCTTAGCTTTGGCTACAAAAGGTATGGGTATTACCGTTTATCCTGAATTATTTTTAAAAAATATCCACCCCTACATCTCAGAAAACAACTTATTAAAAGTTGATTTCTTTCCTTTTAACAAATTATTAACTGTAGGAACCTTAGTTATTGGCTATAGTAACAATCGTTATCTATCAAATGCTGCACAAAATTTTATAGATATAGCATTGGAAGTCTTGCAACATTAGTTTGCTTGTTATCAACTACAAGTGTTTACATGTATAAAAAGATATTAGATATTAAATAGGTATATTATTTAACATCTAATATCTTTTTTCGTGCATTAACCCCAGCCATATAGCCAGTTGAAAATGCTATCTGTAAATTAAATCCACCGGTATAGGCATCAACATTTAATAATTCACCAGCAAAATAAAGGTTTTTAACCTTTTTTGATTCCATAGTGGCAGGATTTATTTCATTTACATCAACCCCACCGGAAGTTATTATTGCCTCCTTAATGGGTCTAAAAGATGTGATAGTAATAGTAAAGTTTTTTATTAAATCTATTAATTGGTGACGTTGTGTCTTAGTTATTTGGTGTACAGGAGTATTGGGAGATATTTGTGACAAAGATATTATTATATTTATAAGCTTTTTAGGGAGTAAATCGCCCAAAGCATTTATATATTGTTTTCTTGTATATTTTAGAAAATCTTTTTGTATTCTTTTGTCTAATAAATCAAAATTAAGTGCTGGTTTTAAATCAATAATAAGTTTATAATGTTGATTTTTAATATCTTTCATATGTGAACTTGCACTTAATATAATAGGACCGGATACTCCATAATGGGTAAATATCATTTCACCAAAGTCACTATAAACTTTTTTTCCCTTACTGTTACAAACTGATATAGCAACATTTTTTAATGAAAGACCTTGTAGCTCCTTAATAAAATTATCATCGGATACTAAGGGTACTAATGATGGTTTTAAAGCTATAATCTTATGTCCTAATTGACGAGCAAACTTATAACCATCCCCTGTAGACCCTGTTAATGGATAAGAAACACCACCTGTAGCAATAATAAGAGCATCAGCCTTTATTAATTCTTCATCATTTATTAATACACCTTTTATTTCATCACCACTTACAATGACTTCTTTCACTTCACTATTTAAAATCTTTACATTTTTTTGTTTTAAATAATTATTAAAAGCCCTTATTACATCACTTGCCTTATCGGATTTAGGAAAAACCCTGCCCCCCCGTTCTACTTTTGTCTCAAGGTCAATTTTATTTAAAAATTCAATTAAATCAGTATTAGAAAAACTATAAAACGCACTATATAAAAAGTTACCATTGACAGGTACATTTTGAATTAAATTATCTATATCTATAATATTAGTTAGATTACATCTACCTTTACCTGTTATCCCTAATTTCTTTCCTATAGTTTGGTTTTTTTCTATTAAAATTACATTAATATTATCATCAGCTGCATGGCCAGCTGCCATCATTCCTGCAGGACCAGCTCCAATTACAACAATGGTCTTTTTATCTAACAAATTTAATTCACTTCCATTTCAGTTTTAGAAATATAAAGATATAATTACTTTTTACTATTGTTCATATATATTATATTCATCCCATATATTTTCAAGTTGAACAAATGTTTTTTGTACTTCATCTTTCTTTTTCATCCCAAGAGCAACAATAAGTGCATTTATAACACTTAATGGTGCGACCAAAGAATCAGCAAATGAAGCCATATCACTTCGGGCTGTAATAATATTATCTGCATATGCTGTAAGGGGAGATTGTTTGCTATCAGTTATAGCAACTACCTTACTACCTTGTGTATGGGCATACTTTAATGCCTTAACTGTTCTTTTTGAGTAACGTGGAAAACTTATTCCAATAAATACATCATCCGGTCCCGTCCTTAGAATTTGTTCAAACACTTCACTAACACTATTAGTATGAACTAAGCTAACATTGTCAAATAAAAGGTTTAAATAAAATCCTAAAAAGTCTGCAAGTGATGCAGAACTTCTAACACCTAATATGTATATCTTTTTTGCTTTTAAGATGTCTTCAACTATTTGTTCAAAGTCTTTTTTATTTATCTCTTCAAGAGTCTTTTTTATTTTTTCCATATCAGTAGTTAATACTGTAGTTAATATATCTTGTTCTCCGATCCTACTTGATGCCATTTCCATTCTTTGTACTGCGGTTAGCTTAGTCCTAATAACTTCTTGTAAAGCTTTTTGAAAATCAGGGTAGCCGGTATAACCTATTTCTGTTGCAAACCTAACAACAGTAGATTCACTCGTACCAACAGTCTTTGCCAGTAGTGCAGCGGTCATAAAGGCAGCTTTATCATAATGCCCTGTTATATATCTTGCAATTAATTTTTGGCTTTTACTTAATTTATCAATTATGCTCTCAATCTTTATAATCAAATTATTTTCTTTATTTGCCATAAGTTTATTAATCCCCCCAGTCAAATATATGTTTTAAAATATTCTATTGCTTAATTTCCTATACTTCATAAATAGTAACAATTGATTTTTTATTTTCTTGTGTTAAACCAAAAATTAAATTTTTGGTTTTTAAGTTTTTATTTAAAAAGTCAATTAGTTTATATAGTTCATTATTTTGTTCAAGTTCTAATGTTGCTTTGATTTTCATAAAGTTTTGTGAGTCCATAATAAATTCCTCCATAATTTATCAGCTTTTTAATATTATTATACCACTTTTCAAATACTATATAAAGTTTAATAAATATTTTTAATATACGCTAATTGCAAGTTATAATGAAGGAATTATTTAATTTGATACAAATTGATGATGCCGGTAGTGGTAGCTTAAATACACCTATAAATCTATGCCTAATAAAAACTATCACTGTCTTAAATATGAAAATACCTTAGAACCGAATACTAAAGTAAGGGTCCTAAGGTACACCAGTAACCATCCAAATATAATTTATTTACACTATAAATGTTAATTAAATAGGATGTGTTTTTTCCTCCATATCAACCATATCACCATCAATTTTATATTTTTGTGCTCTTCTATATTCAAAAAACTTTCTGGCTACATCAGGAAATAATGCATAGGATAATACATCTTCCTCTTGTTCAATAAATTCTCTTATTTCAGACCTAAACTTCTCCAATTCAGGTTTAATATTATCAGCCGGTCGGTTAGTAATTGGTTTTTCATTACCTATAATTTTTTCCCTTATTTCTTTAGAAATTGGAACCGGAGTTTTACCATATTCACCCTTAACTAATGCCTTGGATTCATTAGATATCATCTTATATCTTTCACCCGTTAATACATTTAATACAGCCTGAGTTCCTACTATTTGACTTGATGGTGTTACAAGTGGTGGGTATCCAAAATCTTGCCTAACTCTTGGAATTTCTTTAAGGACTTCATCATATTTATCTAATTTATTTTGTTGTTTTAGTTGTGAAACAAGATTTGATAACATCCCTCCCGGAACTTGATATACCAAAGTATTAATATCTACACCTAATACTTTAGGATCAAGCAAGCCGCTTGTTAAGTATTCATCTCTAAGTGGTTTAAAATATTCTGCCACATCATTAAGCTTTTTCAAGTTTAATCCACTATCATATTCAGTGCCTTCTAAAGAAGCAACTAAGGGTTCAGTAGGGGGTTGTGATGTTCCTAACGCCATTGTGGATATAGCTGTATCTACAATATCAACACCTGCTTCTATTGCCTTTAAATATGTCATAGATGCAACCCCACTTGTATAGTGTGTATGGAGTTGTATAGGAATTTTAATTTCTGATTTCATTGCCTTAACTAAATTATATGCTTCATAGGGTATTAAAAGCCCCGCCATATCCTTAATACATATAGAATCTGCTCCCATACCTTCTAATTGTTTAGATAACTTCACAAAAGATTCTATATTATGTGCAGGGCTAATAGTATAACTAATAGCAGCTTGAACATGTCCCTTTTCTTTTTTACAAGCATTTATTGCACATTCTAAATTTCTAACATCATTTAAAGCGTCAAATATTCTTAGGATATCTATACCATTACTAATAGACTTTTTTACAAAGTCTGTGACTACATCATCCGCATAATGTTTATATCCTAATATATTTTGCCCCCTAAATAACATTTGAAGCTTAGTATTTGGGGCAGCTTTTCGTATTTTTCTAAGTCTTTCCCATGGATCTTCATTTAAAAATCTTAAACTTGCATCAAAAGTAGCACCACCCCAAACCTCCATAGAATGATACCCTATTTTATCTAATTTTTCAACTATAGGGAGCATTTCATCTGTTGTCATTCTTGTTGCTATAAGTGATTGGTGTGCATCCCTTAGAATTGTTTCCGTAATTTTAACTTTAGGCATGTTTTACCTCCTCAATTTATATTTCACAATTTATAATTTATAATTCACAATTTATAATTTATGCCTATACTTATTTTGCATATAAGGATAAGAATACTCCTGCAGCAACTGCAGAACCAATAACACCTGCTACATTAGGTCCCATAGCATGCATTAATAAAAAATTCCCCGGTCTTTCCTCTTGTCCAACTACTTGCGAAACTCTTGCTGCCATTGGAACTGCAGATACACCAGCTGAACCAATTAAAGGATTAACCTTGCCACCTGAAAGCTTATACATTATCTTACCAAAAATTACTCCAGCTGCTGTACTTACGCAAAAAGCAAATAAGCCTAAAGTAATAATTCCTAATGTTTGTGGTCTTAAAAATGTATCAGCACTGGCTGTAGCACCAACAGTTGTCCCTAAAAATATGGTTATAATATTAATTAATTCATTTTGAATTGTTTTATTCAATCTTTCTACAACACCTGATTCCCTAATAAGATTACCTAACATTAACATACCTACAAGTGCCCCTGCATCAGGTAAAATTAAGGTCACTATTATGGTTACAAGTATTGGAAATACCATTTTTTCTGTTTTACTTACAGGTCGTAATTGTTCCATTACAACTTGGCGTTCCTTTTTAGTGGTTAATGCCCTCATTATTGGTGGTTGAATAATTGGTACAAGTGCCATATAAGAATATGCCGCAATAGCAATAGCACCTAATAAGTGGGGTGCTAAAGTTTTAGTTACAAAAATTGCAGTTGGTCCATCTGCTCCACCAATAATCCCAATAGCTGATGCTTCAGATAAATTAAATCCAATTAAAATTGCACCTATAAATGTTATAAATATACCAATTTGAGCTGCTGCTCCTAATAAAAGGCTTTTAGGATTTGCAATTAAAGGACCAAAATCTGTCATTGCACCAACACCAAGAAATATTAATGGAGGATATATTCCTAATTTAACACCTAAATATAGTAAATCAAGTAAACCACCCTCGTTAACAACCCTAACAATATCAAGTTTTTCCCCATTAAAAAGTTCCATATTCATTAAGTTAGCATTAGGTAGATTAGCCAATAATACACCAAATGCAATTGGAAGTAAAAGCAAGGGTTCAAACTTTTTTGCTATGGCTAAATATATTAATATGCCGGATATACATAACATTATAATTGTAGGCACATTAAGCTGATTTAGTGCTGTCTTCTCTAAAAATTTAATTATCATATTTGAAAATAATCCAAACAAAACGGGCTCCCTCCTCTTAAAATTTTTTGTTTATTCTATAGCAGCAAGTATATCGTCACTATTAACAGAGGCACCCTTAGTTATATTAAGAGCAACAACTTTACCAGACTTAGGAGCCATAATTTCATTTTCCATTTTCATTGCCTCTAATATACATATAACTTCACCTTCGTTAATGGTATCACCTTGATTTACATTCACACTCATAATCGTTCCGGGCATAGGAGCCTTAACACTTGTTGCCGTTGCAGGTACAGCACTTGTCTTTGTTTGAACTGCCTGTGGCTGAACTGGGCTATTACTTTGTGGTTGAACTAAGTCAGCAGTCTGAACATTTCTATTAATTGGGGCTGAACCATCAAGCATTTCTTCTACTTCTACTTCATATGACTTTCCATTAACATTTATTTTAAATTTTCTTAAACTCATATTTAATTCCTCCTAAAATAATTAAAATTTTATAGTTTATTTTCAATTTGTTCTTTTCTGCTTATTGCATTCCATGCAGAGCTTACTTGTTTTATTCGTCTAAAGGATTTTATTTTTAAATTATAAGTAGATTGATTTAAACTTGCTGCGATAGCAGCTGTTAATACAGCTATTAGCTCGTCTTCATCTTCTTTTGTTTCTTCCTTATTGTCCATAGGTTTTATTGATATATTATCTTTTTTGGCCTTATCGTTACTTGATTTTTTATTAGCTCTATAAAAAATTAATCGCATTATTTCTAATATAATCCATAAAAGAATTAATACTGCAAAAACTATTAACATTCCCATAATAGTAACGACTATTCCCTCGTTAATATTTACCAAACTAAATCACCTCAATATTGATTATATTTATCTATTATAATATGTTAATTAAAATAAAGATAATTATTTACACCGGTATATTACCATGTTTTTTTGCCGGTCTTGATTCCCTTTTGCTTAGTAGCATCTCTAAGGCACTTATAATTCTTGGACGTGTTGAATCAGGCTCAATTACATCGTCAACATAGCCCCGCTCTGCAGCAACAT
>CAZRSG010000064.1:0-1654 GCA_964602705.1 uncultured Oscillospiraceae bacterium
TTCACGTTCTAAACGTTCTTGAACAATTTCCATGTGCAAGAGACCAAGAAATCCACATCTAAAACCAAATCCTAATGCTGCCGATGTTTCTGCTTCAAAGCTTAGGGAGGCATCATTTAATTTTAATTTTTCAAAGGCTTCCCTTAGATCACTATATTTTGATCCATCAGCAGGATATATCCCGCAAAACACCATGGCACTAACATCCCTATAGCCGGGTAAGGGTTCTGTTGCAGGATTATCTACAGTTGTTATAGTGTCACCAACTGAGGTGTCTTGTACATTTTTTATGCTTGCTACTATAAAACCCACTTCACCTGCTAAGAGTCTTTTTGAATTTTTAAGTCCCATCGGTTCTAAATAACCAACTTCTATTACTTCAAATTCTTTTTTTGTTGCCATTAGTCTTATCATCATTCCCGGTTCCAAATGGCCTTCTTTTATTCTAACATAAACAATTACTCCCTTATAAGTATCATAATATGAGTCAAATATTAAGGCTTTTAATGGGGAATTATTATTTCCTGATGGGGGTGGAATTTTATTTACTATTTCCTCTAATACTTCTTCTATACCTATATTTTCTTTTGCTGATATTGCTGGTGTATCACCGGCTTCTATTCCTATAACATCTTCTATTTCTTTTCTTACAATATCGGGTTGTGCATTTGGTAAGTCAATCTTATTTATTATGGGTACAATCTCTAAATTATGCTCAAGTGCTAAGTAAGTATTAGCTAATGTTTGTGCTTCTATTCCTTGTGCTGCATCTACTACTAATACTGCACCCTCACATGCAGCTAAACTCCTGGATACTTCATAATTAAAGTCTACATGCCCGGGTGTATCAATTAGGTTTAATATATATTCTTGACCATCGTTAGCTTTATATATTAGCCTAACAGCCCTTGCCTTTATTGTTATGCCTCTTTCACGTTCTAATTCCATGTTATCCAAGACTTGGGATTGCATATTTCGTTGAGATATTAAACCTGTCTTTTCTAATAATCTATCAGCAAGTGTAGATTTACCATGGTCTATATGTGCAATTATAGAAAAGTTCCGTATTTTATCCTGTCTTTCATTTGCCATAAAGTATATGTTTCCTCCTTTTAAATCATAGGGCTTATCCAGCCCATATATCAGTTTATATCAGTTTATAATAAATTATTTTAGTAAAATTCATATTCTATAACTAACCTGTAATTTTAGGTTATTATAAGCTTAATTATAACATAGTTTGAAAAACTTTTCTATGATTATAGGAATTAAGCTTGCCGATTTTAGATGTTATTGGTGGTAATATCGGTTGGTTTATATTATATCACAAATAGTAGTTTTCAAGAATATAATAAATATTGACTATTATTATATTTAAAATTTATTTTGTAAAGGAATGATAAATTATGTTTTATACTGTACAAGCGGGAGATTCCTTGTTTCTAATTGCACAAAAGTTTAATACTACAGTAGAAAGTATTATATCATTGAATGGGCTTACAAGTACAGCTCTTACTGTCGGTCAACAATTACGCATACCACTTTATACTGAGCTTATAGTCCTAACGGATAGGGCTAATATACGTAAAGAACCAAATACAAGTTCTTCTATTATTGCTAATGTAACTAAGGATACACGATTGCCTGTAGAAGG
>CAZRSG010000064.1:1664-6415 GCA_964602705.1 uncultured Oscillospiraceae bacterium
TTTTTGGCAAAATTGGTATAGGGTTCGGTTATATAATGGCAAAAGTGGTTGGATTTCCGGTAATATAGTAAGCCGCCGAGTCCATGGCGGTGACAAGCCCATAAGTAAGATTTTGGGATTTTATACTCTTGAAGAAGGTCCAGCCTTGCCAAGTTCTTTTAACTCTTTTGTCAACAACACTAATAACATATCTGAATTAGGTTTATTTATGTTTAGAATTAATGGAAATAATCCAACTGAAATTGAAAAGTTTGGTGATTTTTCGGATCAGGATGTCAATACTTTAGTAGCACTTGCTCATCGTAGTAATATAAAAATAATGCCTGTTATTCATAATTTATTATATAGACAGGGTCCTACTTTTGCACAAGATCTTGTTCATGAATTAGTTTCTTCACCACAAAACAGGCGTGCATTTGCCCAAAATATTGTAAGCTTAATTGAAAAGTATAATTTTGATGGGGTAAATATTGATATTGAAGATGCATATGTGGAAGATAGTGTAGATTTATCTGCACTTTATACTGAAATTGCTAATACTTTAAGGCCATTAGGGTATTATTTTTCTGCTTCTATTCCGTCTCGAGTAAGTGATGAGCCTTTTAATCCTTTTTCGGATCCTTTCAATTATGCTGCTATTGGGGCAGCTGTGGATGAGTTTGTAGTTATGCTTTATAATGAACATGGCTGGCCTGGTAGTGGACCCGGACCTGTAGTGTCTATTGGTTGGATGGAAAGAGTTCTTAGGTATACAATGACACGGGTTGATAAAGAAAAGATTGTAGCGGCAGTATCTGTCTTTGGCTTCGACTTTAATCTTAATAGTGGAACAAGCACATATGTTACCTATCAAATGGCAATTGATTTAGCTCAAAGGTACAATAGTCAAATTATTTTTGATGATCTTACACAAACACCTATGTTTAAATATATAGATGAACAGGGTAATCAACATGAGGTATGGTTTGAAAATCAATATAGTATTTTTGCTAAAATACGTTTGGCTTGGCAATTGGGTATTAGTGGCCTTGCCTTATGGCGACTTGGTATGGAGGATCCGGCTATTTGGGATATGTTATCAAGAGATGTTGTTGTGAGGAAATAGGATTGATGAAATTTATATGGCTTGCAAGTTATTCTTTCGGGCGGACAGGGTCGTCCGCCCCTACTATGCTTATATAATTATAAAAGATAGCTTTCTTTGACTTATATCTGCCCTGACTAATTGTACCCTTACTTGGTCTCCTATCTTATAGATTTTTTTAGTTCTTTCACCCGTTAACGTGTATTGATTTTGATTATATATATAGTAATCATCTATTATATCACTAAGCCTAACGAGCCCTTCTATTGTATTATCAAGTTCTACAAATAGCCCAAAGGATGTTACACCTGATATAATGCCATCAAATATGTCTCCAACTTTATCTTGCATAAATTCTACTTTCTTTAGTTCTTCAACTTCTCGTTCAATTTCTTCTGCATATACTTCTTTTTCTGAGGCTTGTTTTGCTGCCTTATTAGTAAATTCTTTTAGAAATTTTTCGCGGTTACTGTTTATTCCTTTTTTGATGTTTTCTTTTAAAATCCTATGGACTATAAGGTCAGGGTACCTCCTAATTGGTGCTGTAAAATGGCAATAATATTTTGCAGCTAATCCAAAATGACCTAAATTATTATTTAAATATTTTGCCTTCATTAATGATCTTAACATGACTGTACTAATAATTTTTTCTTCCTTTTTCCCTTTTATTTCGTCTAATAGTTCTTGCAGTACACCTGGATGAATTTTAGAGATTCCTTTTAACTTATAACCTAAGTTATGTATTAAAATACTAAAGTCTTTTATTTTTTCAACATTTGGTTCTTCATGAACTCTATAAATTGAGGGTACGTTTAACCAGAACATATGCTCAGCAATTGTTTCATTACATACTAACATAAATTCTTCTATAATCTTATTTGATATTGTTACTTCATATTTTTCTATTTCTATTGGTTTTCCAACCTTATCTAATATAATCTTCATTTCCGGGAAGTTAAAGTCTATACTTCCCCTTTCTTTCCTTTTTTTCTTTAATATTAGTGCCAATTCTTTTGCTAATTTGATATCATTAACTATATCTTTATATTTTTCTATTAGTTGCCTATCTCCTTCTATAATCTTACTTACATTTTCATATGTCATTCTTGCCTTATTTTTTATAACACTTTCTAATATTTCATAGTTAATTACCTTTCCGGTATAATCTATTTCCATGATTACAGAAAGAGTTAGCCTATCTTCATCGGGATTTAAGCTGCATATTCCATTTGATAGTTTTTTAGGTAACATAGGGATTACTCTGTCTATAATATATATACTTGTACCCCTTTGGTATGCTTCCTTATCAAGGGGGCTTTTTTCTGTTACATAGTGGCTTACATCTGCAATATGAACTCCTAATTTATAGTTTCCTTGGCTTGTTTTTTCTATTGAGATTGCATCGTCAAGGTCTTTTGCATCTTCACCATCTATTGTTATGGTGTTTAATTTTCTTAAGTCAGTACGTTTTTCTATTTCTTGTGTAAATACCTTATCTTCTATTCCTTGTATTTGTTTAATTACTTTTTCCGGGAATTCTTCACTTATTTTAAATTGTTTTATTATTGATAAAATATCTACACCCGGTTCGTTTGCATATCCTAAAACTTCTAAAACTTTTCCCTCAGGATTTCTCCGCCCCGTTGGCCATTTAATAACTTCAACAATAACTTTTTGCCCTGCCTTTGCACCATTAAAATTATCTTTTGATATAAAAATATCCGTATCAATTTTTCTATCATCCGGGATAAGAAAACCAAAGTTATTATTATGCTCAAATAAGCCTATTATCTCCCTGTTATGTCTTTGTAAAATTCGTATAACTTCACCTTCTGAATTTGGTCCCCCTATATTTTTTCTTGTCATCCTTGCTAGGACCCTATCATTATTCATTGCGTTTGCAGTGTATTCAGCAGGAATAAATACGTCAGCTATTGTTTCATCATCCGAGATAACAAAACCATAGCCCCGTTCGTTTCCTTGAAATTTTCCTATCACTATACCTACATTTTCAGGAAGGTTATATCTTTTTTTCTTGGTCTTTATAATTTTACCTTCATTTTCTAACTTATCTATTACTGTTAAAAAGTTTCCTATTTCATCTTTTGGAACATCTAATACACCTATAAGTTCTTCTAACAATAAAGGAATATATGAGTCTTCTTTCATAAATAATATTATCTTTTCTTCTTGTGTCATCTTAGCACTTCCTGTCATATTTTTTATTTTCATTTACAAACCGGGTGTTTAATAATATAATCATACCATTAGTATCTTTATATTTCCATAAATAATACTTAAAAGTATTCAGTAACAAGTAAAATATATAGTAATTTGAAAGTTTTTATGCTTAATGCAAGATGCTTTTATTAACTTTAGACAGGGGTAATTTAAAATGAATTTATTAGGTTTTTTAAAGTTAGTAGAAATTCAAACAAAGGCTGCCAGTATGCTTCCATTTTTTATAGGTAGTATAATTGCTTCTTTTCGTTATAGGCAATTTAATATGGTTAATTTTATATTTATGCTAATTTCCTTGTTAAGTTTTGATATGGCAACTACTGCCATTAATAATTATATTGATTATAAAAAGGCTAATAAAAGGTATGGTTATGGATTTGAAGAGTATAATTCTATTGTTAAAAATAATCTTAACGAGCCTTCCGTTGTAATAGTTATAATTTTATTGGTTACCATAGCTATTGTTTTTGGAATCTTGCTTTTTAATAATACTTCACTCTTACTTCTTATTATAGGTATAATTTCATTTGCAGTTGGGGTTTTGTATACATTTGGACCCTTACCTATCTCTCGGATGCCATTGGGTGAGTTTTTTTCCGGCTTTTTTATGGGATTTATTATTATCTTTTTATCAATATATATTCATATTGTTAATTTGGATTTATTTGAATTGAGTATGATTGATAGGTTTTTACATGTCAAAATTAACTTGCAGGAACTACTTATACTTTTTTTGCTTTCTTTGCCTTCCAGCTTAAGTATAGCTAATATTATGCTTGCTAATAATATATGTGATATTGAGGATGATATTGAAAATCATCGCTATACCTTACCTATATATATAGGCAAGGTTAAATCATTAAGCCTATTTAAAATATTATATTATATTATATTTTTAGATATTGGAATATTATTATTGGTTAATATATTACCTATGACACTTATATTAATGTTTCTTATTACACCTTTTATAATAAAAAATATTAATATCTTTCTTAAATACCAATCAAAAAAACATACTTTTATTATATCTTTGAAAAACTTTATTATTATAAATGTAAGCTTAGCTTCATTGTTATTTATACATTTCATAATATTTAAATAATATTTATTTTGTTGGGTTTTTATTATTAAATTTTACTAGCTTATTATAAATTTTTAAAGGTGTATACAAAAAAACCACACCAATTTGATGTGGTTTTTTTGTATTAATTTAACCTATTTTAAGGTATGTCAGTAAAAGTGATGTTATTATAAACAATATTGCTGCAATTGAAGTCCATTTGCCTAAGATAGCATCAATTGTACGTCCTTTGTTTTTACCAAAGAATGTTTCTGCCCCACCGGATATAGAACCGGATAAGCCTGCACTTTTCCCTGATTGGAAAAGTACTACTAATATCAATGTTAAACTAATAATTATGTG
>CAZRSG010000064.1:6425-8178 GCA_964602705.1 uncultured Oscillospiraceae bacterium
TGTAATATTGTTATAAATAAAGCCATTAATTCACCCCCGCATTATTTTTTTATATTGAAAAAGACTTTTTCGCCTAAAAATTCTGAGTGCCCGGATAATTCTTCTTCAATTCTTAATAGTTGATTATATTTAGCTACACGATCTGTCCTTGATGGTGCACCTGTTTTTATTTGACCGGCATTAACTGCTACAGCTATATCAGCTATTGTTGTATCTTCTGTTTCTCCTGACCTGTGTGATATAACAGCCGTATATCCGGCTTTATTAGCCATTTCAATAGAATCCAATGTTTCTGTTAATGAGCCTATTTGGTTTACTTTTATTAAAATAGAGTTTGCTACTTTAAGTTTAATTCCTTTTTCTAATCTTTCTGTATTAGTTACAAATAAGTCATCACCAACTAATTGTACCCTATTCCCTATTTTTTCTGTGAGTAGTTCCCAACCTTCCCAATCTTCTTCATCCATTCCATCTTCAATGGAGACAATTGGATATTTATCAACTAAACCTGCCCAGTATTCAACCATATCTTCTTTTGTTCTAACTATTCCAGATTTAGGTAAGTGATACTTTCCATCTTCTTTATTATACCATTCAGAAACAGCCGGATCCATAGCTATTTTAAAATCCTCACCTGGTACATAACCTGCAACTTCTACTGCTGTTACTATTACATCTAAAGCTTCTTCGTCTTTGCTAAGGTTTGGTGCAAAACCACCCTCATCTCCTACAGCGGTTGAATAGCCTCTTTCGGATAATACGGTTTTTAAATTATGAAATACTTCTGTACACATTTGTAATGCTTGTGAAAAACTTTTTGCTTTTACCGGCATAATCATAAATTCTTGTATATCCACATTATTATCCGCATGTTCCCCACCATTTAAAATATTCATCATTGGTAAAGGAAGTTGCTTTGCATTAGTTCCACCTATATATTGATATAATGACATACCTAAGGCTTCTGCCGCTGCCTTTGCACATGCAAGTGATACACCTAATATAGCATTTGCCCCTAATCTGCCTTTATTTGTAGTTCCATCAAGTGCTATCATTGTTTTATCTATTTCAACTTGGTCTAATACATTCATATTTATCAATGCATCAGCTATTTCAGTATTAACATTTTCAACTGCTTTTAAGACTCCTCTACCAAGGTATCTTTTTTCATCGCCATCTCTTAATTCAACAGCTTCAAATTCCCCTGTTGATGCTCCTGAAGGAACGGCTGCCCTACCCATATATCCTCCTTCAACATAAACTTCAACTTCAACTGTTGGGTTTCCCCTTGAGTCGATAACTTCCCTTGCAATAATATCTTCAATACCAATGTATTGTTTCATAATTTTATATGCCTCCTATTTTTTTATTTTATCTTTTATTTTATATTATTTATTTATTTATTTTTCAACTAAACTATTACCGGTCATTTCCATAGGCTTATTTATACCCATAATTTCCAGTATGGTTGGTGCTATATCAGCTAATTTACCTTGTCTAAGATTAATATCTTCAGCAGATATCATAAGTAGTGGTACCTTGTTTGTTGTATGTGCAGTGTAGGGTTCTCCTGTTTCATAATCAAGCATTTGTTCTGAGTTCCCATGATCAGCAGTTACAATAGCTGTTCCTCCTTGGGCAAGAATTGCTTTTATAACCTTACCTAAGCAAATATCTACCGTTTCTGTAGCCTTTATAGCTGCATCAAATATTCCTGTATGACGTACCATATCACAGTTTGCATAATTTAAAA
>CAZRSG010000065.1:0-7591 GCA_964602705.1 uncultured Oscillospiraceae bacterium
ATTTGCATATTGAAGTAGCAGGTGTGAAATATAAGCATTTAGAATCGGAAGGTAAATCTGAAAGTTCGGCAAGTATTAAAAAACGAGTTAATAAGGCACGCAATATCCAATTAGAAAGATATAAGGATTTAAAAATATTTTCTAATGCTCAGTTAAATACAAAATATATGAATACTTATTGTAAATTAGGCTCGGAAGAAAAAAAGTTGCTTAAGATGGCTTTTAATAATCTTGGGCTTAGTGCAAGGGCACATAGTCGTATCTTAAAAGTTGCAAGAACTATTGCAGACTTGGATGATAGTGGGGATATTAATAGTAACCATATTGCTGAAGCCATTCAATATCGGAGCTTGGATAGGAAGTTCTGGTCTTGAATAATGACATATAATAGGCAAACAAGTTTGTTCGCCTATTATTTGTTCGCCTATTATATGTAGGAACTTATCTAAAAATAAAAATCCCTTTTACCTGCTCTTATTTTTTCTATTCTTTCTATTGTTTTTTCTTTAACTTTTTCATTAGGTATTTTATTTATACTATCTTGTATAACTTTATTTCCTAAATCCTTTAGTTCACTATCGGCATAGTCTTCAATATATTCTTGAAATGTTAATATTGCATTAGGATAACATAAATTATGAATCTCTCCGGTTTTAGCAAACTCCATAAACCTATCCCCTGTCCTACCCATCCTATAACAGGCAGTACAATAACTTGGTAAATAACCTTGCCTGCATAGTGATTTTATAACCTCATTTGGGGGTCTTTTATCTGCTAATTCGAATTGTAAATCATCATGCTTATCATCTTCATATTCATCTTTATATCCACCTACACCGGTTGATGATCCTGCACTAATTTGGGAAATTCCTAATGAAATTACTTCTTCTCTAAAAGTTGCTTCTTCACGGGTTGATAATATTATACCTGTATAGGGAACAGCCAACCGTAAAATAGCTACAATTTTTTTAAAATCATCATCTGATACAAGATGCGGATAATTTTTCAATGATACATGGTTTGCTTTTCTAAGTCTTGGCACAGATATAGTATGTGGTCCTACTCCAAAAGTTTCCTCCAAATGTTGAGTATGAAGTAAAAGTCCCATTATTTCATATTTATAATCATATAGACCAAATAAAGCACCTATACCAACATCATCTATTCCTCCTGCCATTGCCCTATCCATAGCTGTTGCATGATAGTCATAATTGCTTTTAGCACCTGCGGGATGCGTTTTCTTATAAGTTTCCCTATGGTATGTTTCTTGGAATAATATATATGTTCCAATTTCAGCATCTTTAAGTTTTTTATAGTTTTCAATGGTTGTAGCTGCTATATTAACATTTATTCGACGGATACTTCCATTTCTGAGCTTTGTTTTATAGATTACATCTATAGCATTTAAAATATATTCAATGGGGCAATTTTCATCATCTTCCCCTGCTTCCAATGCAATCCTTTTATGTCCCAGTTCTTCAATAATTTCAACTTCTTTACCTATCTCAGCATCAGTTAGTTTACTTCTTTTAAATTTATTTCCGCATTTATAACCACAATATACACAACTGTTAGTACAGTAATTCGATATATATAGTGGTGCAAATAAAACTATTCTTTTCCCGTAAATCGTTTCTTTAATTTCTTTGGCTGTTTTAAAGAGTTCTTGTCTTAGAGAAGGATCATCATTTTGCAATAATATTGCTACCTCTTCCAAGCTAAGGCCTTTTGCCTTTTTAGCTTTCATAATGATGTCATAAACCTCTGATTTGTGTTTGTTTTTAGCTGATTCTAAGGTCGTAATAATACGATCATGATTTATAAAATCTGCCTTTTCTGATACTTTTAACATTTAAATTCCCCCTTATACTTAGTAAAACCCTTGTATTTAGGTTTCGGTTTAAGTATACTATAAGCATAAAGATTTTTCCAGCTTTTATAAATCTTTTTTTAATAAATTTTATATAATTTTATAATTGGGGGTTGTCTTATGCAAAAAAGAATAGGTGTTATTGGTATTGTTGTAGAAAATATTGACAAGTCGAAGGAAATTAATCAAATTCTCCATGACCATGCTGATATTATTGTCGGTCGGATGGGTATCCCATATAAGGAACGTAACCTTAGTGTTATCTCCTTAATCATTGATGGTACTACCGATGAGATAGGCAGCCTAACAGGTCAGTTAGGAAGTGTCACAGAAGTAAGCGTTAAAAGTGCATTATCAAAATAAGACTCATAAAATACTTAGTATATGCAAGTCCCCCCACTTAAGATTATCTTAAGAACTTAAGGGGGGATTTTTATTTTGCCTTTTAGGTTCACTTTTTTGTTCTAATGAATAGTATATAAATGAGGTGATATATAATGGAAACTTTAATGATTGGTTCGTCCGGACCAAATGTTATGTTAATTCAAAGTCTTTTATCTAAGATTGGCTATAATCCCGGTCCTATTGATGGTGCTTTTGGACAGCAAACACAAGCTGCTGTAGTAGCATTTCAACGTAATAACGGCCTGGTTGCTGATGGCATTGTAGGGGCTGCGACATGGTCAATTTTTGATACCTTATTAAGAGGTTATGATACCTATACAATATTGTCAGGTGATACTTTATATAATATAGCTATACGTTTTCATACAAGTGTAAATGCTATATTAACTGCTAACCCGGATATTGACCCTAACTTTTTACAAGTCGGACAGCAAATAATTGTTCCCTATGGCATTGATCTTGTTTTTACGGATATTGATTATACTTACGATATAATGGAAAGGCAAATTCAAGGCTTAAAAGTACGATATCCTTTTTTAGAAGTTGGAACTATAGGTAAAAGTGTTATGGGCAAGGAACTTTATTATATAAGGTTAGGTAATGGCAATAATCATGTGTCCTACAATGCATCACACCACGCAAACGAATGGATTACTACGCCTATATTAATGAAATTTATTGAAAACTTTGCAAAGGCATATTCAGTTAAGGGGAACATTAGAGGATATAATATAAATGATATTTTTAATTATGCCAGCATTTATCTTATTCCTATGGTTAATCCTGATGGGGTCGATTTAGTTACATATTGGCCTAACTATACTAACTTGGCTTATAAACAAGCAAGTGAGCTTAATAAAACAGGTTTACCCCTACCAAGTGTATGGAAAGCCAATATAAGAGGTGTTGATTTAAATCTTAATTATCCCGCTGAATGGGAACGTGCTAAAGAAATACAAATTGAAGAAGGATTTACTGTGCCTGCCCCCCGTAATTTTGGTGGGGATTCGCCCTTATCTGAACCTGAGTCTATTGCTATGGTTGACTTTACTAAACAAAAAGATTTTAGGTTAGTTATTGCATATCATACCCAGGGTGAGGTTATATATTATCAATTTGAAAATTTTGCACCACCGGAATCTACAGAAATAGCCCAGCAATTTGCCCATGTAAGTGGTTACCAACCCATAGCTATAGCTGAAGAAGCTGCTTATGCCGGCTATAAAGATTGGTTTTTACAAGAATATCAACGTCCGGGTTTTACAGTAGAAGCCGGGCAGGGTGTAAACCCATTAGCTATTTCACAGTTTCCTAAAATATATGATGATAATGAAGAAATCTTATTACTTGGTGCCTTGGTATAACTTGTAAGTTGTGAAAATTATCCTCTTTCGCTAATATCTTTTGTGCATTTTCACTTATTTTATTTGTTAATCAATATGACTTTATACACTTATGTCAAATTATATAATAATTTTAATGTATTTTATCAATTACATTTTCTTATAAAATGTTTTAATATAGTATTATAATAGAACTGAAGTAGGTGGTTATTGTGAAAGGAAAAAGTATTTTGTATTTTATTGGTTGCGAAAATAATAAAGATTATAGGGATTCTAATAATCATATTTTACTATTTACAATAGAAAGACCCGTTTCCTTATATGAAGCACTGATAGAATTTCAAGATTCTACATTAACGGATAAAACAAATTTTAAAGTAGTAAAAATTGTTGAAGGACCTGCAAATCTTCCCTTCAAATAATTTATTTTCTTTCCTTAATTTAAATGGCATATTTATGCCTTTTTTATTTATATCTTTTTATTTCTTAAAAAAATGGAACTTATTTTTCTTTTCACAGTCTATATATACATAAGCTTGTATTTAAACTTTTTATAATAATTTTATAAAATACTTATAGCTTAAAAAATTAAAAAGAGGTGTTTTAATTGAAAAGATTAATTTCAACATTACTATGTGCAACAATGATTATAGGGCTTATGCTTCCTATACATACTTTTGCACAAAGTGACAAAGAACTGGAAGAAGCTATAAAGATAGCTACCGTCAAACTTGATATACCTGATAGTTTTACTAACTTTGAGTACAATGTCAATGTTAGAGACAATGAAACAATTTGGTACTTAAATTGGAACGATGATAAGCAAGACTATGATAATGAGAGTATTAGTGTTACTATTAATGATAAGGGATCTATTTTAAATTATTCTCATTACAGGTATCGGGATTATTCTAATAGGAGTGTATTACCCCAACTTACAAAGGAACAAGCACGAGAAATAGCTGATACATTTATAAATAAAATTGATAGTAGAATTTTTGCCCAGTTAAAGGCTGTAGAAAATTTTCAACCTTCTATAGGTGATATGTCTTATAATTTCAATTATAGAAGAGTGGTAAATGGTATCCCTTTCTATGGTAATACTGTTTCTATACGTGTCGATTCAGATACCGGCAGCATAGAAAATTATAGGATTGATTGGACTGAAGATGTTGACTTTCCAGCTGCCGACAATGTTATCTCCCTTGAACAAGCACAGGAAGCATATATTAAAAACTTAGGCTTAAAGTTAATATATGTATACGATAACCAAGGCAATGAAATTAAAATCTATCCAGTTTATAATCCTGACTATGATTATAACGAATATATTGATGCTATTACAGGTGAAAAAATTAATGTAAATGATGATTTATATGGTTTAAGGGGGGGAGCTGGTGGTGGAACCTATGATCTTACAGCAATGAATGAACAAAAGGCAATGAGTGAATTGGCTGATGCAGGTAGGCCCTTGTCCCCCGAAGAAAAAAAAGCCATAGAGCAAATTTCTAACCTAATAAGTCAAAAAGGTGCAGGAGAAATTGCTAAACATTTTGATGTTTTAGACTTGGATGATACATTCAAATTAGATAATGCCGGTCTATACAAGGATTGGGCTTCCAAGGAAAAGTTTATTTGGACCTTAGACTTTAATAATCGTGAAGATGCTGACAATAAAAAACAAGATTATAAGTATGTATCGGTAACACTTAATGCCGGTACAGGTGAGATTGAAAGTTTTTATATATATGATTACACTGAAAAAGTCAAGGATGAAAAAGCAAAATATGATAAATCACAAGCACAGGAAAAAGTAGAGCAATTTTTAAAGAAACATTATAATGATAAGTTTACAAACACAGAACTTGATGAAAGCCTAAAAGATTATTATATTCAAAGAGATGCCGATGAAAAACCACTTAATTATAATTTTAGGTATATACGTAAAATTAACGGTATTACATTTCCCGGCAACTTTTTAGAAGTTAGTTATAATGCTGTAACAGGAAAGATTATTAACTTTTCAATGATGTGGTTTGATAATAATGTAAGCTTCCCTTCTTTGGACGAGGTACTTGACATAAGTAAAATTTATGATACAATGTTTACAGAAGTTGGATTAGAGTTGCAATACATACCAGTATATGAATATGGTCTTGATAAGTTGGATCTTGCATTATCATCTTATTCAAAAACTGATGAGAAACCGAATATGTGCTTAGTATATGCCCCTAATCCTAATAAACCATTAATTTTTGATGCTTATACAGGAGTGATTTTAGATAGTTTTGGCAAGCCCTTTGAGGAATATAAGCCAGTTGAATATACTGATATAACAGGGCATTATGCTGAAAATCATATAAACTTATTAGCCCAATTTGGAATTGCATTGGAAGGTCCGGACTTTGACCCTGATAAGCCTATAGTTCAAAAAGATTTTCTATATTTGATTTCAAAAACTTTAAATTATTATATACCTGTTCTGCCTATGGCTGCTTCTAAAGAATTAGATAATATGTATAAACAATTAATACGGGACGGTCTTATTAAAGAAGGTGAAAGGGCAGAGAACCAGCCTATTACAAGAGAAGAAAGTATGAAGTTTATCATACGTGCATTAAAATATGATAAAATTGCTGATTTAAAAGATATATTCAATTATAAATTTGATGATATTGAAAATGTTAATCCTGATTTAATTGGTTATATAGTTATTGGTTCGGCTCTTGGAATTGTTAAGGGTGATGGAATAAATTTTAATCCTAAAGATGAACTTACTCGAGCACAAGCTGCAATTGTTATATACAACTATCTACAAAGGTAGTTTATATATATTTTAAATGGAGGCATCTATATTATAAGATGCCTCCATTATTTTTATTTTTTAATCTATTATTATTTCTTGTAACTATTGTAAGGCAACTTCTTTAAATTGCGAATTATAAAGTTCAGCATATATTCCTGCCTGACTAATTAGGTCATTATGGCTACCTTTTTCCTCTATGCCATCACTTGTCAAAACAATAATCTCGTCTGCATTTCTTACTGTAGATAACCTATGGGCGACGATAAGGGTTGTTCTGCCTTGTGCCAGTTTATCCAAAGATTCTTGTATTAATGTTTCAGTTACATTATCAAGGGCAGATGTTGCTTCGTCTAAAATTAATATTGGTGGGTTTTTTAAGAAAATTCTTGCTATAGAAATTCTTTGTTTTTGACCACCGGATAATTTTACTCCTCTTTCTCCTACATAAGTGTCATAAGCTTTAGGTAGTGAAATTATAAAGTTATGAATATTAGCACGTTTAGCAGCTTCAACTACTTCTTCTTTTGTTGCCCCATACCTTCCACAAAGAATATTCTCGTATACTGTTCCTGTAAAGAGAAATACCTCCTGCTGAACTATACCTATATTATTTCTTAATGATTTAAGTGTGAAGTCTTTTATATTTTTATCGTCTATATATATTGCACCTTGTTCAAGATTATAAAATCGTGGTATTAAGTGGCATAAGGTTGTCTTACCACCACCTGAAGGACCTACTATAGCAATAGTTTTTCCTGCATCAATACTGAAATTAATATTACTTAATACTATTTCATGATTATCATAAGAAAATGATACATTATCAAAACCTATATCCCCTTCAACTGAGTTAACATTTATAGCATTAGGTTCATCAGCTTCTAAGGGTTCTTCCATTATTTCTATAAATCGTTTAAATCCTGATGCTCCTGACTGATATTGCTCAACAAAATTTACTAACTTTCTAATCGGTTGTAAGAAACTTCGTATATACAATATAAAGGCTGCAAAGTCTCCAAAGTTAATATATCCCTTATAAAAAAATATTCCACCCGCACTCAAGACTAAAATATTTAAAAAGTCCATGGTAAAGGAAGTACCGGTATGAAACTGTGCCATAACCTTATATGCTTTTTCTCTTGCTATTTGAAACTTATTATTGTTTTC
>CAZRSG010000066.1:0-7428 GCA_964602705.1 uncultured Oscillospiraceae bacterium
GTTAAGAATGAAGAAAAGGATTTAGAATATGATAGGTTTAGAAATAGATTAATGTTTCCTATAATAGATGTTAGGGGCAATATATTAGGATTTGGTGGAAGGGTTATTGATAAGAATTCCAAACCTAAATATTTAAATTCTCCGGAAACATTAACATTTGATAAAAGTAAAAATCTTTACGGATTAAACTTTGTAAAAGATGAAAAAACAAGTAAGATAATTTTAGTTGAAGGTTATATGGATGTTATATCTTTACACCAAAATGGGATACTAAATACCGTAGCCACCTTAGGAACAGCATTAAGTTTTGCACAAGCAAAGTTATTAAAAAGGTATTGCCGGGAAGTTATTATTGCTTATGATTCTGATTCAGCCGGGCAAGCAGCTACACTTAGAAGCATTGATATTTTATTAGATGCCGCTTGTAGAGTGAAAGTCCTAACGCTTGAAAAAGGAGAAGATCCGGATGATCTTATAAGAAAAAAAGGATTAAGCCATTTTAATAAAATGATTAAAGAAGCAAAAAATCACATAGATTATAAAATTGACTTATTAAAACAAAAATACGATATTAACAATATTGATCAAAAGGTTGCATTAGTAAATGAAATGGCAATTAATTTTTCAAAAATAAATAATATTGTTGAAAGGGATGCCTATATACAGAAGATAAGCAAAGAAACTAAAATAACACCCCAGGCAATAACTGCAGAAGTAAACAAAATACTATTAAAAACTATACGACAAAATAAAAGGAAGCTTAAAAGAGCCGACACTTTTGTAGTAGCAAAAACAAAAAGGCTTACAACTGATAATAGAAGTCTTAGTGAAATAAAATTAACTAAAGCAGAAAGATTATTAATAAATATTATATATTATGATAAAGATGTATGTAGACATATAAAAAATAAGATAGAGCCTAACGACTTCACAAATGATTTAAACAAAAGGCTTGCCAATATAATATTTAACTTAAAAGAAGAAGAAACAATAACTATTTCAACGATAATATCAAAGTTTAGCAATAATGAGACGGATGATATTACAGCGATATTTTATAAAGAAACTAACTTTGCAGATAACATGCAAGCTGCACAAGACCTTATAAACAGTATAAACAAAGAAAAAGAAGTAAGAAAAATCAAGAAAAGTTTACAAGAGGGAGATGTTGAAAAATTAAATATATTAATAAAAAAATACCGGCAAGAATAAACCTGCTCGAGAAAGGAGGGGCGTAAAATGAAATCGAATATAAGGAAAAAAGATATTGTTACCGAACTAGTAAATAAGAGTAAAGATAAAGGTTCAATCACATCTAAAGAATTTTTAGATACCCTTGAGGAAATAGAATTAGAACCTGAACAAATTGAAAAGGTGTATGAATCCCTTGATGATATGGGAATTGAAATAATAGGGGATATGGAATATGACTTTGATGACTATAAACCAGACGAAAAAGAAGAAGCAGTAAAAAAACAAAAGAAGAAAGCAAGTGCCCCTGAAGGTATTAATATAGATGATCCTGTAAGAATGTATTTAAAAGAAATAGGAAAGGTCTCCCTATTATCATCTGAGGAAGAAGTTGAATTAGCTAAAAGGATGGAAGCTGGCGATATAGAGGCGAAAAAACATCTTGCAGAGGCAAATTTACGGCTTGTAGTAAGTATTGCTAAAAGATATGTTAGTAGGGGAATGTTATTTCTTGACTTAATACAAGAAGGTAACTTAGGTTTAATAAAAGCTGTAGAAAAGTTTGATTATAGAAAAGGTTATAAGTTTAGTACTTATGCGACTTGGTGGATTAGACAGGCGATAACCAGGGCAATTGCTGATCAGGCAAGGACTATAAGAATACCTGTTCATATGGTTGAAACAATAAACAAATTAATTAGGGTTTCAAGACAGTTATTACAAGAACTTGGCAGAGAACCACGACCTGAAGAAATTGCAGAAGAAATGGACTTACCGGTAGAAAAAGTAAGGGATATTCTAAAGATAGCACAAGAACCTGTATCATTAGAAACACCTATAGGTGAGGAGGAAGACAGTCATCTTGGTGACTTTATACCGGATGATGATGCCCTTGCACCGGCAGAAGCTGCATCATTTACTTTACTAAAAGAGCAGTTAATAGAAGTTTTAGATACACTTACACCACGGGAGGAAAAGGTTTTAAAACTTAGATTTGGATTAGAAGATGGTCGAGCAAGAACATTAGAGGAAGTTGGTAAAGAATTCAAAGTAACAAGAGAACGTATCAGACAAATTGAAGCAAAAGCCTTAAGGAAACTTAGACACCCAAGTAGGAGTAAAAAATTAAAAGATTATCTTGATTAAAACCGGGTTATGAACGATTTACTCGGTTTTCTTTTGCATAAGATGGGTCAATAAGCAAATAATAAAACAAAAGGAGGTGATAGTATTAGTGGATGCAATTGATTGTTTAGAAAGGGCATGGCTTAATACACAAGAAGCAGTTAGAGACTTTGAAATGTATTCTAAAAGAATTGAAAAAGGTGAAATAAGCTCACTATTTAAAAAAATGGCAGAGCAAGAAGCATATAATGCAAGTGAATTAAGAGAATTATTAATTAAATATAAGGGTGAACCAATTGATAGTGCAATAAAATAATTATATTAGCATAATAAACAAATTTATTATTACTTTAAGGAGGGACAGGTGCTCAGTACAGGTATCGGTTCCTCCTTAATAGAATCATAAATAAACTCAAACAAAGGAGGGGGCAATGAGGTCAGAAAATATAAAACTTTCAAAAAGGCTACAACTTATTGCCAATAAGGTTCCTGATAAAACAAGGGTGGTAGACGTTGGAACAGATCATGCCTATATACCTATATACCTAATTCAAAATAACATATCATTAAATGTGATTGCCTCAGATATAAGAAAAGGACCCATAAAAATAGCAAAAAGGAATATAAAAAAATATAAATTAAGTGATAGAATAGAAACAAGAATAAGTAATGGGTTGGAAAATATAAAAAAGAATGAAGTAGATACAGTTATCATTGCAGGTATGGGTGGTATTTTAATTAATCAGATTTTATCATCTGCCAAAGATTTGTTAAATGAAATAGGGACAATAATACTTCAGCCTATGATAGCACAAGAGGAAGTTAGGCTATGGTTAAATAAAAATAACTATAGGATAATAGACGAAGAACTAACTAAAGAAAGGAATATATATAACGTTATTGTAGCAACAAAAGGTTTTGAACAAATAAAAAATGAAATTCATTATTATATTGGAAAAAAACTTATAGAAAAAAATGACCCTCTTTTAGACCAACTTCTTATAAATAAAATCAATAAAACCATTAAAATAATAAACGAACTACAAAACAGTAAAAGTAAAAATCAAACAAGGCTTATAAATAAATATAAAACAATCTTAGATGAATATCAAAAGCTTTTAATGAAAATTAAACTAAATAAAAAATAAGATAAGGAGAAAATAATGAACACTAATATAATATATAAAAAAGATTACCATATAGGAATAAGTGATGTTGATTTTGTTAAAAAACTAAAATTAAGCACCCTATTTACCTACTTTCAAGACATAGCAAGTGCAGCTGTAGACCACCTTGGAATAGGTATTAATACCTTAGAACAAAAACATGGCGTAGCATGGATATTAACCCGTATAAAAGTAAATATAGTTAGAAACCCGGTATGGAATGAAAACATTATTATTGAAACATGGCCACAAGAACCAAAAAAATTTGCTTTCGAGAGAGATTTTATTATAAAAGATAAAAGTGAAAATATAATAATAAGAGCTATTTCCAAATGGATTATCTTAGATATAAAAACAAGAAAGTTAAAAAGAAATGAAGAAATAAACATTAAATACCCGGACATAATTAAAGAAAGAGCTCTGGATAGCAAATTAAAGAAATTAGTAGCCTTTGGTGATAAAGAAATTGCCTATAAAAGAAAAATAGGCTATAGTGATATAGACTTTAATGGACACCTTAACAATTCAAAATATATAGACTTTATAATGGATTGTTTTACCATAGAAGAACACCAAAAATATAAAGTTAATGAAATAGAAGTAACTTATATTAATGAGACACTACCGGGAGATTGTATAATCTTATTTAAAGATACCTCGGCAGTAAATCTAAATATGATATATGTTGAAGGAATTAATGAAGAAAGTGGGCAAGCAATCTTTAAAGCAGAAATAAAAATAGGAGATAAATAAATATAAGCTATTACATATATACCTTATAAAAAGATATGATAACTTTAAATATATAAAAAATAGCTATATACAATTATTTAATTTTATTAATTATTATTTAAATTTATTAATCGATGATGTATACTATAAGTAATAAAAAAAACAAAATTATTTTAGGGAGTGTTTATTTTGAAAAATACAAAAGTAAAAACATTAACAAGAAGTGCAATGCTTGTAGCTATTGCTTTAGTATTCCAAAATTTAAGATTATTAATAGGAACAGGTATCCATACACAGTTTATTATAGGGTCGCTTGTAAATTTATCACTAATAGTAGGAGTAGGGCTGATTAATATATATGCCGGAATAGCTGTTGCGCTTATTACACCAATAGTTGCATACTTGCAATTACAATTACCACCAATATTTCCTTACCTAATACCCATTGTAGCATTAGGAAATATTATAATTGTATATGTATTCTATCTCTTTAAAGAAAAAAACAAATACATAGGCGTAGTAGCTGGGGCACTTGCAAAATTTTTATTTTTATGGGCAGGAGTAACCGCTATGCTTAAACTTGTACAGGGGAATGTACCTCAAGAACAATTTAATAAAGTTGCACCAGTTCTTAGTGTAAACTTTAGTTGGCCTCAATTAGTAACTGCACTTATTGGAGGATTTTTAGCTATTGCCTTAATCAAAGTTCTTAGTAAATCGATTAAGGAAACTAACATCTAATATGGATACTATTATTGAAAGCTTTGGTATAAATCCAATAATTGCAGCCATTAGACAATATTCTGACTTAGAATATGCTATTAACTCACCCATAAGTGTTATATTCTTACTATATGGGGATATCTTTAATATTAAAGAACTTGTTGATACTATAAAAAAACAAGATAAAAAAGTCTTTATTCATATTGATTTTATAGAAGGAATAGGCAAAGATGTAAAAGCTATAGAATATATTATACAGGAAATAAAACCAAACGGTATAATAAGCACAAAAAGTAGCCATATTCGTTATGCAAGGGAACAAGGTGCATATACCATACAAAGATTTTTTATAATTGATAGCCAATCATACAATACTGCTATCAAAACAGTTAAATCAGTAAAACCCCATATGATAGAAATTTTACCCGGGATTATGCCTACTATCCTAAAAAAAATGAATTCGGATATCTCCTTGCCAATAATCGCAGGAGGACTTATAAAGAATAAACAGGATATAATGGATATTTTAAATGCAGGTGCAATAGCAGCCTCAACAGCAAAAAAAGAATTATGGCAACTATAACCTGCCAATAGTATGTAACCATTCATTAGCACCATATATCATCTGTAGGGAACGGTTCTAAACCGTTCCGCATATTTTTATATTATCTGCGTTGAAAATATAAGGCTAAGGAAATTCAATACTTCTTAGCGGGTAGGTTATCTTGCCTCGCTATCTTGCCTCGATACCTTACCCCGATATCTTACCCCCAAAAAAATGTTTGCAAATATAGAAAAAGTACTGTATAATAATATATGGGAAATGACATAACAATTAAATAAATGTGTGGAGATAATAGAGAGTCACATTATAAAAAGAGGCAGATACTGCCTTCATTTAATGTGGCTTTTTTTATTGTATTTTATTAGGAGGGTATAAAAATGTATGACATATCGATAATTGGGGCAGGGGTAATTGGCTCAATGATAGCACGAGAACTTTCAAAATATGATTTAAAAGTTTGTTTAATAGAAAAAGAATCAGACTTAGCCATGGGGGCAACAAAAGCAAATAGTGGAATTGTACATGCAGGTTACGATCCGGAACCATTAAGCCTTAAGGCAATATTAAATGCAAGAGGCAATAGGCTGATGTCAATAATATCTAACGAATTATCAGTAACTTTTAAAAAAATTGCTTCCTTGGTAATTGCATTAAACGATGAAGAGGTAGAACACATACAAACGCTATATCAGAGGGGTATAAAAAATGGCATTAAAGATTTGGCAATACTAAATCAAGAAGAAGTAAAAAATATAGAAGCCAATATATCTGATAAAACTATAGCTGCCCTTTATGCACCATCTGCAGGCATAATTTGCCCTTATGAACTAACACTTGCAGCTGCAGAAAATGCTATAGAAAATGGGGTTGATATCAAGTTAGAGTGTGAGGTTAAAGAAATTGAGCCACATTTAAATTCATTTACAATTACTTGTGATAATTACAATATTAAGACTAAATATATTATTAATGCTGCCGGTATTTATGCTGATAAAATCTCATCAATGATAGGGGATAACAGTTTTTCTATAATACCCAGAAAAGGTGAATACATCTTATTGGATAAAAGTCAAGGCAAGATTATTAACAAAGTTATCTTTAGAACACCTTCACAAAAAGGAAAAGGAATATTGGCAACACCAACAGTAGATGGTAATTTATTATTAGGTCCAACAAATGAACTGGCAGATGAAAAAGAAAATTTAATGACTACAATGGTTGGTATAAAAGAAATTAGAAAATCTTCTTTACAAACTGTACCATCAATTGACCTAAGAGAAACTATAAGTTCTTTTGCAGGTATGCGAGCAAGTCCTTTAAAAGATGGGATATTAGGAGGAGACTTTATTATTCAACCATCAGCTAAAAACAAAGCCTTTATCAATGTTGCCGGTATAGAATCACCGGGCTTAACTGCATCACCGGCAATTGCTGAATATGTTACAAGCTTGCTAAAGAATGTAGGCCTTGAATTAAGGAGCAAAAAAACATTTAACCCTATAAGAAAAGCTCCCTATAGATTTAAAGACCTTGATGACAAGGAAAAAGATGCCCTTATATTAAAAGATGGTAGATATGGTAAGATTGTTTGCCGGTGTGAAAATATAAGTGAAGGTGAAATTATAGATGCGATTAATAGCCCTGTGGGTGCAAATAATTTGGATGCTATAAAGAGACGAACACGAGCAGGAATGGGAAGGTGCCAAGGAGGATTTTGCACACCAATAATAAGTAAAATATTATCTGACCAGTTAAATGTTCCTCTAACAGAAGTTACGAAAAATGGTGGTAAATCAAACATTTTATATAGAAAAACAAAATAATAATGATAGGGGTGAAGTCAAATGATGGAAACAGATTTATTAATAATTGGCGGTGGAGCAGCAGGAATGGCTGCGGCTATAACAGCATATAAAAAGGGTGTAA